>JAYGEA010000299.1:0-49436 GCA_046582635.1 Alphaproteobacteria bacterium
TTTCGTCGTCCCCATGCATGGACTTGCTCAGACGTTTCATCACGTCCGTGATGACATTGACATACACCACGCCCGGCTGGGTCCGCAGCCAGACGGCGAACTTTTCCAGATCGGCCAGGTATTGCGGATTGGAGATACCGCCAGTTTCGCCGGCGGTAACGGAGAATTCCACATCATAGATACCGGTCAGGTTCTCGCGGGCGAAATCACTGTCCACCCGGAAGGGGATGCTGTGATCGAAATATTCCACGAACCGGTCGTCCAGTTCGATGCGCGGGATCTGCGCGATGAAGACCACGACGATGACCCCCATCACCGCCAGCAGCGGCGTGCGCCTGGCGATCACGAAGTCGCCCAACCGGGCCATGACGGCGGAACCGCCGTTGTCGACCGCCTTGACCCTTAGGGGCTCCAGGGCGATCAGGGCCGGCAGGAAGGTCATGGCCAGGACCCAGGCCGCGACTACGCCGACGGCGGCGATGTTGCCCAGGTCATGGAAAGGCGGTGAGTCCGAGAAATTATGGCTTAGAAAGCCGATGGCGGTGGTCAGGGAGGTTAGGAATACCGGCTGTATGTTGATCCGCAGGCTTTCCACCACCGCCTCCCGGCGGCTCAATCCCTGGCGCATTTCGTGCAACATCGTGATCAGGATATGCACGCAGTCGGCAATGGCGGTGGTCAGGATGATGATCGGTGCGATGGCCGCCGGCGGGGTCAGCTTCACACCCATGAACCCGGCGGCGCCCATGGCCGTAATGACCGACAATATGATCACCATCAGGGTCGCCGCCGTACCCCAGAACGAGCGCAGGAAACCGATCAGGGCCACCACGATGATGGCGAACATAATGGGCATCAGCAATGACATGTCCTTGATGGAGGCGCGGGGGAAGGAATTACTCAAGGGCGAACGCCCGGTGATGGCAACTTCCAGATTGGGGATTTCAGCCTCCAGCCGGGCGGCCATGGCTTCGGCGAATTCCACCGCCTCGGTCAGGGCGAACTGGTCGTCCACGGGCAATTGCAGGGTGACATTAATGCCGGTGGTCTTGCTGTCTGCTGAGATCAGGCGCCGGGCCAGGGCGGGTTCGCTCTGGGCGATGGCCTCGATCTTCGCCAACAGGGCCGGCGTCAGGCCCTCGATGCTTTCGACCAGGTCCGCCACGATCAGGTCGTCGCCCTGGGCCTCGGTGTTTTGGAAGTTGGTGATGGAATCGACCCGGCTGGAATAGGGGATCTGCCAGGAAGCTTCCGTCAGTTTTTGCACCACGGCCAGCCATTCCGGCGTGAAAATCGTGCCCTCGTCGGGCTTCAGGACAAAGAGAATGTTGTCGGTTCGGGAATAGACGTTCTGCAGACGCTCATAAGCCTGCAATTGCGGGTTCTGGTCGGAGAAAAAAACCCGTTAATCGGATGTAAAGGCCAGTTTCCGCCCACCGGTACCCAGCCCAACGGCCGCCAGAACACTCAGCAAAATGACCATCCAGCGCCATTTAACGATGAGTTGACCATACGCCACCGACCAACCGTCCCCCGACCAACCTTCTATTGCCTTGCTCATCTCGTTTCCTTCCCCGACCCGAATTTGCCCCAATCCGAACTTGACCGAATCTTTAATACAATTGAAACCTAACCATATTAAAAGTACACTGCTGAGTGTAGATAGGGTGCCTCAATGCGAATGTAAACTATACCGTGTAGTTTTTTTGGAGATTAATTTTTGAACCGGGACAATGGCCCTATTTCCGTGCCAACCGGCGCCGCGGCCCAGAAATTGAGCCGGGGCGAGGTTAAGAACGCGGCCATCGTGGAGGCTGCCCGCGTGGTTTTTCTGCGCCATGGCTTTGACGGCGCCTCCATGGACCGGATCGCGGCCAAGGCCGGGGTTTCCAAGCGTACGGTGTATTTTCACTTCCAATCCAAGGAAAATCTGTTCGCCAAGGTGATGCTGGCCATGTGCGCCAGCAAGCGGCCAGAAGTGGTGGGCGGCGAAAGCCTTGAAACCTCCACGGTTCTGGCCCCCTCACGCCCCATTGACCAGGCCCTGAGGGAACTGGGTGAAAACTTCCTCACCATGATTTTCGACCCCGAGGCCATGGCCCTGCTGCGCATTTTAATCGGCCAGGCCAACCAGTTCCCGGAAATTGGCCAGGAATTCTTTGATCAGGGCCCCCGCGTAATGGTCGAAATTCTGACACAGTACCTCATCAAGGCCCAGGAACGCGGCGTCATTACGCTGCATGGCGACGCCGAATTGGCCGCCGGCAGCTTTCTCACCTCGCTGTTGGGGCCGATCTATATCCAATGCCTGGCCACCGCATCCCCGCCGCCCGGCCCCGCCTTGATCAAGCAGCGCACGGAAATCGCGGTGAAGCTGTTTTTGCGCGGCACCCTGACGGCGGCCGTCGCCGTCGGGGCGGAATAAGCCCCTATGACCCTGGCGTTCCAGGTCCTGTCGGGCACCATCGGCGCCGAGGTAACCGGCGTTGATCTCGCCCGTCTGAGCGGCGACGATTTTGCGGCCATCCGTGACGCCATGCTGGAACACGGGGTTTTGGTTTTTCGCGATCAGGATCTGGACCCGGATCAGCTGCACGATTTTGCCGCCCGGTGGGGCGAAATTCACCTGCACCCCTATCTGTCCGGATTGCCGGAGCATCCCGGGATCATCGAAATCGTCAAGGAAGCCGGCGAGCGCAACCGCTTCGGCGCCCACTGGCACGCGGATCAGATCTTCACCCCGACGCCGGCCATGGCGACCATGCTGTATGCCAGGGAGGACCCCCCAGCGGGCGGCGATACCCTGTTCGCCAGTCTTTATCACGCCCATGATGCCCTATCGGAGGGCATGCGGGCCATGCTGGGCGGCCTGCGCAGCTACAGCATCTATAACAAGGAACGGCCACGCTCCCGCCGCATGGCGGACAAAGTGACGCAGCGGGAAATACCGGCGGAACCCGCCATCCATCCCCTGATCCGCGTGCACCCGGAAACCGGCCGCCGGGCGCTGTATATATCCGATACCCAGACCACCCGGCGCATCGACGGCATGACGGAAGCCGAAAGCAAGCCCCTGCTGGACTATCTGCTGGCGCATGCCACCCGGCCCAAATTTACCTGCCGCATCCGCTGGGATGTGGGAAGCCTGGCGATCTGGGACAACCGTCGCCTGTTGCACATGGCCCTGGATGATTACCTCGACCACCGCCGGGTCATGCACCGCATCACCATCAAGGGCGAGGCCACTGTCGGCGTCGAAGCTGTTTGATCAAGGCCGCATGGCGTGGCTGGACGGGCCCACCTTGCGCAGGGGTGCCGATGTGTTGGCGAAATCGCACAACAGGGCGCGGGTATCGCGGGGATCGATGATCTCCTCGATCCAGAAGGCCTCGGCCGAGCGGAACGGCGAGCGCAGTTTTTCCAGGCGTTCGGTGATCTCCGCCAATTTCGCATCCGGGTCCTCGGCGGCGGCAAGATCGGCGGCGTAGGCCGCCTCGATCCCGCCTTCCAAGGGCAGTGAGCCCCAGCGGCCCGAGGGCCAGGCATAGCGGGTGGAATAGCGGTCCCCCACGGTGTGGGCGGCGCCGGCCACGCCGAAGACATTGCGGATGATCATGGTGCACCAGGGCACGGTTGTCTGCCAGATGGCGCTCATGACGCGGACGCCTTCCTTGATGACGCCGCTTTGTTCCGCCTCCAGCCCGACCTGAAAGCCGGGGCAGTCGGACAGATTGACGATGGGCAGATGGAAGGTCTCGGCCATGTCGACGAATTTTTCCACCTTGCGGCAGGTATCGGCGGTCCAGCAGCCGCCGTAAGACATGGGGTTCGAGGCCATCAGGGCGACCGGCCAGCCGTCCAGGCGGGCCAGCCCGGTGATCACCGATTTGCCGTATTCCTTGCCGATTTCAAAGAAGCTGCCGTCATCCACCAGGGCATTGACGATGGGGCGCATCTTGTAAACTTTACGAATCTCCCGGGGAATGGCGTCGATCAGCCAGTCCACCTTGCGCTCCGGGTCGTCGGTCGGCTCCACCCGCGGCGGCAGTTCATGGATCGATTGCGGCAGGTAGGAGAGGAACTGCTTGGCGCACTCAAAGGCTTCCTCCTCCGTGTTGACCGCGTGATCCACGGCGCCGGCGCGCAATTGTATCTGCCAGCCGCCCAACTCGTTCTTGGTCAAATTCTGCCCGATCCGGTTGACCACGGGGGGCCCGGCCACGAACATGGCGGATTTGTCCTTGATCATCACCGAATAATGGCTGGCCGCCAGATGCGCCGCGCCCAAACCCGCGACCGAACCCAGCCCCAGGGCGACGCGGGGCACCACGCCCATGTTCGCGACCACCACTTCCCAACCCACCACGCCCGGCACATTGGACCGCCCCGTGGTCTCGATGGTCTTGACAGATCCGCCGCCGCCCGAACCCTCCACCAGGCGCACCAGGGGCAATTGCAACTGGTTCGCCATGGCCTCGCAAGTCAGATGCTTGCCCTTGATGGTGGCGTCGGCCGAGCCGCCCCGCACCGTGAAATCATCGCCGCAGACAACCACCTGGCGCCCGTTCAGGCGGGCCCGGCCAAAGACGAAGTTGGAGGGCACCAGGTCTTCCAGGTCATTGTTGCCATCGTATTGCGCCATGCCGGCGATCTTGCCCAATTCGTGAAAACTGCCCGCATCCACCAGCAGCTCGATCCGCTCCCGCACCGTATAGCGCCCGCCGTCCTTCTGCCGTTTGACCCGCATCTCGCCGCCCAGCTTCTCGGCGAAAGCTTCGCGGCGTTTCAATTCATCAAGTTCCGGCTGCCATGACATCTGGCGGTGTCCTCCGCGGAATGGGTGTTGGGATTGTTGTTCGTTGTTCCGTGCAAGTTAACAGGTCGGGACAGTAGCGGCAACGTTGCCTCAACAGAAGTGTTGCAACAAAACTGTTTGGGCCTATATAGTTGAGCAATGAATTCAAGAGAACTTCAACGCTGGCTTAGGAAGCAGGGCTGTACCTTCGAAACACACAAAGGCGGCAGCGGCCATATGACGGTGATAGCTAGGCAATCGGAAAGCACAAATGCCCATGCACGGCAGCCGGAAGGAACTGGGTGTGGGCCTGGCAAACAAGATCAAGAAGGATCTCGGTCTAAAATAGACAGGACATTGATGATGCTCTCATACCCAATCAAACTCATCCCGGATGATAACGATACCCTACTCGCCACTTCACCGGATTTTCCGGAATTGACGACGTTCGGCGACGACCAGGACGATGCCCTGATGCACGCCATGGACGCTTTGGAAGAAGCTATCGCTTCCCGGATCGCCGACCGGGAAGACATTCCCCGGCCTTCAAGGGGCAAGCTGCGCGTCACCCTGCCAACGCAAACCGCCATGAAAGTTCTGCTCTATCAAGCCATGGCTGAACAAGGTTTAAAAAAGTCCGATCTCGCCCGCCGCCTGGCCTGGCACAGCCCCCAGGTGGACCGCCTGTTCGACCTGCGCCACGCCTCACGGGTGGATCAGATGGACGCAGCATTTGCGGCAATCGGGAGGCGGCTCGAGGTTGGGGTGGGCGAGGTGCCGTAATTTCGCTTTCGCGGGCATGAAATCCAAGTGAGGTTCCAATAGGGCGCCCCGGCGCATGAAGGAGATTACCAAACATGGCTGACCAGCGGCCGACATTCAAAGCATTTAAAAATGAAGCGCTCCATAATCCAGAGGTAAAAGCCGCTTATAACGAACTGGCCCCCGCCTACGCGATGAAACGCGACATGATTGCCATGCGCAAGGCCTAGGGCTTTACTCAAGATGACATGGCAAATTTGCTGGGCGCCGGAAAGAGCAGTATTTCCCGCTTGGAAAGTGTCAACTCCGATAACTCACCACGTCTGGCGACGGTCGAGGATTATGCCCGCGTGCTCGGCTATCGCCTCAAAATCGAGTTCGAGAAAACTAAACCGTCGCCGTAGTTCACCGCCGCACCTATTGCGCGCTTTGTTCCGAAGTTGTCGCGTATTCCTTCGACGGCGGCATTGAACTACCATTCATCCGAACTTTGTCGTCCTTTGAAAAATGATTGTTGAGAGGATGCCGGTACAATATCAAATGGATGATGCCCGCCGCCTCCGGGTTTGACGCCTGAGCGGCGAAGTTGATCCGCTCGAGATATTGCACCATCTCAAGGCCGCAACCAAAGATCCGGGATTTCGGCCTGACTATGACGTCCTGGTGATATTCGAAGACCGGGCGGAGCTGCATGGTCTGAATATCGAAACTCTCAGACACATTCGCGAAGTCGCCATCGAAACCAGGAAATCATACCAGGAAAACAGGCAACGGTCGGCGGCCATGATCTGCCCCAACCAGATGGCGTTGGCCATCGGCCGGCTCTATCAGGCAGCCGGATCGGCCGACGCGAATTTCTTTCTCGACTACCGGATCTGCACAAACCTGGCCGACGCCAGCGACTGGCTTAAGCGCGATCTCAGTGACCTGGAACTGCCGCAATACGCGCTGGTCGAAACTTGACGCACCGCCGTTGGGCTGCTCCACTAGGCGATATCACAGTCCTTCGGAGACTGCCGCATGCTTCCCGCCCCTCGGGAGTTTCATACCCGAAAAGGGTCGGGAAATTTCTCCCGGCAATTGGCAGGGAATCTGTGGGAATTGCGCATTCTCAACCCCGCCCCAACGGTCCCCTTAACAACTGCCCCGGCAAGGCGCCGGTCGGCTCGTTATCGCGCAGGACGACCTGGCCGTTGACGATGGTGGCGGCGATGCCGTCGGCCATTTGTTTCAGGCGTTGGGCGCCCGCCGGCAGGTCGTATTCCACGGTGGGCAGGCGGGGGGCGACCTTGTCCGGGTCCAGGACGACGATGTCGGCGGCCATGCCTTCGCGCAGCAGGCCGCGGTCGTGGAAGCCCCAGTTGGTTGCGGTGTCGTAGGTGATCATGCGGACGGCCTGTTCCAGGGTGAATTCCTGGCGTTCGCGCACCCAATAGCTCAACAGATGGGTTTGCAGGCTGCTATCCATAATCTGGCTGACGTGGGCGCCGCTATCCGAGAATGTGACGCACGAACGCGGGTGCTTCATGATGGCCAGGGCGGCGTCTTCATCCTCGTTCGAAATGGGCTGGCGGAAGAAGACCTGTAAATCGTTCTCCAGGGCGATGTCTATCATCGCCTCCACCGGGTCCACGCCGCGCTCGGCCGCGATGTCCTTCAAGGTGCGGTGGGGCCAGGAGGCCTTGTCCATGAGGTAGAAATAATCCCATTCGGGGGGGCGGGCCTCGCCGCCGGTGACCATTTTGTTCGAGGTGCCGCCCTGGGCTGCCGCGATCAGTTTGCACTTGGTTTCCGGGTTTCTCAGAGCCGCCTTTTGTTCCTCCAGGGACAGCTTGCGGATATCGCGCCAGACCGGCCAGTCGTCGAACGGCAACTGGGTTTCGAACGACAATACCACGTTGATCTCGCGGGAATGCACCTGGGTGAAACAGTTGGCGCCATCCAGATTGCCTTGTTCGATGATATCGTACAGGGCCTTCCAGGCGCCGGGATTAGAGCGCCGGTTCAGGCTGCCGAAGGTGACCGGGCGGCCGCTTTCCTTCGATAAGTCCATGAGCTTTTGGTAGAATGCGGCCAGTTCCTCGTTCGTGCCGCGCTCCATGGCCAATTGGAAAATGCCGGCGTTCAGATCGCCCATGCCGTTGACGATGGCCGCGACCTCGGAAAAATCGGCGGTGCGGGAGGCCACGGGGCGGTCATCGGGGGTTAAATGCGCCGGGCTGCGGGAGGTGGAGAAACCGATGGCGCCGGCGCGCACCGCGTCCTGCACATTGGCGACCATTTTGGCCAGATCGTCTTCGCTGGCCTGTTCGTCAAAGGCCCGCTCGCCCATGACATAGGTGCGCAGGGCCGAATGGCCCACGTAGCCGGCATAGTTCATGCCCTTGGGCAGTTTGTTGATAACGTCGAGATATTCGGGATAGGTTTCCCATTGCCATTTGATGCCGGCCAGCATGGCGTCGCGGGAGATATCCTCGGCCCGCTCCAGATTGCGGAAGACGTAGTCGACCTCCTCCTCCCGGCAGGGGGCCAGCGTAAAGCCGCAATTGCCCATGACAACGGATGTGACCCCGTGATAGCAACTGCATGATCCAAGGCTGTCCCAAAAGATCTGCGCGTCCATGTGGGTGTGGCCGTCGACGAAACCGGGCGTGACCACGTGCCCCTCGGCATCGACCACATTGTCGGCGGGTGCGGTGATGCGCCCGATGGTCGTGATTTTGCCGTCCTTGACCCCGATGTCGCCCCGGTAGCGGGCGCCGCCCGAGCCATCGATAACCATACCGTTCTTAACCACCAGATCGTAGCTCATGGCAACATCTCCTCGAATTTTGTTTTTGCGCGTTTTCAACTTTCGTTGAATCACCGGGCCGGCGGAGCGGGTGGTTCAGACTGCATTGAAAATGCTCTTGCCGACTATCTTACCCGTGACGGGCAAAATTACAAAATCGGCGGCGGCGCGCACGTGTCGTGATAGGCTGGGGGGATGAACGCACGCCGCATGGGAAAGCTGTTATTGGCCATCGTCCTTGTTTTGACGGTGGCCGGGGGACCGATGGCGTTGACCCGACAGCCAGGCTGGCTGCTGGTCGCCGCACCCTCCATGCCCGACCCCGGCTTCGCCCGGACGGTCATCCTGATCCTGCACCATGGCGCCGATGGCACCAAGGGCGTCATCGTCAACCGCCTGATATCCACCCAGCCGGCGGGCGAAGTGCTGGAACGCATGCTGGGTCAGGGCCCGCTGGCCAAGGATGGCGCCGATCAGGCACCTGTCCGCATACAATACGGCGGCCCCGTCCGCACTACCCGCTGGACCTATATTCATTCCGGCGATTACCGGGGACCGAACACCACCACGGTGACCGGCAAAGTCTCGCTCACCTCGAGCCTGGGCATTCTATCCGACCTGGCAACGGGTAAAGGTCCGGCCCAGGGCTTCCTCGCCATCGGCTACGCGGGCTGGGGGCCGGGGCAGTTGGCGCGGGAGATGGCGCGCAAGGACTGGTTTGCCATTCCCCCCGACAGCGCCATCGTCCTGGATCGCCAGTTCGCCACAAAATGGCGGCGCGCCCTGGATAGACGCAGCGTCGATCTTTGATACAGTGTGGCCAACCGTAGGCAATGAAGGAACGCAATAATGGGCATTGAACTTGCCAAGGATTCCATCGACATCGGCATTGTCGTCCGGGACGGCGACGTCGCCATGAAGTTCTATCGCGACACCCCCATGCCCGGCGGCGGCACCATGCGCCGGTTGATGTGCGGCACCACCTTGGTGAAGATCGTGGAGCGGGACGAGCCGCCTGAAAAAGCCGACAATCAGGGTGGGCCCGGCGGGGCCAGCGGCATCCGTTATTGGACCATCACGGTGAAGGACCTGGACGCCATGACGGCAAAGTTTTCCGACGCCGGCTATACCGTCCCCGTCGCGCCCAGAGAGGTCCGCCCCGGCGTGCGCATTTCCATGATCGAAGATCCCGACGGCAACTGGCTGGAACTGCTGGAAGACAAAAATTAGGCCAGCAAAACCACCAGGTCCACGGGCTCAACCGTGCCTTCGACCAGACGGGCGGGGCGCTGTTCCAGGGGCGCCGGTGGTTCGTAGCCCTGCTCTTGGGCCAGGGCCAGGGTCTGGGCCGTGGTCAGGGCGGTGACAACCTCCGCCTTGTTGGCCTTTTCCAGCTTGGCGGCCAGGTTGACCGGCTCACCAATAACGGTGAATTCCAGGCGTTCCCGATCACCCACGGCACCGAACACCAAGGGCCCGGCGGCGACGGAGAAACCCACGTTAAGGGGTACTAGGCCATCCATTTCCCGCTGGGACCGCCAATCGTCGGCGGCCCGGCCCAGATCCTCGATACAACGCAGGGCATCCGCCGCATAGGTCTCGGTCGGCAGGGCGGCGCCAAAGGTGGCCATGATGCCATCACCCATGAATTTATCGATGCTGCCGCCATGGTTCTGGATGACCGCCACCATGCGGCCCTGATAATCCGCCAACAGTGCCATCAGGGCACCGGGATCCATGCCCATGGCCAACGGCGTGAAGCCGCGAATATCGCATTCCAGCACGGCGGCCTGGCGTATTTCGCCGCTGCCCGCCTCGATCCGCTGTTCGGCGGAAACGATCTGATGGGCGATCTCAGGCGCGAAGAAGCGTTCCAGATCATGATGCGCCAGACTTTCCACCACGGAATCCACCAGCAAGCGCCGGGCCCGCCACAGGGCGATGGCCAGGATGGCGGTGGACAGCAAAATGGCGATAACCTTGTCGAATTCCGCCCCGATCAGGATCAGGTTCGAGGTCATGTAGGCGATGTAATCACGAGTCACGCCCATGTCCGGCGCGGTGGAGGTCGACATGGCGTAGTACAGCATGAGCAGCCAGCCCACGGCCGCCGCCCCACCCGAAAGCAGCACGAAGCCGGCCGAAAAGCACAGGGCGCGCAGGGAAATAAAGATGAACACATACAGCAGGGTCGGCGCCTTGAGATAAAAGGCGGCTGGCTGTTCATACTGGATATGAAAACTCCAGATCAGGGCCATCAATATGGTCATGTCCACCAGTACCGAGAGGGAAAGGAACCAAGTAGCGGCAAAGCCGCGATAGGCCATGACCAGGCGCAGGACGGAAAACAGCATGTAGAAACCCAGGGCCAGGGGAACCGGTTCGATCAGGGCCGATGCGGCGGCGGTCTTGGGCGCCACCGCATACAAAACCGACCAGGTAGCCCCCACCAGCAACTGGGCCCAGGCGATCAGGATCTCGCTTTGCAGTTGGTGGCCCTTAATCGCCGCCAGCACCCGGGGCGGCAGTTCGGCGCCCCGGAAATCGAGCAGGCCCCGCAAACTTCCGACTAAATTGCCGCCTAGCATTTGCGCAACCACAGGCTGGCGGGATGGCTGGCGGGCTCGGACGGCAGACGGGCCACGGCGGACGCCGCCAGTTGCGCGACCATGCGGGTGGTGACGTAATGTGAGGCGAACAGCACCTCATAGGCGCCGCCGGTCAGCAGCGGCGCCACACCCAGTTGTTCGTTGTAACCGCGCCAATCCCAGATCATGGGATAGTCGTCGGGCAGGAAAATGTCATGAATGTGCACCAGGGTGCCTTTTGGCAATGCGGGCATGATCCGATTGAACAACTCGTCCACGTCGCTGCCCGGCATCAGGATGTGGGAGCTGTCGATAAACAGAATATCCCCTGCGCCCAGATGGGCAAATACAGCGCTGTCCACCGCCCCCAAGGTGGTGGCAAGGAATTCCACATCCAGCTTATCCACGAAGCGGCTGGGCTGGACATCGATGGCGGTGATCCGGGTGTCCAGGCCGCCGTCATCGACCGCCCGTTTCATGAAGCGGGTGGAATGGCCCGATCCAACCTCGACAATACGGCCTGGTTTATGGCCGCGCACGATGGCATAGGCCGCCGCCGCGTCCAGGGTGGGAAACCAGTCCTGGGTCCAGCGCGGGGCGGGGGGCGGGTCCTGACCCAAGGCGGCTAAATCGCCTTCAAGGGCATCGATCGCCGCCAACAGTTCGAGAAACCGCGGCGCCGCGGCCGCCAGGATTTCCTCCAGGACAGGATAGCTGGGAATACGGCCTGGGTCGGGCAGGGTATGGGCATAACGATAGGGAATAAAAAAGCCGCGCCGGGCCAGCCCCAACACGGTCAACAGCCCCAACCGCATACTGCGCCTGTGCATCCCATCCCTCCCGGCAAATACGAAGGCCTTAGAGCAAATGCGAAGGCCTTGGAGTCTAGCGTCGATTATTGTTCTTTGCTGTCGAAAACTTACCCGGCCGAGGCGGCCTTGCGTCGGGGGACGGCGACATCTTCCGTGCGTTGGGCCGGGCTGAGCACCATGCCTTCACGGGCCACCAGGGTCCCGGGGCGGCGGGCCTCGGCGGCGGCGGCAATCCGATCCATGAATTCGTCGTCGTGATCCGGGTCGTGGTGGAAAATGACGAATTGCGGCACCCCGGCGGCGTCACACAAATCGGCACCCGCCTCCCAGGTGGAATGGCCCCAGCCAACGCAGTTCTTGTATTCATCCTCGGTGAACGTGGAATCGTAAATCACCATGTCGGCACCATCGATAAGTTCAAGAATGGTTTGGTCCAACTCCCCCACCACATGCTCCGTGTCGGTCAGATAGCAGATCGAGCGGCCGTCGAATTCGATACGATAGCCCGCGGCGCCATCGGGGTGGTTCAGGGCGGCCGTGCGGATCACCACATCCGGCCCGGAATTCAAAACATCGCCGACCAGGAAATCATGGAATTCGATTTTCGATTGGAAAATTTCCAACGACACCGGGAACAGGGGCGAGGTCATCAGGGCGCACAGGACGCCACGCAAATCGGTGTCGGGCAGCAGATGGCCGGCCCACATACGGAATTTGTTTTCCGGCAGGAAGAAGGGTTTGAAAAACGGAATGCCGCAAATATGGTCGTAATGGGTGTGAGTGAGAAATATGTCCATGTCGATGGCATCGCCTCCAGCCATGGACTCGGCCATCATTTCGTTGCCCAGATAACGCAGGCCGGAGCCGGCATCGAATATCAGGCGCCGGCCGCCGCAGGTAATTTCAAGGCACGAGGTGTTGCCCCCATAGCGCATGGATTTTGCATCCGAGATCGAAATGCTGCCCCGGACACCCCAAAAGCGAACCTGAAAATCATCCATCTCCGACATGGCCTCTACTCTTCCAACAAGCTCGGCCAAATTTATGCGGCCGATGTTAAGTATTTACGCACGAATCCCGCCCTCAAACCGTTCGATTTGCATTATATCGTTTCGATATATACTGACCTGACTATGTTACGTCTAATTAATTGGTGTTGTAAATAGCTATATCAAGGAATCTTTTGGGCTAATTTTTGGCCTGTTCACGGCACTGCCCCCTGCCCCATTTGATCAAGGATCAGGCGGCTTAGCGCCGCGTCCGGGTCGCCAAGCTGTTCGACGATGGTGAAATGGTTCTGACCTGCCAGCACCACCACCTCGACGGCAATGCCGTGCCGGCGCCAGGCCGCCGCCAGATCCTCCGATTGGCGCTGGTATTCGGGGCCTTCTTCCGACCCCACCGCCAGCAACAGAGAACCGGGCCCGCCGGGCGCCAGGGCGAGGGGGCTGTTGCGCGCGGCCGTCTCGGGGTCGAGCTTCAGCTCTTCGTTCAGGAAACACAGGCGGATCGGTTCCAAATCATACAGCCCCGATATGCCGCAACCGCCCTTGACCAGATCCACCGGCAAGGCGGGAGATTGCGCATCGAAGCGGGGCCAGTCCGTGGCCATCATCATGGCCACCAGATGGCCGCCGGCGGAATGGCCGGAAATGAAAATTCGCTCCGGATCACCGCCGAAACCGGCTGCGTTGCGGTGGGTCCAGGCCAGGGCGGCGCGGCATTGGCGCACCAGTTCGTCCATGTCAATGGTGGGGATCAGGCCGTAATTGATAACCACGGTGGCACAGCCCCGGGGCGTAAAGGCGCGGGCCACATAGGAAAAGTCATCCTTGTGCATCTTCCGCCAATAGCCGCCGTGAATAAACACCTGGATCGGCGCCGGCCCAGAGATGGCAGCGGGCGCGGCGGGAAAGATGTCCAGGCTTTCCTCGACAGCCGGGCCAAAGGAAACATTCAGCTGCCCGGAAATTTCCGTCCGCGCCATGGCGCTCCGTTCCGTGCCGGCGCGCAACATCTCCAGACTGTCGGGCACTTTCATGCGGTTGTCGTATTGGGCATCCAGGCCGGCCTGGCCATAGTCGCGGAAGATATTCGTCACGTTGGCTTGCTCCTCAGGTTTCCGCCGTGATCACGGCGAGCATTTGTTTGACCTGTTCTGGGGCCAGGTCGTTAATGTCCTCGGCCAGACGGTTGGCCAGCTCGGTGGCATCGGGTCCGCACGCGGTGGTGTCGATCACCACCCGGGGATGGCTGAGCCTTGCCAGCCGGCGCAGGCCGTCGGCCTCGTCCCAGATGATATGAAAATAGCCGCAGATCTGATCCACCAGCACCGGCGAGGGCCGGCCCCGCTGGCCCCGTTCCAGGGCGGACAGATAGGCGGCGGAGATTTGCAGATCCCGCGCCATGTCTTTCTGGTTGACCCCCCGGGCCCGGCGCAAGGCACGGACCCGCTGGCCAAACGGTGTCAGCCCCCCGCCCCGCTTTGACCCCGCCATGCCTATTCGACCCAGACGCCGTGACGCTTGTGCCAATCCTCGATGGATTGGTCCGGATACTCAGGGAAGCGCTCTACATTGTCGCCGTCATGCAGGGCAACCCAAGGCGCCGCGCCGTCCAGCATGATGTCCACGAAGTGTTCCGGTTTGGGCAGCGGGGTATCAATGACCGAAGCCAGGGGATGCAGCAAATCGGGCCAGCTTTCATTCCAGGCCCATAAATGGCTGCCGCATTGGGAGCAAAAATAGCGCCGGTGTTTCGATGGCGCACCATTGATCATGGCCCGGTATTCGGAAACCTTGTCGCGGCCTGAAACCGCCAAGGTACGGTTGTCAGCCAGAATATTGATGGCAAACCCGCCCCCACCGCCCGCCTTGCGGCAGATGGAACAATAGCAACGCTGATAGGGCTGCGGCGCGTTACTCTCTACCGTGAAACCAACGGCCCCACAATGACACGACCCCTGCAACTCCATTCCAATCTCCACAATCCAGCCCCTAAATTCCAGCAAATGTCCGATGGCGCCTATTGCGCCGTCATTTTGCCCTGGTTCGCGTGGCTGTCAAGAAATCCATTTATGAGTCGTTGGGGGCCGCAAAATTACCGCTTGCGCCGCAGCAGCACATAGTACGCGCCGTCGCCGCCATGTTGGGGGCGGGCGGATTCGAGGCGCAAGACCAAGGGGCGCATGGGCGCCTCGGCCAGCCAGCGGGGCAGGTTACGACGCAGGACGCCACTATCCCGGTCGGGCATGAAACTGCCGTCAAAATCGTCACGGACGCCGCCCTTGCCGGTGATTATCAGGACACAGCGGCGGCCGGCCCGGTGGCAGGCGGCGATGAAGGCATGGGCGGCGCGGTGGGCGTCGGCCTGGGTGTGGCCGTGCAGGTCCAGGCGGGCCTCGATGTTCATCTGGCCCCGGCGCAGGCGCTCGGCGCTGCGTTTGTCCAGGCCGCCGGTGGGTTGCGGCAGGGTTTTCCTCCCCGCGGCCGGGGCTGGTTGTACCCGGGATACGGGGCGGGGCGGTTTTTGGGAAGCCGCCGGCCGTAAGGGCGTTTTCCGCGGTTTTCTAGCTGGTTTTGCCGGGCGGCCCTTGAGGGAAACCGCGTTTTCCATGACCGCTTCGAACAAGGCATCGCCGTCCAGAAGGGCTTTTTTCGTGCCCTTAACCGGACTCTTTTTCGTCATCGATCAGCACGATATGCAGGCTGCGGGGGCCATGGGCACCCAATTCGATGGTCAGGGCGATATCTGCGGTGCGCGACGGCCCAGTGATCATGTTCACCGTGCGCGGCATGGTGAAGCCAAGGCCCTGCTTGTTGACCTGGCGCAGGCGGTCCCAAACCTCCTCATAGGCGCCGAACACCTGCGAGGTTTTCAGGGCGACCACGTGAAAATCGGGCACGAAATTCAGGGTCGTGGGATGACCGGCGCCGGACAGCGCCACCAAGGTGCCGGTTTCCGCCACGCCGGCAAAGGCGGGGGTGACGGAGACCATGTCGTCAATGCTGGCATGTCCCGATTTGGTCTCCAGCAGGCTCTGGCTTTCCCAATCCAGGCCGGACAGCCAGGCATCGGGCGCCAGGGTGAGCTGGGTGGGCAGATTGTTGGCGCGCAGATATTCCGCCACGGCGCCGGGCACCGCCGCCTGGTCCGAGACATGTTCAACGGTGCAAGAGACCGCCTCGGCCATCTCCTGGAACCGTTGCAGCAGTTCGGCCCGCGCGCCCTTGGCCCGGTCCGGGATCACATTGGCGCGGTGCATGGTGATATGTTCGTTCAAGCCGCGCTTGGCATCGGTGCTTAGTTCCGGCCGGCCCAGGGATTGGCGGATGGCGGCCAAAATGGTATCCCGGCTCATCCGGCCCCTCCCCCGCGCTGTTCCCGTTGCTGTTGTTGGCGCCAGCGCTCCTGAAACGTCCGGCCCTCGGGCGCGGGCAGGTCCCGGCCGCCCGTCCAGCCGCCCACGAACCACAATGTCCGCAGCCGGCCGCGCTCGCGCCCCAGCCAGGCCAGGCCGCGCATGGCCAGGCGGGCGCCCATGCCGTAGAGCCAGGGGCGCCGGGCGAAAAAAGCCCAGATGGATAATCCCCAGCGTTCCAGTTGCGGCGTGTCGCCGGCCTCGAACGCGCGCGCGCGCCATTGCCGCAACAGCTTGGGCAAGGGGATTGCGACCGGGCAGACTTCCTCGCACCGCCCGCACAGGGTCGAGGCGCAGGGCAGATGCTTGGTCTCGGCCACGCCCAGCAAGGCCGGCGAGAGCACGGCGCCCATGGGTCCCACATAGACCGTGCCATAAGTATGGCCGCCGACCGATTGGTAGACCGGGCAATGGTTCATGCAGGCGCCACAGCGGATGCAGCGCAGCATGTCGTGCACTTCCGAGCCGAGCATGGCGGAGCGGCCGTTGTCCAGCAGGATGACGTGATATTCCCCGGGCCCGTCAAGATCGCCATCCCGCCGGGGGCCGGTGGATATGGTGGTATAGGCGGAAAAATCCTGCCCCGTGGCGGAGCGGGCCAGAATGCGCAGGAAGGTGGTGGCATCCTCCAGCGTGGGCACCACCTTTTCCAGGGAGGTGATGACGATATGGATTTTCGGCAGGGTCTGGGTCAGATCGCCGTTGCCCTCGTTGGTGACGATGATGGAGCTGCCGGTCTCGGCAATCAGATAGTTGGCCCCGGTGATGCCCACGTCGGCATCGAAATATTTTTGCCGTAGTATTTCGCGCGCTTCGTTGACCATGGCCGGCGGCTCGGTCTGCCGCTCGGTACGGCCCAGCTTGGCGTGATGTTTCAGGAACAGATCGGAGACCTGATCCTTGGTCTTGTGGATAGCCGGGCCGATGATGTGAGAGGGCGGCTCTTCGGCCAATTGAATGATATATTCGCCCAGGTCGGTTTCCACCGGCTCAATATCGTGTTTTTCAAGGAACTGGTTGAGGTGGATTTCCTCGGCCACCATGGACTTGCCCTTGGTTACCAATTTGGCATCGACGGAGCGGCAAATTTTCAACACCGCCTGGCGGGCATCCTCGGCCGTCGAACACCAATGCACCTGGCCGCCGGCGGCTTTGCAGTTGCGTTCAAAGCGTTCGAGATAATAATCCAGATGACCCAGCACATGGTCCTTCAACTCCCGGCCCCGTTGGGAGAGCAGGTCGAATTCCGGCAGGCGGTCGACGGCGCCCTGGCGGTTGGGGATCATGCCAGCGTTCAGCATGGCCATGGCGCTGCGCAGGTTGTCGTCCGCCAGGGCGGTGCGGGCATTGTCCTTGAAGGCGCCGGGTTTCATGAATTCCATGACCCTAGCCCCCGCCGCTTTCGCCGCTCTGGCGACTTTCGCCAATGGCCGGCACATCGTCGGTCATGCCGGCCAGAACCTCAGCCACGTGGCGGACCTGCACCGAGGAGCCTTCCCGCTTCAGGCGCCCGGCGATGTTCAACAGACAGCCCAAATCGCCGGCCAACAGCAAATCGGCCCCGGTTCTGACCACATTGGCGGTTTTCCGCGAGACGATATCGGTGGATATTTCGCCATACTTGACACAAAAGGTGCCGCCAAAGCCGCAACAGGCCTCCGTCTCGGCCATCTCCACCACGTCCAAATTCTCGACCGCGGCCAACAGCTCCCGCGGCTGATCCCGCAGACCCAGTTCGCGCAGACCGGCGCAGGCATCATGGTAGGTGGCGGTGCCGTCATAGGTGGCCCGCGAGGTGGTGACCTTCATGACGTCGGCCAAAAAGGCGGTCAGCTCGAACGTCTTGGCGGCCAGGGCGCGGGCCCGGCCGCCCCATTCCGGATCGTCCGTGAACAGTTCGGGATAGTGGATAGCGATCATGCCGCCGCAGGAGCCCGACGGCACCACGACGTAGTCGAAATTTTCAAAGCTCTCGATCACCGTACGGGCGATGGCCTGGGCATTACGGTTGTCGCCGGAATTATAGGCCGGTTGGCCGCAGCAGGTTTGTTCGGGAACATGCACGGTGCCCCCCGCATCCTCGATCAGGCGCACCGCCGCGAAGCCCACCGTGGGCCGGAACAGATCCACCAGACAGGTAGCGAACAGGCCCACATTGATCATTTTCGAACTCTGATTTGCCATGGCCCGGTTATAACATCTTAGAGGCGATCCGCCAGCGCGTTCGGCAGCAATAGAAACCAGGATCCCCTATGTTTCATGCGCCCGGCAATGGCGGCGGCCTCGGCCCCATGGCCCCAGAACATATCACCCCGCACACCGCCCTTGATGGCGCCGCCGGTATCCTGGGCCACGACCAGGCGGTTCAGCGGTTTGTCATCGGCGTCGGGATCTCCGTCCGGGCGGCTGGCCTGCAACCAGATGGGAATGCCCAGGGGGATTAACTTGCGGTCAACGGCGATGGAACGGCCCGGCGTCAGGGCCACGCCCAGGGCGCCAATGGGGCCGGGCCCGGTCAGTTCGCGGAAAAATACATATGAGGGGTTCAGCTCCATGACGGCCCGGCCAGCTTCGGGGTTTGCATGCAGCCAGGCCCGGATGCTTTGCATGGAAACATTGGTCTTGTTCAAAATGCCGCGCTTGATCAGCTCCCGCCCGATGGCGTAATAGCGCCGCCCGTTGCCGCCCGCATAGCCCAGGCGCATCTCTCCCCCCGCGGCCAGGGCCACGCGCCCCGAGCCCTGGATCTGCAAAAAGAAGGCATCCACCGGATCGTCCACATAGACCACTTGCAAGCCCTGGCCGTCCAGGGCGCCGGCTTCTATTTGGCGCCGTTCGGGATAGGGCCGCAGGCGCCGGCCTTCCAGGCGCCCGACAATATGGCGGCCCGCCAAACGTTCGCTGAATTCACCCAAATTGACCCGGACCAAGTCCGCCGGCAAACCATACAAGGGATGGATATAAGGACCGCCGCGGGTCCGGCTGCCATGCAGCAATGGTTCATAATAACCCGTGAACAGCCCGGCTGAACTGCCTGCAAAACTGACGGCGAGGGGTTTGAAATGGGCTTCGAAAAACCGCCGCGCCAGCCGCGGGCCGGCAACAGGTATCGCGCGCGCCTTGGTGCAGACCTCCGCCCAATCGCCGGCCGTGCCGCCGATGGCGCCCTGGCCGCCCAAAGTTCGGCCTTGGGGCCATGCAGCGAATTTTCGGCAGCTCTCGAGAAAGGCCGAAAGGGCAGCACTTTGATTATCCGAACGCCAACCGGGCAAATCGGCGAAGGCCACGGCGAGAAAGCCCGCGGCCTTAGGGACGGGCGGGACGGGCCTGGTGGCAAACCACAGCAGGACGCCCAGGGCCAGCAACAATGTACCGGCCCAGATGACCAAATAGCTTCTTTGCATGTGCGGTTGGCGGTTCAATTCTCGCCGTGGGTTTCGATCAATTGCCAGTTCGGATCCCGGTTGCGGGTATCACGGGCAAAGGTCCAGATGTCCGTCACTTCCCGGGTACCCGCCGGTTGATCAGGCAGCATCTCGCCATCTTCATCGCGGCTGACGGAAACCATTTCCGAGACGAACTTGACCGTAACCTCGGCCACTTTGCCTTTCAGCTCCGCTTCCACGATCTCGGCCGCATTGATGGCAACGATTTTGGTTTCGAGGGTATGGCCCTGATCCTCGCGCTCGTCGATGGCGCCGGTGAAATTATCAAACACCTGATCATTCAACAACGGGCGCAGGGCGTCACGATTGCCGGCGGCGAAGGCATCGACGATCATCTCGTAGGCGCCCTTGGCCCCCTCGGCAAAACTGCCGGGATCAAAATTGTGGTCCGCCAGCTTAATATTGGTCAGGCCGGCGCCGACCGGGGAATCCTCGGCCCACAGGGCGGCCTCTTCCTCGGCCTTGCCGTCAACATCTTCTGGCTCGTCTCGCTCGTCATCCCGTTCAGCGGATTCGGCGCTGTCGGCCGGATCCGGCTGGTAATGACCCCGGTCCGGCAGGTTGACCACATTATCGTCGCCGCTTCCGTCGGTATTCCCGTCATCGGGTTGTTCGGGGGGGCGTTCGTTGCCGGTGCGCCGGCCCAAGACGCCGCGCAAGCGAAAGAAAATGAAGCCCGCCACCATGGCCAGAAAAATGATATCGAGAAAATGACCCTCGCCCATGAATTCCGTATTCCATCTGTCCTGTCGGGTCGTTGAACTTGTCGGATCGAACCGTTTGCTGATCCATCCAACCCACTTTATGTGCACCGTGACCCACTGATATTCAACAGGATCGCCGCCCGCTACTGGCGATCAAAGGGCCCGCCCTTGGCGCGTAATCCTACCTTACGGCCCGTGCCTGGGACTGTCCAGCGATGTTGCTGCAAGAAATTGCTATGGCGCCATCATCCACACGGTATTAAATAGGCTTTGGTGGAGACAGGAGCAAGTCGCATAAATCATGGGCTTTGTCATTCTCGTGGCGTTTATCGCCATACCGTTGATCGAAATTGCCGTATTCATAGAAATCGGCGGGTTTATCGGCCTGTGGTGGACCCTGGCCATCGTGGTGGGAACCGCCCTGGGCGGTACCTATATGCTGCGCCGCCAGGGCCTAGCCACGTTGGCGCGGGCCCAGGCTCATATGGCCGAGGGGCGCATGCCCCTGCGCGAGGTTTTCGACGGCCTGTGCCTGTTGATCGCCGGCGTCTTGCTGCTAACGCCGGGCTTTGTCACGGATTTGGCGGGCGCCCTGTTACTGCTGCCGCCCATCCGCACCATGCTGGGCCGTCTGGTGGCGAGCCATATTGTTGCCACCGGGCAGTTTCAGGGCCAGACCTTCGCCAACCGGGCACCCACCGGACAGTCCGGCGCCGACGACGACATCATCGATGTGGATTTCGAGGAGGTAGTGCCTGACGCCGATGATGGGAACACCGAGCCGTTGGAAGCACCCCGCGGGGATCAAACCAAACCATAAACCGCTATGCCGGAAATGGCCAGGCCGGCGGTCCTTGCTGCCCCGTGGCAGACGTGATAGCCAAGCCGGCAGAAATTAAGCGCTTACTGCAACGAGAGATTAATCCAACATGACCGATGACACCATAGGTTCCGGCGCCGGCGATGCCGGCGCGACGTCGAGCGCGCCGCATGTTCAAGTGCATGCTCAATACGTTAAGGATTTGTCCTTTGAGAACCCGGAAGCGCCGCAAAGCCTGGCCAATCAAGGCGGCCAGCCAACGATCGAGGTCTCGGTCGATGTGGGCGCTCGCGGCCTGACCGCCAATCAGTTCGAAGTGGAATTGCGGATCACGGCGCACGCCGAACAGAACGATCTCAAGGCCTTCGTGGTGGAGGTTTTGTATGCGGGTGTCTTTACCCTGCACAACGTGGATGAAAGCAACCTGAAAGCGGTCTGCCTGATCGAATGCCCACGCCTTTTATTCCCCTTCGCCCGCCGCATCGTGGCCGACGCCACCCGCGACGGCGGCTTCCCGCCCTTGTTGTTGGAACCCATCGATTTTGCCGGTTTGTACCAGGATTCCGCCGATAGTATGGCGGAAGCATCTACCAATAGCGGCGGCAGCGAACCGGCCAACGGGTCCTGAACAGACCCGGACCAGCGTCAATATCAGACGACGTCGACCGTATCGCGCGTTGCCGCCGCGACACCACCGGCAATTTCCCGCAAGGCATTGAATTCGCTCTGCAGGGCACGCTGCAGGATATTACTGTCCGTGGCGTGCAGCACGAAGCGGGCGCCCCGTTCAATGGCCATGGTTGAATCGGCGATGTTTTGCTGGTGAACCATGACCGGCACATTCACCGCTTCGCAACGTTTGATGATATCCTCGACTACGGCAATGTATTGCGGGTTGGTGTAGTCGTTCGGTATGCCGAGGGAGGTCGACATATCGTTCGGACCAATGAATACGCCGTCAATGGAGCCAACCGCCAGAATGGCGTCGAGGTTCTGATATCCCGGCTCGCTCTCGATCCCGATGATGACAAAATTGTCCCGGTGCCGCCCTTCCAGATAGTCCCGCGCGGCATCGCTGGGCAGGACGTTTTCGCGCACCGCGCGAAGCAGATATTCGCCCTTAAGAGGGTGCCATTTGGCCGTTGCGACGACGGCTTCGACCTCCGCCACGGTTTCGCAATATGGCACCAGAACGCCGGCGGCCCCAGCGTCCAGGGCCATGGCGACCCATTCGGCCTTTGGCACCGGCACGCGGACCACCGGCGTGATATCGGCCTGGCGCAACATTGTGCACAGCTGTTGGATTTCGGTTCGATCACGGGAGCCGTGTTCGCTGTCGATAATGGCATAATCGATGGTGCTGCCCTTGAGCACGGAACCGAACCGGGTCGAGGCCATGGCCGACAACATGCAACCGAACACCCGGCCGCCGTCCTTCAATGTCTGTTTCAATGTAACCGCGTCCATGGGGTGGGCTCCTTACCGATGCTGGGTTTTTATAGGGATTACTGATGGGAGGTATAATTCGCGGCGCGGACTTTGTCTAATGCCGGGCGCGGCGGCAAAAGAAGTCGGCAGCTTGTTGAGCTACTTGTCCCAAATTGGATCTTTGATCTTCGCGACGAAGGCTTGGTGGGCCGCGTCTTCTTCCGCCGATGGCGCGTGGGGCCGTGACGGGCGTGCTTTCCGGTCCTCCGGTTTCGCCGAGGCGGTGTTTTCCGCGCTGTCGTGGGCCAAGACCAGGCCCGGTTGGCGGCCGCCGATGAGTTCCAGGTAGACTTCGGCCAGTAACTCCGCATCCAGCAAGGCACCATGTTTTTCCCGGGCCGAGAGATCAATCTGAAAACGGCAGCACAGGGCGTCCAGACTGTACTGCGCGCCGGAAATCTTGCGCCGGGCCAGGGCGATGGTGTCCAGCACCTTGTCTTTGGGTAAATTGGGGCGGTCCAGGGCGGCCAGCTCGGCGTTTAGGAACCGCATGTCGAAATTTGCGTTGTGGGCGATCAGCACCGCACCGTCAACAAAGCCCAGGAAATCATCGACCACCGCCGCGAACAGCGGTTTGTCGGAGAGGAACGCTTCCGACAGGCCATGCACGTTATAGGCCTCTTCCGGCATGTCCCGTTGCGGGTTGATGTACCATTGGCGGGTTTCGCCCGTGGGCATGTGGTTGATCAATTCAACGCAGCCAATCTCCACCACCCGGTGACCGGCGGCGGGGTCCAGGCCCGTGGTTTCAGTGTCGAATACGATTTCGCGCATGCACGGGCCTCCGGCTGGGGTGATTTGTGGGGCGGCGGTGGGGCCGGCCCTTGGGCGGCCAGGCGTGGCCGGTGCAGCCCTGCAGGGCAGCGATCAATTTGGCGACATACGTGAGGGTAAAACGGCGGCCCAGACCCGTGGGCAAGATAAAATCGGCGCGCTGGCGCTTGACCGCGTCAGGGACTTGCTGGCGGCGGATGTTTTCAAATTTTTCAACCGGCATGTTGGGACGGGCCAAAACCCTTTGGCGTTGCAAAAAACCCGGCGCGCTGGCCACGGCCGTGGCATCACAGCGTTCTTCGCCCCGCCCCTCGAACAGCAGGGGAATATCCAGCACCACCATGGGCAGGCGCCGGGCCTGGGCGTCGCCCAGAAAAGCCCGCTGCATCTGACCAACCATGGGATGCAGGATGGCTTCCAGCTTGCGCAGCTCGTCCCGTTTGCCGAACACCCGCGCACCCAGGGCGGGGCGGTCCACGGCGCCATTTTTGGTGACGCCGGGAAAGACTGCCTCAACCCGGCGCACCGCGCGGCCGCCAACCGTGAGCAATTCATGCACCGCCGCATCGGCATCGAAAACCGGGACGTGGAGGCGGCGGAACATTTTCGAGGTCTCCGATTTACCCATGCCGATGGAGCCTGTTAGGCCAAGAATAAACAATGTGAATAAACCCCTACAAATCCGCCATCATGTGGTCCCGCACGTCCCTATCCACCACTGGCTCGGGGCCGAACCAGGCGGCAAAGCCGGGCCGGGCCTGATGCAGCAGCATGCCCAGGCCATCGACAATCACGTTGCCCCGCGCCAGGGCCGCCGCCAGCAGGGGTGTGTGGAGCGGAGTATAAACCGCATCCATGACCACCGCCGCCTGCCGCAGATCGTCCAAAGCCAGATCCAGGGCCGGCTGACCTTGCATGCCTTGCGTGGTGCAGTTGACCAGCAGGTTGGCCGAGGCCAGCCGCGCCGCCCGTTCCTTCCAGGGGCCAATGGTCACGGCGCCAGGGCCGGTATCCGCCAAGGTTTCCGCCAGGGCCCCGGCTCTAGCCTCGGTACGGTTGAGAATGATCAATTCCGGCACGCCCGCATCCAACAGGGCAAAGGCAACCGCCTTGGCGGAGCCTCCCGCCCCGATCAAAACCGCCGGGCCGGCGCTCAAGTCCAGGTTTGGCGCGCCATCGGCCAAGGCCTGGAGGAAGCCGAAGCCATCAGTGGAAAACCCATCCAGACTGCCGTCTTCGGCCACCACGATGGTGTTCAAACCACCCATGCGCCGGGCGGCGGGATCGGCCCGGTCGACAATGGCCAAGGCCGCCTCTTTGTGGGGCAGGGTGACATTGCAGCCGGCAAAGCCAAGTTTGGGCAAAGCACGAATGGCTGCCGCGAAATTTTCTGGTGCAATGGCCAAAGGCAGATAGGCGCCGTCGATGCCATGGCGCCGCAGCCAGAAATTATGCAGCCGCGGCGAGCGTGAATGCCCGATGGGCCAGCCGGCGACACCAGCCAGACGGGCCTTGCCCGAAATGATATTGGACGTCATGCCGGCATCAGCCCCGCGCGGCGGAGATAACCCAACAACGGCAGCAAGGGCAGGCCTTGTATGGTGAAATGGTCCCCTTCGATGCGTTCGAACAATTGCACGCCCAGTCCCTCAATTTGATAGCAGCCCACGGACCATAACACTTCGCCGCCCACCTGGTCCAAATAACGATCAATAAAGTCGTCTGAAAGCGGCCGCATCCATAGCCGGGCCAGGCTCTCATGACACCAGACCACCGCACCGGGCCCGAGGACGCAAACCGCCACATGCAATTCATGACAGCAGCCCGATAAACGTCGCAGCACTGACCGGGCGCCGGCCCTGTCCGGTGCCTTATGGAACAGTTGTCCATCACAGATCAAAACCTGGTCGGCGCCGATCATGATTGCATCCGCGGTTTGAGGGATCACCGCCCTGGCCTTCGCTTCGGCCAATCCGGCAGCCAGGGCGGAGGGCGGTTTTCCAGCGGCAAGATATCGACGTTTTAGGGGCGCTTCATCAAAATCAGTTGGCGCGGCAACAAATTCTACGCCAGCGGCGGCGAGCATCGCCTGACGAGCCATGCTTTTCGATGCAAGTACCAAAGGTGCGCGTTTTACCATTATGGCGTTGTTTCCTGGTGTTTTATCACTATATTCATATTTAACATCATTGAACTACAACTAAACTATTGAGAATTAATACCTTAATGTCAGACAGCAGCAATATTGTTTCCCTGCCCCGTCGCCTGCCGTCGGACCCCTACCTGGCCGACCGGGCGCGGTTGACCAATCTATTGCTACGTCATTGTCTAATCGATAGTTTCCAACGATTTAGGTCCATGGGGAAGCCGTATCCTTTCGTCAGCGCCGATCAATTGTTGCCAAGCCAAGGTCAGGCCAGGGTAGAGCACCGGGATCAGAATACCGCCCTGATGTTCCTGATCGACGGCATACTGCCAACCTCCCTGAACAAGCATTTCCGGCTGCGAACGTCGAACCGGGTCAGTTGGCGGAACATTCAACGCCTGGCCCCGGATCTGGACCTATCGAACTTCAAGGCCAGCCATTGCCGCTTGGATGACGCCGGATTTGAGCAACTGCTGCCCCATTTGATTGCCCTCGATTATGCCCTTTTGGCCCAACAGGGCGATGATACAGATAACCTGGCCATGAGCCATATGCATGTGAAGGTGGAGCGTCTGACCGATACCGCCATCAAGGAGCTGGGCAAGCAATTGGGCTATATTGAACGGCGTCTGTTCGAGCGTGGCGAAGATTATGTGGAGGCCCTGGAAAGCAAGTATTTCGAGTATTTCGGATTTTCCGCCAATGCGGCCGGGCGCAAAAGCGCGGCCGCCATGGCAACGCAACTTTTATCCGACCAGGACGAGCGGTTTGCGGTTTTTGTCGCTGGTCAAGAAGACTGCCGTCTGACAATTTTGGATCAGGGGCCGACAATTGAACAATATCTGTTGATCCGGCCCACCGGTCTAGCCTTGGAACGATTTCAAATCGCCGCCATGGCCGCCGGTGTGGAAGATCTGGCACCCTATGCCCTGAACCAGGACGTCGATAGCCCGGCGGCCATGCTCTATTGCCTGACCTTGGAACGTACCGAGGCGGCGCGGCCAGGGGCTCGGCGTCATCGCGATCGGGATCTGTTGAAACCCTGGCTGGCCATCAAGGACGCGGCGGTCCTCCCCCGGCCGGGGGGAAATTGTCCGGATATCCCCTTTCCTTGGGATGAAGACGAATTTTCATAAATCTTGTTTATTCATCTTCGCCATCGGTGAGCGATTCCAAGCGCTGGGTGTGCAAGCCAATGATGGCGGCGGCGGTTTCCTCGATGGAACGGCGGGTGACATCGATTTTTGGCCAGCCCTTGCGATCAAACAGCCGTCGGGCATTGATCACTTCATCCTTAACCGCCTGAATATCCACATAATCGGTATCTTCATCCTGGTGCAAATACTCCAGCCGATTGCGGCGTATTTGCACCAAACGGTCCGGCGACGCGGTCAGGCCGACCACCAGCACATCCTTCAAATTCAGGATCTCTTCTGGCAGGGGAATGCCGGGCACCATGGGAATATTCGCCGCCTTCAGCCCGCGATTGGCCAAATACATGCAGGTTGGTGTTTTCGAAGTGCGGGAGATCCCCACCAGAACCACATCGGCGCGGCTAAAGTCGCTGACCGCTTGGCCGTCGTCATGGCTGAGGGAATAGTGGATGGCATCGATGCGTTCGAAATAGTCCGCGTCCATAATGTGTTGCCGGCCCGGCAGCTCACGGCTTTGGGCACCTAAAAAAGTTTCCAGCGCGCCAATAATAGGATCCATCACCGGCACGCAGCTCACCTGTAGACGGCGGCATTCGGCGGTAAGGGTCTCGCGCAGGTTATGATCGACCAGGGTAAACATGACCAGGCCGGGATTCTTTTCAATCGCCGTGATCACCGGTGCCATATAAGGCTCCGAGCGGATCATGGGCCATATATGGCGCTCGCATGCCACCCCTTCGAACTGGGCCAGGGCGGCCGAGGCGAGAGAAATCAAGGTATCGCCCGTGGCATCGGATACCAGATGAAGATGAAATTTTGTCATAACGCCCTAATTCCCACAGCAATCATGAAATCAAGATGCCGAAATTACGGTCCTGAATATCGTTAGTGCCGGGGATAAGCCGCCCTTGATCCGGAAACAAGGATTTTCATGCACCTTAGCGGTTTGTTAGGACGTTGGTTCCCAAGCTCTGAGCGGGCACCGGCTATCGAATCGAAATGCCGTTGATAATCTTAACAGAAGGTAAATATTCGATTTATCCCCGTTGTTCATGCCCCTGGATATACCGGGATGTGGAGTTTATCCCCAATTCGGGGCCGGATAGTTATTTGGGGGGGAATCGTGGGGCGAATCTAGGAATAAGACTTAATCCCCAGGACCCACAGGGATTCATCTACTACCACTACCTATCTTTTAAAAAGATTGTATGTAAAAAGACGGAAAATGGGATTGTGCCGGTAGGCGGGGGACAGCGCATATGAAATCAGAAGATAAGCTGCTCGTGCGGGCGTTGCGGGGTGAAACCCTGTCCCGGCCGCCGTTTTGGTTCATGCGACAGGCGGGGCGCTGTCTGCCAGAATTCCGCGAGGTTCGGGCCAAGGCGGGCGGTTTTCTGGACCTTTGTTATAATCCTGAATTGGCGACGGAAGTCACCCTGCAGCCGATCCGGCGTTTCGGCATGGATGCGGCCATTTTGTTCGCCGATATTCTGTTGATCCCCGATGGTTTGGGCCAGCCGCTCGATTATATTGCCGGCGAAGGCCCGGTGTTGGAGCCGATCCGAAACAGGGGGGAATTATCACGTTTGAGCATGGACGGCCTGCATGACAAGGCGGGACCGGTGTACGAAACCGTGGCGCGGTTGAAATCGGAGTTGCCCGAGGATGTGACCCTGATCGGTTTCGCCGGCGCGCCATGGACGGTGGCCGCCTATATGGTCGAGGGGCGGGGCAGCCGGGATCATACCAACGTCAAGGATTGGGCTTATGGCGACCCGGAAGGGTTCGGCCAGTTGATGGATCTTCTGGTTACGGCGACGGTGGAATATTTGAGCAAGCAGGTTGATGCCGGGGCGGAGGTCGTGCAGCTTTTTGACACCTGGGCCAGCGCCTTGTCGGAGCCGGCATTTCAACGCTGGTGTCTGGAGCCGGTGCAGCAAATCGTTGGTGAACTGCGAAAGCGTTATTCTGATTTGCCGATCATTGGGTTTCCGAAGGGGGCTGGCGCGGGCTATGCTAATTTTGCCAAGACCGCCGGTGTTGATGGGGTTAGTCTCGATTGGTCGGTGCCGCTCGATTGGGCCCGGGATCAGGTGCAGCCGCATGTAACCGTGCAAGGTAATCTCGATCCGCGATTGCTGGTGGTCGGCGGCAAGGCCATGGAAGCCGAGGCCCGGCGTATATTGGAGATCTTGGGACAGGGGCCCTTCATCTTCAATCTGGGTCACGGTATCGTGCCGGAAACGCCTCCCGAACATGTTGCCCGTTTGGCCGAAATTCTGCGCGGCTAGCTGTTGCGGGTGAAGTAGGGGACCATGAAGTAGGGGACCATATATGCCGCGCATTGCCGTTGTAATGTTTAATCTGGGTGGACCCGACAACCTGGCGGCGGTGAAGCCGTTCTTGCGCAATTTGTTCAATGATCCGGCCATTATCCCAGTGCCAGCGCGCCTTCGCCGCTTTCTGTCCTGGTACATCGCCACCCGGCGCACGCGGCATTCCCAGGCTATTTATGCCAAAATCGGTGGCGGTTCCCCAATTCGCCTGCAGACCGAAAAACAGGCTCGGGCTCTGGAGGATGCCTTATCCGATGTGGGCGAGGTGAGGGCATTTCCCTGTATGCGGTATTGGTATCCGTTCAGTGATCAAGTAGCCCAGGCGGTGGCGGAATTTAATCCCGAACAAATCATATTATTACCACTTTATCCGCAGTTTTCCACGACGACCACCGCTTCGTCCATTACCGAATGGCGGCGGGCGGCGGCCGAGGCCCGATTGTCCGCACCGGTGAAAACCGTTTGCTGTTATGCCAATGACATCGATTTTGTCGGGGCGGAGGTGGCGTTGATTGCACCTCTGCTAAAGGCCGCCCAAGCGATCGGTCCCACCAGATTGTTGCTCTCGGCCCATGGCTTGCCAAAAAAAGTCATAGATCGTGGCGATCCTTATCAATGGCAGGTGGAACAGACCTGTGCCGCGGTGGTCGATGGTCTGTTGGCCGCGGGCTTCGATGATCTTGATTGGCGGATCTGTTATCAAAGCCGGGTTGGTCCCCTGCAATGGATTGGCCCGGCGGCGGATGATGAAGTAAGCCGTGCCGGGGCGGACGGCAGGGCGGTGGTGCTGGCGCCCATCGCCTTTGTCTCCGAACATTCCGAGACTCTGGTGGAATTGGATATTGATTACCGTGAACTGGCGGCGGATTGCGGCGTTTCACACTATGCCAGAGTGCCAACCGTGGGCATAAACGATCAATTCATCAGCGGATTGGCTGCCATTGTACGCCGGGCCATGGCCTGGCCCGATAGCGGCGGCCGTTGTGGCGGCCCGCTTTCGGATCGCTTTTGTCCACTGGGTCTGTCGGGCTGCGCCCATGGCTGATTTCCTGAGCGAGTGGTATCAATGGATCAAGGCCGGTCATGTTATCGCCGTGATGGCCTGGATGGCGGGCATGGCGTATCTGCCCCGGCTTTTCGTTTATCACGCGGCTGCCGAGGCGGGGTCCGAATTGTCGGAAACCCTGAAAATCATGGAACGGCGGCTGCTGCGCGCGATCATCAATCCAGCCATGGCAATATCGATGATCTTTGGAATATTGATGTTGTTAACGCCGGGTTTGATCGATTTTGGCGAATTTTGGATCTGGATAAAGCTATTTTGCGCCTTTATCGGTCTGGGTGGGATGCATGGCTTTCTCTTCCGCTGGCGCAAGGACTTCGAGGCGGACCGGAACAGCCGGCCGGCCAGCTTTTATCGAAAAATGAACGAAATCCCCACGGTCCTGATGGTTATTATCGTCATTATGGTCATCGTGCGGCCGTTTTAAGGAGTGAAGGCGATGGTTGGCAATGTTTTGGTAGGCAAGGTTGCGGTGATTACCGGTGCGGCTCAAGGTATTGGCTTGGCTACGGCGAAGGCATTTGCGGACGAGGGCGCGGCGGTCGGCCTGTTGGATCTGAACGAGGGGTTGGCCCTGGACCAGGCCGCCGCGATCCTGGCCGCCGGCGGCCAGGCCATGGGGCAAGGTTGCGATGTGCGTGATGAAGCCTCGGTCGCGGAGGCCATCGGGATGGTTGGTGATGCTTTTGGGCCGATCAACGTCGGCATGTGTAATGCCGCCGCCCTGACGCCGCCGGTTTCGATCAAAGATCTGTCACTTGAAGATTGGAATCAGGCCTTGTCGGTCAACCTCACGGGGGTATTTCTGACGGCCAAGCACCTGCTGCGGCAGATGCTGTCGGCGGGGGGCGGGTCCATCATCATCACCGCCTCGCAGATGGCCCGCGTCGCCACGCCGCAACGGGGGCCCTATTGCAGTACCAAGGGGGCCTTGCTGCAATTGGCCAAGGTTATTGCACTGGAACATGCGGGCGATGGCATTCGCGCCAATACCTTGTCCCCGGGCGGTGTCGCCACGGACCGTTTGGCCCGGCAGTTCGGCGATTTGGACCGGGCGGAGCGGGAATGGGGGCCAACCCATCCTGTTGGCCGTCTGGGTCAGCCGGCCGAAATTGCCCGTGCCGCGGTTTATCTGGCCAGCGATGATTCCGCCTTTATGACGGGCGCCGACCTGCTGATTGACGGCGGATATTCAGCGCGATAGATGCCATATTGTTCATAATGTGCTCATTTGATGCAATTTCTTGCTTTCGCCGTGAAGCTACCTATGTTAGGTCACAGATAACGAGCAAACACCACGGGTGCCGTCCGGTGCCGCGTACTGTATTCCCCTCTCCAAAATCTTGATGCAATGCATGATAAGCACTTGATTATCAACGTTTTTTGCCTCCAAGTTCTCAATCGAAGCTGTTTCTAACGATCTCGAAGACCCTCCCGTGCGGCGGTAGTCACCGTCATACCCTTTTGCCATTTTCAAACAAGCCGACGATAAAATCATGAAATTACAAGAACTAAAAGAAATGACTCCCGTTGATCTGCTGGCCTATGCGGAGGAAAGGGGGCTGGAAAATGCCTCCTCCCTGCGTCGGCAGGAACAGATGCTGGCCATTCTGAAAATGGCGGCGGAGGCGGATGAAGAGATTACCGGCGTCGGCACTTTGGAAATTCTCCAGGACGGCTTCGGTTTTCTGCGTGCGCCGGAGGCGAATTATCTGCCAGGACCCGATGATATCTATGTCTCGCCGTCGCAAATCCGCCGTTTTGCCTTACGCACGGGGGACACGGTGGAAGGGGAAATTCGCGCGCCAAAAGAAGCCGAACGTTATTTCGCCCTGCTGAAGATCAACAGCATCAATTTCAGCGATCCGGAGGAAGCCCGCCACAAGGTGCATTTCGATGACCTAACGCCGCTATATCCCGACGAACGCATCATCATGGAGCGGTCCGATCCCACTCTGGAGGATCAGACCGGCCGGGTGATCGAATTGGTATCGCCCATCGGCAAGGGCCAGCGGGCCCTGATCGTGGCCCAGCCGCGGACAGGTAAAACCGTTATCCTGCAATCCATTGCCCATTCCATCATGGCCAATCATCCGGAATGTTTCCTGATCGTGTTGCTGATCGACGAGCGGCCCGAGGAAGTGACCGACATGAAGCGGTCGGTCACGGGCGAAGTGATCTCCTCTACCTTTGACGAGCCCGCCTCCCGCCATGTGCAGGTGGCTGAAATGGTCATCGACAAGGCCAAGCGGCTGGTGGAACACAAGCGCGACGTGGTGATCCTGCTGGATTCCATCACCCGCCTGGCCCGGGCCTACAACACCGTGGTGCCCTCATCGGGCAAGGTTCTGACCGGCGGCGTGGACGCCAACGCCCTGCAGCGCCCGAAACGCTTTTTTGGCGCGGCCCGGAATATCGAGGAGGGCGGCTCCCTGACCATCATCTCCACCGCACTGATCGATACCGGCAGCCGCATGGACGAGGTGATTTTTGAAGAATTCAAGGGCACCGGCAACTCGGAAATCGTCCTGGACCGTAAATTGTCCGATAAACGCATCTTCCCCGCCATCGACATCATCAAGTCCGGCACCCGCAAGGAAGAGCTGTTGGTGGATAAAGGCTCCTTGGCCAAAATGTGGGTGCTGCGGCGGATCCTGCATCCCATGGGCACCATGGATTCCATGAACTTTCTGCTCGATAAGTTGAAATCCACCAAGGATAACAACGAGTTCTTCGATTCCATGAATACCTGATCAAACCGCCCCCATCGCGTGGACTTGGCGCTATTTTCGCGGATATCCGTTGTCTGACGTTAGGTTTGTTGGAAGGGATTATGTCCCCATAATTCCTGCGGGTTAATGAATGAACCCACATCTCCATGATGACGATCGAAAAAGGCCTGGAATTTTGAGGCCATGGAGTCTGTTTGCAGCGTGAATGTTGTCCAATAAGCAAAGGACCGCGCTGTTTCCAACGCGGCCCCTAAATCGGCGAAATTGTGCGAAATTATGGAATCAGGATCGTTGAACCCGTGGTTTTGCGGCTTTCCAGGTCTTTGTGCGCTTGTTTTGCGTCTTTCAGGGCGTATGTCTGGTTGATCTCGATTTTCACCTTGCTGCTTTTCACCATGGCGAACAGGGCCTTGGCGGAGGCTTCCAGTTCCTTGCGGGTGGCGGTGTAGGTGACCAGGGAGGGCCGGGTCAGGTAGAGGGAACCCTTGGCGGCCAGGGTCGCGGGCGAGAAGGTGGTAACGGGGCCGGAGGCGTTGCCGAAGCTGACCATGTGGCCGCGCGGCTGCAAACAATCAAGAGAGCCGTCCCAGGTGTCCTTGCCGATGGAATCGTAGACCACCGACACGCCCTCGTTCTTGGTCAGACGGGCGACCTCCTTGACGAAATCCTTCTTGGTGTAATCGATCACCTCGGCATAACCATGGGTCTTGGCCAGTTTTACCTTGTCTGGCCCGCCGGCCGTGCCGATAGCGCGCACGCCCAGGGCATCCAGCCATTGTCCGGCGATCAGGCCGACACCACCCGCGGCGGCATGGAACAGCACCGTCTGGCCTTTCTTGACAGGATAAGTCCGGCGGATCAGGTATTCCACGGTCATGCCCTTGAGCATCATGGCGGCGGCGGCTTCATCGGAGATGCCGCGGGGAATTTTCACCAAGGTGGCAGCGTCCATGATCCGCGCCTCGGAATAGGCGCCTGGCGCGCCGCTGCCGTAGGCCACCCGATCACCGGGTTTGACATGTTTGACGCCGGCGCCAACAGCTTCGACCACACCGGCGGCTTCCATGCCGAGACCCGATGGCAGGGCCATGGGATATAGTCCGCTGCGCTGGTATGTATCAATATAGTTCAGGCCAATGGCGGTGTGACGGATCAAGGCCTGGCTCTTGCGCGGCTTGCCCAGCTTTACCTCTTCCCATTTGATCACGGAAGGTGCGCCGGCTTTATGAAATTGGATTGCTTTGACCATGGTGGTGGAGCCTTTCTCCAGGTTGATTGGATCCGTTTTTGCGGGATTTTGTTCGAATCGTCGATGGCTGGGCGGACATTAACCTTTTCCGGCGAAGTTTGTCACGTGCCTAAAATTGCGACAAAGTTGACAAATGTTATAGCAGGACGCCTTCCAGGCGCAGCAGGGCCACCTTGGTCTCCACCCCGCCATCGCCGGAATAGCCGCCCATGCGTTTGGCGGCCAGAACCCTGTGGCAGGGAATGATGAGGGGAATGGGGTTGGCCCCGCAAGCCATGCCGACAGCCTGGGCGGAGGAGTTGAGGCGGTCGGACATCTGGCCGTAAGTCATGGTACCGCCGTAAGGAATTTCCTCCATCAAAGACCAGACCCGGCGCTGAAATTCTGTGCCGGCCGGCTGCAGCGGCAGATCAAAGGCCCTTGCGCCGCCGTCAAAGTAATCTTCCAGCTGCGCCTTGGCCGTGAGCAACAGATTGTCACCGGCCTGATCCCGGGTCCAGCCCCAATCCAGGGAGACCACGGCGCCGCCCTCGATGCTGATGGTGATATCACCGACCGGGGAATGCATTGAAATTTTGGGGGAAATCTGGGAGGAAATTTGGCTCGAAATTTCGGTCATCGGCTAACCCATTGCGTTCGGCTCGGTGGCTATGGTCAAGGCTTCATCCAGGCCCGCTGCCGTGGTCTGGGGCAGAGAACAGGTTTGTCCCAGGCAGACGTAGGCCGTCACCCGGCCATCAATCTGTCCCATGGCCGCGGCGGGGTGGCTGTCGGGCAAATGTTCATCGGCCGGTAGAACCGCCAAAACCTTGTTGGGCAAGGGCTTGCCATGGACAGCCGACAACATATTCTGTGTGGCGCTGTCGTCCCGGGCGCCGATAATGACGATCTGCAGAGGGTTGAGCAGGAATTCCACGTTATTCAGCAATGTGGTCATGGCCAGTCCGTGGCTGTTTAGTTGCGATGAGAAGGCGGCCGCCACGCGGTCCGCCATTTGGCGGTAGTCATCTTCGCCGGTCAACAGCCACAGGCGGGTCAGATTTCCAACCATCACGCCGTTACCCGACGGCACCGCGTTGTCATGGCCATGGCGCATGCGGGCGATCACATCCGTGGCCTGGTCGGAAGAAAAGAAATAGCCCCCGTGGTCGGGATCGGAGAAATGCGCTTCGACCGCCGCCGTCCAGGTCTTGGCATACTGTAGATACTGTTCGCCGCCCAGGGTTTCATGCAGCATCAGGGCGGCCCGGATCATGTTGGCGTAATCATCCAGTACGGCGCGATGCTTGGGCTGATCCAGGCGGAAGGCATGCATCAATTCGCCAGTCGTCTCCGAATTGGCCGGGCACAGATTGGCGATGACGAAATCAAAGGCAGCGACCGCCGCCGCCGTCCAGTCCGGTTTTTGGAAGACAGCCCCGGAATTGACCATGGCCGCGATCATCAGGCCGCTCCAATCCGCCAGGACTTTGTCGTCCCAGCCCGGCCGGATCCGTGTATCCCGTTGTTTCAACAGCCGGTCCCGGCAGGACCGCAGGTTCGCTTCGTGCGCGCCATCGCCCAGTTCCGGCCGGGCGGTGCGGTTGAGAATGACCTTGCCCTCCCAATTACCATGGCTGGAAACATCATAGGCAGCCTTGAACAAGCCGGCATCGTCACCCAGAACAGTGACGATTTCCGCTTCGTTCCAGACATAAAAGCGGCCTTCCTCGCCCTCGCTGTCGGCATCCAGGGTGGCGGCGAAACCGCCCCCCGTCACGACCATTTCGTTCAGGATCCAGGCCACGGTTTCGCCAACGCGCTGGGCATAAAGCGGGTTGCCGCCCGCCTGCCAGGCCAGGGTCAAAATATCCATGAGCTGGGCGTTGTCATACAGCATTTTCTCGAAATGCGGCGCCAGCCATTCGGCATCGGTGGAATAGCGGGCAAAGCCGCCCGCTAGATGATCATAGATGCCGCCCTGGCTCATGCCGGTCAGGCTTCGGTCCACGGCGCCCAACAGGGCCCCATCGGGTTTCCGCAACCAGGCCCGAAGCAGCATTTCCAAGGCATATGTCTGCGGGAATTTCGGCGCCTGGCCCAGACCGCCGTGCACCATGTCAACCTGCTGGCACAACAGCTGCGCCACGCGGTCCAGGATATCGAAGCCAATCCGCACGGGGCCGCCCTCGCCCGCTCCATCGCCCGCCCCATCATCTACGGTTGGCTGTTTTCGCAGAGACTCCAGGATGGCGTCGGCATTTTTGCGTACCGCGGCGGGGTCGGTGTGATAGACCTCGGCCACCCGGCGCAGGATGTCTGGAAAGCCGGGCCGGCCATAGCGCGCTTCGGGCGGGAAATAGGTGCCACCCCAAAACGGCTCCCCATCCGGGGTCAGGAACATGGTCAGGGGCCAGCCGCCCTGCTCGCCCATGAGGCCCAGGGCGGTCATGTAAACGCCATCAATATCCGGACGCTCTTCGCGGTCCACCTTGATATTGACGAACAGCTGGTTCATCAGGTTGGCGATGGCCGGGTCTTCAAAACTTTCATGGGCCATGACATGGCACCAATGACAGGCGGCATAGCCAATGGACAACAGGATCGGCTTGCCTTCCGCGCGGGCGTCCGCCAGCGCGCGGTCGCCCCAGGACTGCCAATGCACCGGATTATCCTGATGCTGCAACAAATAGGGCGAGGTCTCGCCGCCCAACCGGTTTGCCATGCCTTTATTCCCCCATGCCTTTACCACCCATTGCCCCGTCCGTTCCCGTGGACTAAGTTTGCCACGTTGACGGCGGCGGCAAAAGCGGGATATTGGCGAAATGAAGATTAAAATCGAAATTGGTTGCACCTCGCAGGAGGCACGGAGCTTTCTGGGCCTGCCTGATGTGGCACCCCTGCAGGAAGCTTTGTTGGCGGATCTGCAGAGCCGCATGCAAGAAGCGGTGGCCGGCGCGGATCTGGAAAGCCTGCTGAAAACCTGGATGCCGGCGGGTGTACAGGATGGGCTGCAAGGCTGGGAGAGCATGCAAAAGGTTTTTTGGGCCCAAGCCACGGGCGCCGGGGGACAAGGTACCTCGGAAGACTGACGTTTCGGGATTAAAAGGGGAGTTTGCGTTATGGATGCCATGGAATGCATGTTGGGGCGGCAGTCGACCCCGGCCGGGTTGTTGGTTGAACCAACACCCAGCGACGATGAAATCCTGGATTTGCTGCAGGTTGCCATGCGGGCCCCGGATCACGGCGCCTTGCGGCCCTGGCGGTTTTTGGTCATCCGTGGCGACCGGCGTCAGGCCCTGGGGGATATCTTCGCCGATAGTTTGGCCAAGCGGGACCCCGATGCCACGGCGGCGGATATTGAAAAAGCCAGGGGCAAGCCCGTGCGGGCGCCGCTGGTGTTGGCGGTCTGGGCCGAGATTACCGAGGATCACCCGAAAGTCCCTGTCGTGGAGCAGGTGGTGGCCACGGGGGCGGCGGTGCAAAATCTGCTCAATGCCCTGCATGCCCAGGGCTATCAGGCTATTTTGGTGACCGGCGCGCCCTGCTATGACGAAAACGTCAAGGGCCCCTTGGGCCTGGCGCCCAAGGACGCCTTGGTCGGCTTCATTCACATTGGTACGGCGAAAAGCGCCACGCCGATAAAGAAACGGCCAGACCCGGCGGAATTTCTTGCGACCTGGTAATGCCCGGCGGCGCCACAATTTTCGCCCCGGCGACGGCGCCCGGGCGGGCCGGCATCGCCGTCATCCGCATATCCGGCCCTCAATGCAAATCTATATTGCGCGCTCTCATGGCCGCGGGGGGCCTTCCCGCGCCGCGCCAGGCGACCTTCGCCGCCCTGCGTGATCCGGGTACGGGCGAGGTCTTGGATCGGGGCCTGGTGTTGTGGTTTCCCGGTCCGGGCAGCTTCACGGGCGAAGATGTGGTGGAGCTGCATTGCCATGGTGGCGGTGCGGTTATAGGGGCATTTTTGGCGGTTTTAGGAGATTTCGATGGCTGCCGCCTGGCCGAGGCCGGGGAGTTTACCCGCCGGGCTTTTCAAAACGGCAAAATGGACTTGACCCAGGCCGAGGGCCTGGCGGACCTGATCGCCGCCGAGACCGAGGCCCAGCGCCGTCAGGCACAACGGCAGATGGCCGGCGAACTTGGGTGGATATATGAAGGCTGGCGGGCGGATCTGATCGGCGCCCTGGCCCATCTGGAGGCCGACATTGATTTCCCCGACGAAGACCTGCCCGACGGCATGACGCGGCGGCAACGGCCGGTTCTGGCCCGCCTGGCCGGGGAAATGTCGGCCCACCTGGACGACAATCACCGGGGCGAGCGTTTGCGCGACGGCTGTCACATGGTGATCCTGGGGGCGCCGAATGTGGGAAAATCCAGTCTGTTGAATGCCCTGGCGCGCCGTGATGCGGTAATCGTCTCGGCCCAGGCGGGCACCACGCGGGATATCGTCGAAGTATCGTTGAACCTGGGCGGCTATCCGGTGGTATTGGCGGATACCGCCGGCCTGCGGGACAGCGACGATGCCGTCGAGGCAGAGGGCGTGCGCCGGGCCCGCGCCCGGGCGGCACAGGCGGACCTGAAAATCGTTCTCTATGATTGCGCGGCCACGGCGGAACCTGATGGGGATGTTCTGGCGCTGGCCGACGGCGGCGTGCTGGTGGCCAGCAAAGTTGATCTGGCGCCGGCCCCGCCGGCTCATGGGCTGGGGGTTTCGACCAAGACGGGGCAGGGGCTGGAAAGCCTGGTGGGGAAATTGACCCACGAAGCCGCCCGGCGCATGTCCGCCAATGGCCCGCCGGGGCTGACCAGGGCGCGGCACCGCCAGGGGCTGACAGACTGCCGGGACGCGCTCAATCGGGCCCTGGAACAGCAAGATGGTGAGTTCGTGGCCGAAGATGTGCGCCTGGCGGCCCGGAATCTGGGGCGGATTACGGGCCGGGTGGATGTGGATGATATTCTAGATGTAGTGTTTGGTGACTTCTGCATAGGCAAATGAGGTAGGTAGAGGGCCCATGCCGATGTTTCACGTGAAACATTGAAAGAAAAATGCGGGAAGATTTTGACTCTGCTGCCCGGTCTGCCTATTTTGCCCACCATGAAGGATCTGATGAGCCAATTCGATGTCATCGTTGTTGGTGGCGGTCATGCGGGCTGCGAGGCGGCGGCTGCCGCGGCGCGCCTGGGCGCCCGGACCCTGCTGTTGACCCATCGTCTGGACACCATTGGCGAGATGTCTTGTAATCCCGCTATCGGCGGCCTGGGCAAGGGGCATTTGGTGCGGGAGGTGGATGCCCTCGATGGCCTGATGGGCCGGGTGGCCGATGCGGGGGGCATCCAGTTTCGTATGCTCAATCGGCGCAAGGGACCGGCGGTACGGGGCTTGCGGGCCCAGGCGGACCGGGCGCTGTATCGGGCCGCCATGCAGCGGGAATTGGCCGCGGTGGAAAATCTGGAGATCTGGGCCGGCGCCGTGGAAGATCTGCTGGTTGAGAATGGTGCCGTGGCCGGCGTGGTCACGGGGGACGGGCAGACCCTTCGCAGTGACCGGGTGGTGATCACCACGGGGACCTTCCTGCGGGGCCGTATTCATCTGGGCGAGAAAAACTGGTCGGCGGGACGCATTGGCGAGGCGCCGGCGGTGGGCTTGTCAAAGCGTCTTTATGACCTGGGCCTGAACATGGGCCGCTTAAAAACAGGGACGCCGCCCCGTCTGGATGGACGGACCATTGATTGGTCCGGATTGGAGCGGCAGCCGGGCGACAGTCCGCCCGAACCGTTTTCCACCTTGACCGATAAAATCATCAATCCCCAAATCGATTGCCACATCACCTGGACCACGCCGGCGGGACATGATCTGATCCGGGCCAATCTGGACCGGGCGCCGATCTATTCCGGTCAGATCGAAGGCACCGGGCCGCGCTATTGCCCCTCCATCGAAGATAAAGTGGTGCGGTTCGCGGATCGGGAGCGGCATCAGATATTTCTCGAGCCTGAGGGTCTGAATGACCATACGGTTTATCCCAATGGTATTTCGACCTCTCTTCCGGAAGACGTTCAGGAGGCGGTCCTGAAAATGATCCCCGGCTTGGCGCGGGCCAAGATTATCCGCCATGGCTATGCCATCGAATATGATTTCGTGGACCCGCGTGAATTAGCGCCCAGCCTAGAGGTCACGCGGCTGCCGGGGCTATATTTGGCGGGGCAGATCAACGGCACCACTGGCTACGAGGAAGCGGCCGCCCAGGGTTTGATGGCGGGCCTGAACGCGGCCCTGGCGGCGGAGGGCGGCGATCCGTTTGTGCTGGACCGGGCCGAGGGCTATATCGGGGTGATGGTCGATGACCTGGTGACCCGGGGTACCCAGGAACCCTATCGCATGTTTACCTCGCGGGCGGAATACCGGTTACTGCTGCGGTCCGATAACGCGGACCAGCGCCTAACGCCGTTGGGACTTTCGATCGGATGTATTGGACAGCGACGGGCGGATGCATTTCAAAATAAAATTACCGTGCTCGATGATGCCCGGCGGCAGTTAGCAGCGTGCCGGGCCACGCCCCACGAATGCGGCGCGGTGGGGATCGCGGTGAAAGCCGACGGGCGGCGGCGGACGGCCATGGAGCTGCTGGCCTTCAAGGAAATCGACATGATGCGGCTGGCGGCCCTTTGGCCGGACCTGGCCGCGCTGACACCGGCTGTTTCCGCACAGTTGGAGATCGAGGCCCATTACGCGGTTTATTTGGATCGGCAGCAAGCGGACATCGAAGCCTATCGCCGGGACGAAGCGCTGGAATTGTCACCGGACTTGGACTATGGCCTTGTGAAGGGCTTTTCCAACGAGGTGCGCGAAAAACTTATAAATCACCGGCCGGCCACTTTGGGAGCGGCGGCGCGCATACCCGGCATTACGCCGGCGGCGCTGACCCTATTGCTGGCCCATGTACGCCGCGCCAAGCGCAGGGCCGTTGCCTAAAATTCCCAAACCCACGGCGCCCCTCTCTATCCGCGAGTTTCAGGCGGCCACCAATGTTTCACGTGAAACATTGGCGCGGCTGGAAGCCTACGGCGCGCTGCTCAGAAAATGGAATCCCCGGATAAATCTGGTCAGCCGGCGCAGTCTTGATGATCTTTGGCGGCGCCATATGCTCGATTCGATCCAATTGCTGCGCCATATTGATCCAAACAGTGTAAAAGGCCCCTGGTTGGACCTGGGCAGCGGCGCCGGATTTCCTGGTCTGGTGCTGGCAATCGCCGGGGTGGGGGACATGCATCTGGTGGAGAGCGACGGCCGTAAATGCGCCTTTTTGTCCGAGGCAGCCCGTATCATGGCCACGGAAGTGACTGTACACAATGACAGAATCGAATCCCTGCCCCCCTTTGGTGCCGCCGTCATCACGGCCAGGGCATTTGCGCCCTTGGCAAAATTACTCTCATGGGCGCACCCACATCTGGTATCTGGCGGACAAATATTGCTGTTAAAGGGACAAGATGTTGATGTTGAATTGACCGAAGCCCGAAAATATTGGATGATGGCCCATCGGCTCATCCCCAGTGTCACGGATGAGACCGGCTCAATTTTGCAGCTGACGGAGATTACCCGTGTCTGAATATAGCCCATCCACGCCCACGCAGGACCAACAACCCATCACCGCAACATCCCGAAAACAACCCCGCATCATAGCCATAGCCAATCAAAAGGGCGGTGTGGGCAAGACCACGACGGCGATTAATCTGGGCACGGGTTTAGCCGCCATTGGCCGCCGGGTGTTGGTGGTGGACCTTGATCCCCAGGGCAATGCCTCCACCGGTTTGGGCATCGACCGGACCAATCGACGGGTCAGCTCATATGACGTTCTCATGGGTGAGGCAAGCGTGGCCGAGACATTGGTGCCGACGGCTATTCCCGGCCTCAGCATCATACCTTCCAACATCGATTTGACCGGCGCGGAGTTAGAGCTGATCGAGCTGCCCCGCCGGGCATACCGGTTGCGCGAGGCCTTGGCGACGGTGGAAGGCGATTTTGACTATATCCTGATCGATAGTCCGCCCTCCCTGAACCTGTTGACGGTCAACGCCCTGGTCGCGGCGAAGTCCGTCGTGGTGCCGCTGCAATGTGAGTTTTTTGCCCTTGAAGGCCTCTCCATGCTGATGAAAACCATTGAGCGTATTCGCGTTAGTTACAACGAAGGCCTTGAAATTCAGGGCATTGTCTTGACCATGTATGACAAGCGCAATAATCTGTCGGATCAGGTAGCCCAGGATGTGCGTGATTATCTGGGCGACAAGGTCTATCAAACCATTATCCCCCGCAATGTGCGGGTGTCGGAGGCGCCGTCCCATGGCAAGCCGGTTTTGTTATATGACCACAAATGCGCGGGCAGCCGGGCCTATATGCAGCTGGCCAGTGAAATGCTGCGTCGCGAACGGCTTAGCGCGGCGGCATGAGCGTCATGGCTGACGAACCACCGCGAAAAGGTTCCAGCAAGGCCCCCGGAAAGGGATTGGGCCGCGGTTTGTCTGCTTTACTGGCGGAGGATCCCGATGACCAACCGGCCCTGGATCGTCTGCGTTCTTCACGAACCGTGCCGGTGGAAAACCTGGTACCCAACCGCTATCAGCCACGGCAGCTATTTGACCGGGACGAAATCAACGCCTTGGCCCAGTCGATCCGGGAGAACGGCATACTGATGCCGATCCTGGTCCGCCGCATTGGCGAGGGCCATGACGGGAACACTTTCGAAATTGTTGCCGGCGAGCGCCGCTGGCGGGCGGCGCAAGAGGCGCAGCTTTATGAAGTGCCCATTATCATCAAGGACCTTGACGACAACAAGGCCTTGGAAGTTGCCTTGGTGGAAAATGTCCAGCGTCAGGACCTGACACCTCTTGAAGAGGCCGAGGGCTATCGGCGGCTGATGGACGAATTTTCCCGCACGCAAGAGGATGTCGCCCAGGCGGCCGGCAAGAGCCGCAGCTACGTGGCCAATATTCTGCGCCTTCTAGGTCTTCCCGATGATGTGAAGGAAATGATGCAGCAGGGTCTGCTAACCGCCGGGCATGGCCGGGCATTACTAGCATCAGAAAATCCTGAAATTCTCGCACAAGATGTATTGAAGCGAGGCCTGAATGTTCGGCAAACAGAACAGCTTGTAAAAAAACCTAGTAATATTGCTAAGAAAAGCGTGCCATCCGGTGGCACGGAACAAGACACCAATAGCCGTGCCATGGAGCGGCATCTTTCTGAAACACTCGGTTTGATTGTTAAGATCAGACACCAGGGGGAACGCGGCGAAGTCCGCATATCGTTCAATTCCCTGGATCAGTTCGACGAAATTCTCAACCGCCTGAGCCAACAGCCCGACGGGTAAAAATTCTAGAGCGATACCGGCCTGGCCGCGTTGGCGATACGGATCAAAGCCCGGCCGCAGATTGCATCGGCCGGCAGTCCGGTGGTTTTACATTCCAATTCGGCCTCGGTCAGTATGGCCAGTGCCTGGGCTAGGCGCTGGGGCCGCCAATTTTGTATCTGGCGCTGGACAATCGGCTGATGCTTGAAAAATATTGGCGGCCGGTGTGATTTGATCAACCGGCCAATATCGTCGCCCCGCGCGGCTTTTAAAGATATCAAATGCAGGCGCTGTAAATGGCGGATAACCGCCCGCAAAATGGCAATTGGCTGCTCGCCGGCGATATGGCACTTCTGCAGGGCTTTGTCCAAGGCGGCCTGATCACCGCTGGCGGTGGCCAGGGCCACGTCATCCCGGGCCAAGGGCGCGCCATCGCCTACATTGGCCTCCGCCTCGGCCAAGGTTACGGCGCCGCCATTACGGCCCTTATATAAAGCAAGCTTTTCCAGTTCAGAGCGGGAAATCTGCCGGTCACTGCCTAGATTATCGCATAGGTAGGCCAGCGCGGACGGCTCGACCGACAAACCATGGCGCCCCAGACACTCATGGATCAAAGCCTCGAGGGAACGCCCGTCATCCTGATAGCAGGGAATTGCGGCGCCGCGTTCATGACCCTCGAACAATTTTCGCAGATTGTCCCGCGGCGCCAAAATCCCGGCGGTCACGACTAGAAAACTGCCGTCGGAGGTGATGGCCGGATCGTCGAGAACGGCCTCGATAGTACGGCTTTGGGCATTGCCTACCCGCTCCAAGCGGACCAGACGCCGCCCCCCGGTCAATGACATGGCCGCCATTTCGTCCATCAGACGGCTGGGCTCATCCTTCAATGCGGCCAGGGACACATCTGCGACGCGAAAAGGATCGGTGATATCTTCTACAACAGCCCGGGCCAGGCGGGCGGCCCGCTCCCGCACCAGGCCATCATCTTCTCCATACAGCAGCGCGGCGACCGTTTTGTCGTCCGGATGCTCCAAATAAGCGTCAATGCCGCGGGTGGGGAGTTTGACCACGGTCTCAACCCCGCAAACGGGAGAAAAAGACCGCAATCCGGTTCTGAATCCCGTCGGCAACACTGTAGGCGGCCCGTTTCTGGGCATCCCGCTGGCTGATCAGATTGGCATAATCGGACCGCACCACATTATAGGCGGCGATGGCGTGGGTACGACCCTTTAAAAGCGAGGCGCCATTACGGCTGGCAACCAGCTCGAACCGGGCCGAGAGACGCAGGTTGAAACGGGTCGCGCTGTCGTCCTGTTGAAAGGCAATGCCCTCCCGGCTTTCCTTCAAATGCACAATCAGCCGGAACACCGGCCTCGCGGCTATGCCGCCCGCATGCAAACGGTCCAGCAGTTCATTGCGAACCAATTGGCCGGCCCGATCGGGAATTGCGGCCACCGCCACATAAGCCATATCGGAAACCGTGCTGCCCAAAACCGGCCCCGCCCGGCTGCCATGAAGCGGTTGAAAGCCACAATTCGCCAATAAAAACAGTAAGATAAGACCGCCCAGGGCAGGCAGGCCGAGACCTGTTCTGGTGGCCCTAGACAACCACATTGACAATACGGTTCGGCACCACGATCACCCGGCGCACCTCTTTATCTCCAATCGCCTGTTTGATTTTGTCCACCGCCAAGGCGGCGGCGCGGACTTGGTCTTCCGGCTGATCGCGGGCAATCTCCAAGATCCCGCGCATCTTACCGTTCAACTGAACGGCGATTGTGATGGTATTCTCGACCAGTAAATCCGGGTCCGCCTCGGGCCAGGAGGCATCTGCCACCAGACCGCTCTGCCCCAGGGTTTGCCAGGCTTCCTCCGCCAAATGGGGCATCATGGGGCTGATCATGACAACCAGGGTTTCAATGGCTTCCCGTTGGACCCAGCGGCCGGCGGTATCATTGCCACCGTCTACTTTGTAGGACCCCAGGGCGTTGGCCAATTGGTATAATCGCGCCACGGACACATTGAACTGAAACCGCTCAATGCCATCGGTCACCGCACCAATGGCCTGATGGGTTAATCGGCGCAGGGCCAGGGCATTGTCGTCAAACGGACCGGGGGCCAGTGTGCCAGGTGGGGGCAGGTGGTCAATGGACTCCTGTATTATCCGCCAAATTCTACCCGTAAACCGCCAGGCACCTTCAATCCCGCCGTCGGTCCATTCCAGGTCCCGCTCGGGCGGACTATCGGACAACATGAACCATCGCGCGGTGTCGGCGCCATAACGTTCTATGATATCCTCGGGATCGATGACGTTTTTACGGGATTTCGACATCTTTTCGGAGCGGCCGACCTTGATTGAGGCGCCATTATCGGCCCGGACAAAATTCCCGTCGTCCCGCCGGTCCACTTCGTTGGGTTCCAGCCATGTGCCGGCATCGTCGCGATACGTTTCGTGACAGACCATGCCTTGGGTGAACAAACCTGAAAACGGTTCGCTTACGCCCACATGACCGCAGGTTTCAATGGCCCGGGTAAAAAACCGGGCATAAAGCAAATGTAAAATGGCATGTTCGACCCCGCCGATGTACTGATCCACGGGCATCCAATAGTCGACCGCGTCCCGATCAAGTGGCTGGCCAGCCCTAGGCGAACAGAAGCGGGCGAAATACCAGGCCGAATCCACGAAAGTATCCAGCGTATCGGTTTCCCGGCGTCCCGGCTTGCCGCAGGACGGGCAGGGCACGTCCCGCCAGGTGGCATGGTCATCGAGGGGATTGCCCGGACGCTCGAATGTCACGTCATCGGGCAGGGTAACGGGTAAATCCGCCTCCGCCACGGGAACAACGCCGCAATCATCGCAATGAACCACCGGAATGGGACAACCCCAGTAGCGTTGCCGGGAGACACCCCAATCCCGCAAGCGGTACATGACTTGCCCGGTGCCGAAATTGCCCGTCTCGGCCCGTCTCGCCACTTCCGCCTTAGCATCTTCGATGGACATGCCGTCCAGAAAATGGGAATTGGCCAGTTGTCCCGGCCCAACATAAGCCTCTGAATCTATGGAAAAATCCACCGGGTCGGTATCCTTTGGGATCACCACCGGCAGTACGTTTAGGTCATATTTGCGGGCAAAGTCCAGATCCCGCTGATCATGGGCCGGACAGCCAAAAATAGCGCCGGTACCGTAATCAATCAGCACGAAATTGGCAATATAGATTGGCAGCTCTACATCGGCCAGGAATGGATGGGCGGCCCGAAACCCAGTATCGAGGCCCCGTTTTTCAGCTTTCTCAATGACTTCCTCGGACGTGCCCAACCGGCGGCATTCGGCCACGAAGGCGGCAATATCCGGGTTTCCGGCGGCAAGTTTCGCGGTCATGGGATGATCGGGAGACAATGCCAGGAAGGAAGCGCCAAAAATGGTGTCCGGCCGGGTGGTAAAAACCTCGATCTCGTCGTGCGCCGCAGATACCTTGGTGTGCCCCATTGTGGGCCCCTTGACCGTGAAGCGCAATCGCGCGCCTTCGGAACGGCCGATCCAGTTAGCCTGCATCAGACGGACCTTTTCCGGCCAACGATCCAGATCGCCCAGGGCGTTCAGCAATTCATCCTGAAACGCGGTGATGCGAAAAAACCATTGTGACAGCTGCCGCCGTTCCACCGGCGCGCCAGAGCGCCAGCCGCAACCGTCGATGACCTGCTCGTTGGCCAACACCGTATGCTCCACCGGGTCCCAGTTGACCCAGGATTCCCGCCGGTAGACCAAATCGTTCTGCAATAGATCCAAAAACAATTTCTGCTGCTGTCGGTAGTAATCCACGTCGCAGGTAGCAAATTCCCGGCTCCAATCCAAAGAAAGACCCATGGACTGCAGCTGTCCGCGCATATTGTCTATATTATCATAGGTCCATTTGGCGGGATGGATCTTGTTTTCCAAGGCCGCGTTTTCCGCCGGCAAGCCAAATGCATCCCAGCCCATGGGGTGGAGCACATTGAACCCCTTGGCTCGTTTGTAGCGCGCGACGACATCGCCCATGGCATAATTGCGCACATGGCCCATATGAATGCGGCCCGATGGATAGGGAAACATCTCAAGCACGTAGTACTTCGGCTTGCAGCGGTCCGGGTCAACGGCGGCCTCGAAGGTTCGGGCCTCGGCCCAGGCGGCCTGCCATTTCGCTTCCGTTGTTTTGGCATTGTAACGGGCCATGGGTCGTCCTCTCGCCGGCCGCCTTCAGGGCGCCGGAACAATTTCTAATATGGATATGTGCACCGGACGAACTATTGCTCGATGGTGTCCAGGCGCAGCTGCCGTGCCCGGATCAAAATGGCATTTTCCAATTGCACAGCGGTGTCGCCTGCCACATTGGCGCTCAACCATTGTAGCGCCTGGCCCCGGGTTTGTTTGAACACGGCAACCTTAATACCATCCGCGCGCAAACGGCGGTCCAGGATATAAACCGTCATTTTAAAGCGTTCATCGGGATTTTCAGGCGTACTATACCAATCCGTGATGATGACACCGCCAAAGGGGTCGGCCGAATTCAGCGGCATGAACGACAGGGTGTCCAGGGAAGCACGCCAGAGAAAACTATTGATGCCGATGCCGATGCCGACGCTACCAGAGCCCTTATCCGATTTACTGGAGCCAAATAAATTCATCCCACCGGGACCGAATACCGTAGACCGTTCATCTGTTGGGTGAGTGACGACAGTTCGGGATCCCGACGCAGTCGGGTTGTCTTGAACGAGATCTCCTAAACCGCAAGCGGTCAAAAGAACCGCCAACGAAAAACAGCTCAATGCGTAGTGCCAGACCTGTTTTAGATAGAAAGATGACTTCATTTAGGAGACTCCAGCGGCTGGCCATTTTCCCGATTAGTATACATGGTCCTTGGCCAGGGCGGAACAGGAACGCGACAATATTGATGCCGACTAAATTCTCATTTGCTGGCATGGGAGCGCAATTTTCGGTTGATCTCTAAACCGGCATCACGGATTGTGCCTTTGCTGACCGGCGGCATCTCGGCACCGGCCGCCAGACCTTGACGGCCAGCCTGCGTTGGTGCGTCATTTATGCTGTTCAAAAGAGTGTGGAAAGCGCCCGGGCTTAACCGAGGCACACCCTGGCTGGACGCGTCCGCATGTCGGGAACCAGAGAGATCCGGCTTTTTGACAAGTATGGGCGGCGGAAAGTCAGGCCCAGCTTGACTTTTTTGAAAGCTCAATGCGACCCCTGCCGTTTGCACCTCGCTGACGCCGTGGCCGCCATTGGCGAACATGGCAAAAACATTACCGCCAATATCTTTCCCGGATACACCTTCGATCGCCTTGTTCACCGCCGAACTCAATAACCCCAAAAGACCGTCATATACGGCGCCGCCGGCGATGCCTATCGGGAGCTTGATGATGCTCTTGGTCTGACCGAGGTTGCCGGGACTATTTTCCAGGACAGCCGTACCGGCAAGAACGGATGGCATGGCATGACGGGGCAGTTCCGTCAGTCGGTGTTTGGTCGCCTTGGTGGTTATGAGGACGTAAACGACGCCGACCGTCTCGGACGTGATCCTGCCATGCGGTGGATTGTTGGTGGCAAGGCCCTGGACAGACAGGCTGCGTCCACCAGCCAGATGGGGCGCTTCGAGACGGAACTTCTGGCTACCGATGCGAACATTGAAGTCCTGGCCGACATGAGCGGAGCGTGGATCGACAAAGTTCATGACCGCCGCCCACCGAATATAATTATTCTCGACATGGACAGCAGCGTCAGCCCGACCCATGGCGAACAAGTGGGAACGGCGGACAACGGTCACTTCGGCTGCACCTGCTACCATCCGCTATTCCTGTTCAACCAGTTCGGCAATCTGGAGCGGTGTTCCCTTCGCCCCGGCAATGTCCACAGCGTCGGCGGTTGGCGTGAGGTTCTGGAACCGATCGTTGAGCTTTATCGGGAACGGAACCTGCGTCGCTACTTCCGAGGGGACGCCGCCTTTGCTGCACCGGACATTTACGAGTTCCTGGAAAGTG
>JAYGEA010000317.1:0-5409 GCA_046582635.1 Alphaproteobacteria bacterium
TATCTCACCAAGCACAACGAGGCCGCCAAACCTTTCACCTGGACCGCCGCCGCACAAGACATCATCAAAAAAGTGGACCGGGCGCGCAACACACTCAATCAAGTAAAAGCCGGTACTTCTTAAATGAGTCGGAACACTAGCAATCCAGCACCCGGCGCAGGCGTTGGCCCAGGTCGGCCAATTTGAAAGGCTTGCGCATGAATTCGATTTCTGTTTCCGAGCCGACGGCATTGACCTCCGCTCCGTCGGTGTAACCCGACATGAACATCACCTTCAGTTCCGGGTGGGTGCGGCGGGCGCTGGCGGCGATATCGGGGCCCAGCATGCCGCCGGGCAATACGACATCGGACAGCAGCAGGTCGATCTGATCCGTTTGCGCCAAAATCTTCAGCGCCGAGGCACCATCAGCGGCGTCGAAAACCTGATAGTCCAGATCCCGCAACAATTCCACCACCAGTTCGCGCAGGGCCGGGTCGTCTTCCACCACCAACACAACTTCGCCCGCGGCGGCGGCCGGTTCGGTTGCTTCGCCGGCAGTGTCTGTCTTGCCGGTTGGAGTTGACGATCTCCCTGGCAACAGACGATGGGCCCTCGCCCCTTCGTCGTCGATACCATGCACCGATAGATGAGCGCCGGAAAAATTCACCAAACAGAATGTCATACTCAAACCCAACTCAAACTCTTCCGATACGAACCCTTGCCGACTTCCGTCGTGGCGACGGTTGTTTCGGAAATCTACGCCGACGCCGAACGGTCCGACCAATTTTTCAGAATAGCATGAGATTGTTCGCCGTCCTTTTGGAATAAATCTGCCTGGCTTTGATTTTGCGCCCCGAATTCCAGGCGATAGCCGTTCGGATCGTGGAAATAGATCGACGAGAAGATACCATGATCAATAGGCCCTTCCACGTCCAGACCGCGCTGCATCAGACGTTGGCGCCAGGTTTCCAAGGCGCCGTGATCCGCCACGCCCATGGCGAAGTGCAGATCCATGCCCCATTGCCGCTTGAATTCAAAGGTTGGCGCCATGCCGCCCTCGTCGGCCACCTCGAAAAATGCCAGATAGTTGGGCGCGCTGTCGCCATGGCCGCCGATATCAAAAAAAATGTGCATGAAACGCAGCGCCTCGCCGGTGGATGGATGTTCATCGATGTCCAGCGCCTGAACCATGGAAAACCCCAGTACATCCTCATAAAAGGCACGGGTTTCCTCCGCCTCCCGGCAGCGAAATGCGGCGTGGTGGGCGCCCGTTACGGGCGGCGGCGATGCCTGCTTCGATAATGCGGTCATTTGTCCCTCCATCAATTCCAGCAAAGACAGTAGCAGAATTCCCCTCGGACACATATCATCCCGGCCATGCGGGACAGACAGCAGAATATCATTGTCGCGGGCGCCGGTCTGGGCGGGCTGACCCTGGCTCTATGCCTCGCCCGGGCCGGTTTCGGGGTGATCGTGTTGGAGCAGGCCAAGGTTCTGGGCGAAGTCGGGGCCGGGGTGCAGATCAGCGCCAATGGCTCCCGAGTGCTCTATCATCTCGGCCTGGCCGAGGCTTTGAACGCCGTCGGCTTCACCCCTGAACGGGGCGAAATGCGCCACTGGCGGACCGGCGAGACGCTGAGCGCCCGCCCCTTGGGCAAGGCCAGCGAGGAGACCTTCGGCTTTCCCTATTTCCATTTGCATCGGGCCGATTTTCACGCCGTGCTGGCCCAAGCGCTGGAGCGAGCGGTGCCGGGCGCGATCCGGCTTGACACCAAAGTGGAGGGGTTTGAGCAAACCAATGGCGGCGTAACGGTCCGGGCGCGGGGCGGTGAAACATTTTCGGGCGCCGTGCTGGTGGGCTGCGACGGCATCCACTCCACCATTCGAAAACAATTGTTTGGCCCCGACGCCCCGCGTTACACCGGGTGTACCGCCTGGCGCGCCACGGTAGAGGTGGGCGCGCTGCCGAAAGACCATGTGCGCCCTGTCGCCTCCAACTGGATCGGCAAGGGCGGGCATTTCGTGCATTATTATATGCGCCGGGGCGAATTGGTGAACTGCGTCGGGATCATCGAACGGGATCAATGGCAGGCCGAATCCTGGTCCAGCGAAGGCGACAAAGCCTCCTTCCTGGCCGATTTCGACCATTGGCATGACGATGTGCACATCCTCATCAATCAGGCGAAAAGCTGTTTCCGCTGGGGCCTGTTCGACCGGGACCCCATGCCCAGATGGGGTGAGGGCCGGGTCACCTTGCTGGGTGATGCCTGCCACTCCATGCTGCCCTTCATGGCGCAGGGCGCGGTCATGTCATTGGAGGATGCCTATACCCTGGCCCAATGCCTATCCTTGAACCGGGAACCTGAAGTCGCCCTGCAACGCTATGAAGACCTGCGCCGGGACCGAACGGCGACGGTGCAGCAGATGTCACGGGACAACATCCAGTTCTTTCACAACGCCGAGATCCCCAATCTGGTAGAGCGCATGAGCAGCCATCGAGAAGCGCATTTGTGGCTCTACAGCTTCGATGTCACGGAACAGGCGTTCGAGGCTTGATAACCCGGAAGTATTCGCCCATCGCGACCTGATCGACGGCCAGATCCAGGCCATTGATGTTATCAAGGGGCAGCCACAATAACTCCTCCGCCTCATTGGTCTCGATCTCCCCGGACCATGCGTGGATTGCGTAATAGTCGAGCTTGCGGAATTCCTCCGAGGGGTTCAGCAAGGTGCAGATGAATTGCGGATCGGCGGCGGTGACGCCCAGTTCCTCCTCCAGTTCACGGTGCAGGGCCTGCAGGGAGCTTTCCCCCGGCTCCAAATGACCTCCCGGTATGGCGACGGCGCCGGGGTCCACCGCCTTGTCCCGGCGCCGCCGCTCAACCAAGAATCTGTCGCCGTCCACCAACAAAAAACTGACGCAATCCAATAATTCCAACGTCAATACCCGTCCACTACGGATGCGGGCCCCAGGGGGCCGCATTCAATAGTTGGTTGGTTTGGGTCATGACCAGGGGTCGGATCTTACCCGCGAAAATCATGAAGTCTTCGTCCGCAAACAGCCGGGCCCAGAAATCGCGGCGGTCAGCGTCGTCATCGAATTTCCACAAATGAACAAGTTGGCTCAAGGCACCCGTGTCGGAGGTGAAATAGCCCACGAGTTTGTTGTTGAAACCGCCCTTTTCGATCGCTGGCCAGCCAAATTCGCCATAAACCTTAATTACTTGGCCCATTTGCCCCACATAAACCTGGTAGGTGCGTAGTTCGTACAGTGCCATCAAATTGTCCTCCCTCAAGCTATCACATCAGCGTAACGGTCCAGGCGGCGCAGGGCATCGTCGCGGGGTTCGGACGGCAGGGTCAACAGGGCCCGGGTGACGCCCGCCTCGGCCCAGCCGTCCAGCATGGCCTTGTCATCGGGCGCGCCAAAGACGCTGACGGAAAATTCGGCGGGATCGCGCCCACCCGCCTCGGCCATGCGGGCCAGACGCGCCATGTTCTCCGCCGCGTCAAAACCGTTCCGGGCGCGGGGCAGCCAGCCGTCACCGTATTCGACGATGCGGCGCAAGGTATGATCGGTCTCGCCGCCCAGAATGATGGGCGGGTAGGGGTCCTGGGCCGGTTTGGGGTAGGCCCAGCAATCGTCGAAATTGACGAAATCGCCATGGAAGGAGGCTTCCTCCTGGGTCCACAAGGCCTTCATGGCCAGGACGTTTTCCCGCATCTGCGCGAAACGGGTTTTGTATTGGACACCGTGGTCTTCCATCTCCTCCACATTCCAACCGCCGCCGATGCCGAAGATGAAGCGGCCGCCGGACATCATGTCCAGGCTGGCCACGGACTTGGCGGTAACGATGGGTTCCCGCTGGGCCAGCAGACAGATGCCGGTGCCCAGTTTCAGTTTCTTGGTCACGGCGGCGGCATAGGCCAGGCCGACGAAGGGATCATGGGTATGCCAATAATCCTTGGGCAGATCGGGGCCGCCCCCCCAGGCCGACTTCCGCGATGTGGGAATATGGGTGTGTTCGGGCAGAAACAGGGATTCAAAGCCCCGCTCCTCCATTGCGATGGCCAACTCGTCCGTGCGAATGGAATAGTCCGTGGCGAAAATCATGGCGCCGATGTGCATGCTGTGTCCTCCTGGATGCAAATTTTGCCAGGCATTAGAACACTTCCCGGCTATTCCGGCCAGTTCTCCAACAGATCGACCGGATCGCCATATTGACGCGCCATTTCGACCACGGTCGGCGACCGCAGGGAGGTCAGCAGGCCGCCGTCGATCAACATCCCGTCACCCGCCGTTACCGTGGCGTCGAAGCTGATCAGGTCCATGTGCACGGGCGGTTCCTCCCAATCGGGCATGGTGCGGCGGATGTAATCGGATGGTTGGGCCAGATCAATGCCGTAATGCAGAGCGCCCGGCGAGTTGGAGCCGGCCGGGTAAATGGTGTGTCGGGGCGCCTTGGGGTTGAAGCCGCAGCCCAGTTCGATGATCTGGCCGCCCATGAGCATCTCCCGCAATATGGCCGCCGCCTCGCTGTTGCCTTCGACGCCGGTGACGCGGTCATCCTCGAACTGCACCCGAATGGCCTCGTCAAACGGCTTTTCGAAACCGATGGCCCAATAGGGCACGACGACACCGTTCAGATACACCTGTACCGCATCGTCGTTATCGACCGAGGTGCGGTCATACAGGTTCGGGCCGTGGGTGGGCAGATAGTGGACATAGGCGCCGGGTTCCTCCGCCGTCATCTGCCCGCGCCAGCGGTTCGAGGCGAGCAAGTTCGCGCGCATGGCGGCGGTGTATTGAATGGTCAAATCAGTGCCCCGGGGGCAGGTGAAGTGCAGGTCGAAATCCCCCGAAGGTGGATATTGCGCCGCCGTCTGCCGGATGAGTTCACCCACCAGATCGATGGGAAAGCGGGCCTGTGCCGTATCCAGTAAATCCAGATTGCGAAAATAGGTGATCTTTACCCAGCGCTGGCCCTTGGCGCGCAAAGCAATACAGAACGGATCGATGATGGAGCAATACCAGGTGGAAACGACAAAGGTCGCCTGTTCCAGGATCGGCCGGATTTCGGCCGGCACCTCTGTATGTTGGGAGCCTTCGCTCATTATGACCCAGGGGTCGAGGCCCCTGGACCGCGCCAGGCCGCAAATGGCTTGGATGACCCGTGGGTCCAGTTTGCGGTCGGCCAGGAAGACCATGCGGTCGTCCGGGCGCATTGCAAAGGTGCGAAAAAAATTCTCCAACGCCTCGAACCGCCGGCCGGTCAGAACCGTATCAAGAATGCTGTCGGTGGGCAGCCCGATGCCCGAAAAATCATCCTGTTTCTTCATATTCACCACTCCTTGTGCAACCTGGACACTGTGCATTGGAGACTATGCATTATCCCGGCAACGGCGTAAATTGCGCCCCGAGCTTCCAAA
>JAYGEA010000032.1:0-11012 GCA_046582635.1 Alphaproteobacteria bacterium
ACCGACACGCCGCAGGTGTTGCTGACCCACCACCTGAAGGCCCTCAAGCTGCCGACCTTCCTCAGGGAGTACGACAAGCTGGCCCGCCAGTGTGCCAGCGAGGGCGTCGACCATGTGCGCTACCTCCTGCGCCTGGCCGAACTGGAACTGATCGACCGCGAGCGCCGCATGGTCGAGCGGCGGATCAGGCAAGCGAAATTCCCGACCGTCAAGAGCTTGGACAGCTTTGACTTCGAAGCGATCGCCTCGCTCAACAAGATGCTGGTCCTGGAACTGGCGCGCTGTGAATACGTCGAGCGCCGCGAGAACGTCATCGCGCTCGGCAACTCAGGCAGGAGTGGAAGCGCCGGCGGTACTGCTACCGTCAAGCTTTCACGACGCCACCGAGGGGCCTCTGAAACGACCGAATTCGGCGCATAACGAAGGCTTTCGGCGGTGTCGCGCGTCGCTTGTGGTACTGGTACCCCAAAATACTGCGGCGCAACACGCTCCTACCCGAAAGCCTTCGTTATGCGTCTATATGGGTCTCTATCACCGTCACTTGGTATTATCCAGACAGGTACCGCTTTTCAAGGTGTTCCCGGAAAATTGCGCCATTCAGTTGCGCTCCCGTCACCGCCACCAAAAGCTCGTCGGCGGATGGGTGCAGGCGGCCCTGGCTGTGCACATTATCCGCCAACCATGTCATCAAAGGCTTGAACTCGCCCAGGGACAGATGTTGGGGCAGATCGGGCAGTGCCTTGGCCGCCGCCTGATAGATCTGCGCCGCCGCCATGGCGCCCAAGGTGTAGGTGGGGAAATAGCCAAATGCCCCGTCCATCCAGTGGATATCCTGCATGCAGCCCATCCGGTCGCTGGGCACCGCGACGCCGAGCAATTGCGCCATGCCCTCGCGCCAGGCAGCGGGCAGATCGACAACTCCGAGATCGCCCGACAGCAGGGCCTTTTCCAGACGGTAGCGGTGAATGATGTGCAGGGAATAGGTTACTTCGTCCGCTTCCACCCGGATCAGGGAACGGGCCACGTGGCGGACCCGTTGGGCCAAACCCGGTGTCCCCCAGGCGGGGCCCGAAAGACCGCCCATCTCGGCCAGCAGGGGGCCCAGAAAGCCGAGAAAGGCGTCGCCGCGGCAGACCTGCATTTCGATCAACAAGGATTGGCTTTCATGCATGGCCATGCCCATGGCCTGGCCCACCGGTTGGCGGCGCCATTGCGCGGGCAGGCCGCGTTCGTACATGCCGTGGCCGCCTTCATGCAAGGCGGGAAACAGGCTGCCCAGGGGGTCCGCTTCGTCATAGCGGGTGGTCAGACGCACATCGTCCGCCACGCCGCCGGTGAAGGGATGGTGCGAGACGTCCAGGCGGCCATGTTCGAAATCAAAACCCAGGGCATCCAGCAGGCGCCGCGATAGCCGCTCCTGGGCTTGCATCGGCATGCTCTCGGGCGCGGCTGGCGGGCTGGCCTGGCGTTCCAGCACCCGGTTCAACAGATCGGGCAGAAAAGCCGCCAGGGTATCGAAATGGCGGTCAATATCCACGGCCCGCAGGCCCGGTTCATACTGCGACAACAGGGCATCATAGGGCGCGCACCCGAAGGCCGCGCCCTTGGCCTCCGCCGCTTGCCGGGTCAGTGACACCACTTCTTCCAAATAGGGGCGCAGGGCGGCGAAATCATCCTCCTGCCGCGCCGTGCGCCAGGCCATCTCGCAAGCCGAACCGGCGCGGCTCATGGCCGTGACCAGATCGCCGGGCACGGCAGTGGCGTGGCGCCGGTTCCTGCCCATCTCGCGCAAGTTGGCCGTTTCCCAAAGGCCCAGTTCCGCATTTTCGGCTTGCTCCAACAAGTCGCCGATCTCGCCAGCGCACAGCATTTCATGGCCGAGCAGGGACAGGGTTGCCAATTGTTCTGCCCGGGCGCCGGCGCCGCCCGCGGGCATCATGGCGGCCGCATCCCAATGCAGCACCGCCGCCGCACCATTCAGATCGGCCAGCTTGCTAAAGTGGCCGCACAATTGTTCGTAAGCGGATTGTTCAAGGGCCGTCATCCGTCTTCATCCTTTCGCCGGTGCGCCAACCCAAATATGGCCGCCACCACCGCCGCCAGGGCAAACCAGGTGATGGCATATTGCAAATGATCATTTCGCACGGAAGCCTGGGCAACACCGCCCACGGGCAGACCGCCGGGATTTTTCGTGGCGTCCGCCAACACCACGACGGGCGGAAGTTCCAAACCACGTGCCTTGGCCATGCCCGCGACATCGTACCAGAACCATAGTTGCGCCTTGGCGTCATGCTCCGGTGTCCAAGGCCCCTTTTCAAAATTGGCGCGCAAAATACCGTTGATTGTAACCACCCCGCTGATCTGTCCGTCTGGGCGGCTGGCGGGGTCGCGCCGCTCATTGGAGATCCAGCCCCGGTTGACCAGCACCACCGCGCCGCCCGCCAAACGCAGGGGCGTGATGACATGCAGGCCGGGCGTGCCGCGAAAGGTTCTGGGCGTGATATGGGCCTCCAGATCATGCAGGAATGTACCCCGCACGGTGACCGGGCGATGGGCCAGGGCGCCAGGGTTATCCAAGTGATCTTCCAGAGATACCGGCGGCGCGGCCAATCCCGCCCGAATGCCTGCCAGCAGATCTTCTTTCCAGGCCAGGCGCTGCATCTGCCAAATGCCAAGGGACAGCGTCACCGCCAAGGCCGAGAGGGTCAGAAAGATCGAGACAATGCCGGGCCGGCGCATGGGCTACCCAGACGTTCCATCGCCGAAACCAGCAACGGAATGGCGGTATTGCAGGGCGATCAGGGTCGCCTTCAAGGGCCGCAGGCACAGGATTGATGCGCCCAGGATGAAGGGGAGTTGATAGATCAGATGGGCCCAGATGGGCGGTGCGAAAGCTCGTTCCACAATGAAGGCCAGGGTTACCGCCAGGCCGCCGACGATCAGGATAACGAATATCGCCGGCCCATCGCCTGAATCATGGGCCGACAGGTCCAAGCCGCAATGACCGCAGGTTTCGGCCACATTCAACAGGCCATCGTACAATTTGCCCTTGCCGCAGCGGGGACAGCGGCACCGCATGCCAATGACAAAGGGCGACACCGATGCGCCCACCCTTGCGTTATTTGCCATTGGGGTCGCTTTAATGGGCAGCCAGTGTCCCCGCGCCCCATACATAGATGAAGCAGAACAGGAACAGCCAGACCACATCGACGAAATGCCAGTACCAGGCGGCGGCTTCCAGGCCGAAATGGTGTTCCGGCTTGAAATGTTCCCTGGAGGTGCGGATCAGGCAGACGAACAGGAAGATCGTGCCGATCAACACATGCAGGCCATGGAAACCCGTCGCCATGAAAAAGGTGGAGCCATAGATGCCGCCGGTAAAGGTAAAGGCCGCATTGGCGTATTCGTAGGCCTGCACGCAGGTGAAGATGGCGCCCAGCAGCACCGTCACGGTCAGGCCCTGCACCGCGCTTTTCGTGTTGCCCTCGCGGACCGCATGATGGGCCCAGGTCACCGTGGTGGAGGAGGTCAGCAGGATCAGGGTGTTGATCAGGGGCAGATGCCAGGGATCGAAGGTATGGATACCCTCGGGCGGCCAGACCCCGCCGATTTGCTCGGAGGGATAAATGGCGGCATTGAAATAGGCCCAGAACCAGGCCATGAAAAACATCACCTCCGAGGCGATGAACATGATCATGCCAAAGCGCAGATGCAGTTGCACCACTTCCGTGTGGTGTCCCTCGTCCTTGGCCTCGCGGATCACGTCGCGCCACCAGACCAGCATGGTGTAGAGAACGATCAGGAAACCGATGACGAGGATCCACGGCGGTCCCTCATGCATGAACCAGACGCCACCAATCGCCATGGTAAACGCGCCGATAGCGCCAAGGGCGGGCCAGGGGCTGGGATCCACCAGATGGTAGTCATGCCCTTTTGCGTGCGTATCAGCCATTCTCTCACTCCGTTCTCGGGAACTTATTCAGGAACCTATTGCGCCGCGTTCGCGGCAATAACATTCGTTGCGGTTTTTGTTGCGTCTGCTTGGCTGCCCGCCACCTCAAAAAAAGTGTAGGACAGGGTGATGGTCGTGACATCGTCCAGATTGCGGTCATTCACGATGTCGGGATCAACAAAAAACGACACCGGCATGTCGACCCGCTGCCCAGGCTCCAAGGCCTGTTCGGTAAAGCAAAAACATTCGATCTTGTTGAAATAAGCCCCCGCCTTGTCGGGCGTCACATTGAAGGTCGCCGAACCGACGATGCGGTGGTCGCCGGGGTTCGAGGCTTCATATAGGGCCAGCGCCTGTTCGCCCACCCGCAAGGTGATGGACCGCTGTTGCGGGCGGAAATTCCAACCCAGGCCGCGTGCCGTATCAGCATTGAAGCGCACGGTGATGAGCCGCTCGCCAATCTCCGAAGGCGCCTCGTCCGCGACCTGCGTGGTACCGCCAAAGCCGGTGACCTGGCAAAAAATTTGATACAGCGGCACCGCCGCATAAGCCACGCCAACCATGCCGACGACAACGCCGGCCGCAACCAGGGCGGTGAGCCGGTTGCGGTTCTTATGTGCGGCCCCGAATTTTATATCGTTGCTCAATTCGGGCTCCACGACTGGCCTTGCATATTGATCATGGTCAGGAAAAACAAAGCCACCATGGCCACCACCAAGAGCCCGGCGATGATCCAATTACGGCCCTTGCGCTGCTTATGCATCTTGCCGATGGGCAATCAGAGCCACCCCCCGACCAGACGCTCGCCCAGCATCAGGGCGAACAGTGCAAAGAGGTAAAATATCGAATAGCCGAACAGTCGCCGGGCCGGCTTGTCGTTGTCGGCGCCATTGTCGTCACTGACCCGCCAGACCTGCAGTGCAAAGCTCAGAAACGCCAGACCCAACAGGCCTGCGCCGATGCCATAGGTCAGGCCGCAAGCGCCCAGGGCAACGGGGCTGAGGGTAATGGGGATCAGGAGCAGGGAATAAAGCAGGATTTGCCGCCGGGTCGCGGCCTTGCCCGCGACCACGGGCAACATGGGCACGCCCACATTGCGGTAGTCGTCGGCCCGGTACAGCGCCAGGGCCCAGAAATGCGGCGGCGTCCAAAAGAATATAATCGCGAACAAGGAAATCGATGCCATGGTCACATCGCCACTGGCCGCGGCCCAGCCGATCATCGGGGGAAAGGCGCCGGCGGCGCCGCCGATGACGATGTTCTGCGGCGTCCGCCGTTTCAGCCACATGGTGTAGATGAAGACATAAAAGGCGATGGTCATGGCCAGCAACGCCGCCGACAAGATATTGACCGCCGCGCCCATGACCAGAACGGAGGCGAAAGACAGCACCGTGCCGAAGATCAGCGCGGCGCGCGGTTTGATGTTGCCCCGCGGTATGGGCCGCTCGCAGGTGCGCAGCATCTGGCCGTCAATATCGGCGTCGTACCACATATTTATGGCGCCCGAGGCCCCGGCGCCGACGGCGATGCAGATCAGCGCCACGATGGCCAGTCCCGGATGCATGCTGCCGGGCGCCAGCATCAGGCCGACCAGGGCCGTGAAGACAACCAGGCTCATCACCCGGGGCTTCAACAGGGCCAGATAGTCGGCCCAAAAGCCCAATGTACGGCCGCCGCCAACCCTGCCTTGGTTTCGCCGTTCTATTGCCGGATTGCCACTATTCACCGTCAAATTTCCTCTTTCCGATCATGCCGCCATCTACTTGATGCGCGGCAGTTCCTCGAACTGATGGAAGGGCGGCGGCGACGGCAGGGTCCATTCCAGGGTGTCGGCGCTTTCGCCCCAGGGGTTGTCCGGGCATTTCTCGCCCGAGGTGATGGTCTTGATGGCGATGTAGATGAACAACAAGGTGCCCACCGCCGTGATGTAGGAACCGACGGAGGAGATCATGTTGAAACCCGCATAGGCGTCCGGATAGTCGGGGATGCGCCGGGGCATGCCCGCCAGACCACTGAAATGCTGCGGGAAAAAGATGATGTTCACGCCGATGAAGGTGATCCAGAAATGAATCTTGCCCATGGTTTCGTTGTACTGCCGGCCCGACATCTTGCCGATCCAGTAATAGAACGCCGCATAGATGCCGAACAGGGCGCCCATGGACATGGTGTAATGGAAATGCGCCACCACGTAATAGGTGTCATGCATGACAATATCGATGCCCGAATTGGCCAGGATCACGCCGGTCACGCCGCCGATGGTAAAGAGGAAGATCATGCCGAGGGCAAACAGCATGGGCACCCGCAAGGTGATGGAGCCGCCCCACATGGTGGCGATCCAGCTGAAGATCTTCACCCCCGTGGGTACCGCGATGACCATGGTCGCGCCGATGAAATAGGCCCGCGTGTCCACGTCCATGCCGGCGGTGTACATGTGATGGGCCCAGACGATGAAGCCCACCGCGCCGATCGCCACCATGGCGTAAACCATGCCGAGATAACCGAACACCGGCTTGCGCGAGAACGTCGCGACGATATGGCTGACCACGCCGAAGGACGGCAGGATCAGAATGTAGACCTCCGGATGACCGAAGAACCAGAACAAATGCTGGTACAGCACGGGATCGCCGCCCTGTGCCGCATCATAAAACGCGGTGCCGAAATTGCGGTCCGTCAGCAGCATGGTGATGGCGCCGGCCAGAACGGGCAGGGACAACAGCAGCAGGAAGGCGGTGACCAGCACCGACCAGACGAACAGGGGCATCTTGTGCAGGGTCATGCCCGGCGCCCGCATGTTGAAAATGGTCGTGATGAAGTTGATGGCGCCCAGAATGGACGAGGCGCCCGCCAGATGCAGGGACAAAATCGCCATATCGACGGACGGGCCCGGATGGCCGGAGGTACTAAGTGGAGCATAGACCGTCCAGCCGGTCCCCGCCCCGTTGCCGCCCGCCGTGCCCTCCACGAACATCGAGCCAAACAGCATCAGGATGGCGGGGGGCAGCAGCCAGAATGAGATGTTGTTCATGCGCGGAAAGGCCATGTCCGGCGCCCCGATCATCAGGGGCACGAACCAGTTGCCGAAGCCGCCGATAAAGGCCGGCATAACCATGAAAAAGACCATGATAAGACCGTGGCCGGTGATCAGCACATTGAAGAAATGGTGATCGCCGCCCAGGATGCCCGGGCTGGGCGCCGCCAGCTCCATGCGCATCATGATGGACATGGTGCCGCCGATCAAACCGCCGATAACGGCGAAGATCAGATACATGGTGCCGATGTCTTTATGGTTCGTGGAATAGACCCAGCGCCGCCATCCGGTCGGCGTATGGTGATCGTGGTCGTCGTGCGCGGCGGAACTATAAGCCATTGTCTGTCTTCCTATTACTGAGTCGTCTTTATTCGAAATTGGCCGGAACCTGACTATTCGGCCGTTTTGGCGCTGGCGCCCTGGGAACTGGCACTCTGGGAACTGGCACCCTTGGAACCGGCATCCGCCAGTTTCACGCCCGTTGTCGCACCGGTGGAGGCATATTCCTCCTTGGCTTTTTCGACCCAGGCGGCGAAGGCCTCTTTCGAAACAACCCTGACCATGATCGGCATGAAGCCGTGGCCGGTGCCGCAGAGTTCCGAGCACTGGCCGTAATAAGTGCCCTCTTTTTCGACCCGCATCCAGGTTTCCCGCAGGCGGCCGGGAATGGCGTCCAGCTTGACGCCGAAGGCCGGCATGGCCCAGGCATGCAGGACATCGTCGGCGGCCACCAGCAGGCGGACATTGGTGTTGACCGGAATAACGATGGCTTCATCCGTGGTCAGCAGGCGGGGCTGCCCGTCCTGCAGCTCGTCATCCTCGACCATGGCCGCGTCGAAGGTGAAATCGCCATGGTCGGGGTATTCACAGGACCAATACCATTGATGCCCGATCGCCTTCAGGGTCATCTCGGCATCCTTGGTGCTGTCGGCGAAGTACAGCAGCTTGAAAGAAGGTATGACGATAATCACCAAAATCACGATGGGGATCACCGTCCACAAAACCTCCAACAAGGTATGGTGGGTCGTGGTGCTGGGTTCCGGGTTGTTCTTGGCCGAAAATTTGATCAGCACATAAATCATCAACGCCGTGACGAACACGGCGATAGCAACGCTGACGACCATGAGGAAATTATGAAATTCGTTGATCTGTACCGCGACCGGCGTCACCGCGTCCTGAAAGCCCAGTTGCCAGGGATGCGCCATGCCATGGTCCGCCTGCGCGGACAGGCCGGTCAGGCAGGTGCCCAACAGCGCCATCGGCGCGAACAATTTTCGCCAAGCCGTCATATCAAAGCCTAAATTTTTTCCAAAATTTTTACGCCGGGACATCTTCCCACTTACTCAATCGGCCCTATGTAGCCCAACGGATCGGGGCGGAACAAGCCTGTTGCTGGACCCATGGCCACTATCTGCCCCGAAAGGAACAAGGCCATGCCCGGTAACTGCCATGAATCAGGCCTTGAAAGTAGCAAAATTGTGCTTAGGTGGCCAATTGTTCGTGGTCTGCGCCACGAAATCGGCTGCATTCCCGAGCGATGCGGCCTATTGTCGCACAAATTGGCCGCCGACGAATTTTCGGCAATTTTCTGATCAATAAGAGTGCGTTAACCATTGTTTGAAACAAATGGTCGGTTGGCGCCCATTGGGAGCATGGAATGATCATGAGTGAACAAAAGATCGAGGGCGACCCGGCGCTATTGTTCGAGCGGGCCGGTTTGGACGAAGGCCGAATTGAAGCCATTGTCGGCGATGCCTTGCGGGGCTGCGACGATGGTGAATTGTTTGTCGAATATTGCCAAAGCGAAAGCCTGGTGATGGACGATGGCCGTATCAAATCGGCCAATTTCGACACCAATCAGGGCTTTGGCCTGCGTGCCGTGGCTGGTGAGCAGACCGGCTATGCCCATGCCTCCGACATTAACGAAGCGGCCATTGTGCGGGCCGGCGGTGCCGTTCGGGCGGTGCGTGCCGGACATGCCGGCGAAATGAGCCTGGCGCCCCTGGCCACCAATCAAAGCCTGTATCCCGACGACAATCCCCTGGGCGAAGTGAGCTTCGCCGACAAAGTCAAGTTTTTGGGCGAAATGGACGCCTATGCCCGTTCCCGCGACGAACGGGTCCGCCAGGTCAGCGTTTCGTTGCACGGTGAATGGCAGGCGGTGGAGATCATGCGCGCCGATGGCCGCCGCATCTGCGATGTCCGCCCCTTGGTGCGCCTCAATGTTTCCGTTGTCTTGGGCGAGGGCGACCGCCAGGAGACGGGTGGCCACGGGGCCGGCGACCGCATCGGCTTTGCCCGTTATCTCGAAACCGCCAACTGGCAGGCCCAAGTTGACGAAGCCGTGCGCCAGGCGGACGTCAATTTGTCCTCGGTTCCCGCCCCGGCGGGGGAAATGCAGGTGGTTCTGGGGCCTGGATGGCCCGGCATATTGTTGCATGAAGCCATCGGCCACGGCCTGGAAGGGGATTTTAACCGCAAGCAGACCTCGGCTTTTGCCAATTTGATGGGGGAACGGGTGGCCTCCCCCGGCGTCACGGTGGTTGATGACGGCACCATCGATGGCCGCCGCGGCTCGTTGACCGTGGACGACGAGGGTACGCCGACCGAATGCACCACCCTGATCGAGGACGGTATATTGAAGGGCTATATGCAGGATCGCCTGAACGCCAGGCTGATGGGTGTCGCCGTCACGGGCAACGGCCGGCGGCAGTCTTTCGCTCATATGCCCATGCCCCGGATGACCAATACCTTCATGCGGGCCGGCGACCGGGATCCCGAGGAGCTTTTGGCCAGCGTCACCAACGGCATTTATGCCGTCAACTTCGGCGGCGGCCAGGTGGATATCACCTCCGGCAAGTTCGTCTTCAGCTGTACCGAGGCCTATCGGGTGCAGAACGGCAAGATCGGCGCGCCGGTGAAAGGCGCCACGCTGATCGGCAACGGCCCGGATGTATTGACCAAGGTGTCGGGTATCGGCAACGACCTGGCCCTGGACACCGGCGTCGGCACCTGCGGCAAGGCCGGACAAGGGGTGCCCGTGGGCGTGGGGCAGCCGACCCTGTTGATCGATGGTTTGACCGTCGGCGGCACGGCGACCTAAGGGACCCGCCATGAACGAGCCGGTCAACCCAAAGCCAGAGGCCGATAGCTTGGTTGCGGTGCAGTCACGACCGGGGCCGCAATCCAATGCGGAATCCGGTTCGGCGCCGGCTTCGGAGGGTCCGGTTCCATTGCGGGAGGGAGCGCCCCTGACTGCGCGGGATTACCTGCCCACGCTGGAAAACCGGGTCTGCGCGCATGGGGCGGGGGAAAAAATAATTCCTTCGGCCTTTGAATTTTTCAACCAGTACATGGGTGGCTGGCGGGCGGGCCTGCATTTGCTGGCGGGCGAACCGGGCAGCGGCAAGACTTCCTTTGCTCTATGCAACGCCGCCGCGGCGGCACGGCAGGGATTTCCCGCATTACCCTGTTAGAGGCCGATCCTGAACTGCCCCACAGAGAGGCGGAGGAATTGGCCCGCCAGCTTATCGCGGATAGTACGCGGGACAGGATTTTGGTGGTGGTGGATTATTTGCAGATCTGGGCCGCGGGCAGCCGGCAATTTTCAGAATTCCGTCATGAAATCGCAAAATTAATGATCGCCATGCGGCGCCTGGCCCTCAGCCTGGACAGCCCCGTTCTGGCCATTTCGGCGCAAAACCGCGAGCATCAGGGCGAAGCTGTGTTGCAAAGCCTTGAAGGCGCCTCGGACCTGGAATATTCCGCCGACAGCATTTCCTTTCTGATTAACGTGGAGCGGCCGGCCAGCCAGGGCAGCTATACCCACCCCGACGACCTGATCACGAAAAGCCGGTCCGTTTCGATCAATTTGCGCAAGAACAGGTTTGGCGAAACAGCCTCCCGCATGGTCAAATTCCTGCCCGCCACCGGCGCCTTCGACGAAGAAACCGTCCGCCGGCCCCTTGTCCGCTAGAGCGTTTTCAACTTTCGTTGCAACACCGCGCTGACCGCGTCTCGACATGGGTAACA
>JAYGEA010000033.1:0-6133 GCA_046582635.1 Alphaproteobacteria bacterium
ACGGTTTTGGATATCGACCCGATCTTCATTTCCGATATTGAAGGCCGCATGAATCCGGACTGGCCGTTGACGCCGGCGGTCCACGACATGCTGGCCGGCCCCTATCCGGGCATCTTCGATGCCGCCTACAGCCTGGATGTGCTGGAACATATCCCTGTCGAAAGCGAGGAAACCTTCCTGCGCAACATTCTTTCCTCGCTGACCAAGAAAGCGACGCTGATCGTCGGCATGTCGTCCCTGGACAGTCAGGAACATGCCTCGCCGCAAAGCAAGATCGGCCATATCAATTGCAAGCATGGCGGCGATTTGAAGGCCTTGATGGAGCAGTTCTTCGACAACGTCTTCGTCTTCTCCATGAATGACGAGGTGGTGCATACGGGCTTCTGGCCCATGGCGCATTACTATCTGGCGCTCTGTTGTGGCAAGCGGTCCGGCTAAGCTTCTCGTCGTCGGCGGTGACAGCGCCATCGGCGGCGTCCTGGCTTGACATTTCTCCAACGCGGGCTGGCAGGTTCAGGCCACCACCCGCCGCCGGGATCAAGTGGACGAGCGCCACCCCTATCTGGACCTCACCGCGCCCACGGCTTTGCCCCCGGCCGACGTCGTCATATTGAGCGCCGCCGTGGCCCGCATTGGCGAGTGCGAAAACGATCCAACATCAAGCCACGCCATCAACGTGGACGGCACCCTTGCCGTGGCCCGACAAATGGCCGGGCAGGGGGCCCATGTGGTGCTGCTGTCCACCGACAAGGTGTTTGACGGCAGGGTGGCAAAGCGGGACAGAAACGCCCAACCCTGTCCCACATGCGCCTACGGTCGGCAAAAGGCGGCGGCCGAGGCGGGCATTCTCGATCTGGGAGACAGGGGCGCGGTTCTGCGGCTGAGCAAGGTCTTGGCGCCGGGCAATGAACTGCTGGCCGGCTGGGCCAAGGCGCTGGCCGCCGGTCAGACGTTTGCCCCCTTCGATGACCTATATCTGGCGCCGGTTACCGTTGGTCTGGTAGCGGAATTGGCCATCCGGATTGCCGGCGAACGGGCCAACGGCATCTTCCATTGCACCGGGGCGGAAGATCAAAATTATGTGGATCTGGCCCGCATCCTGGTGGCCGAACGCGGCGGCGTTGAAGCTTTGATCCAACCCATATCCTGCCGCGACGCCAACATGCCGGCTGCCGCCCGGCCTCGCCACACCAGTCTTGAAATGAACCTGGAGCGGGATTTATGGGGCATCGTCGCGCCGGAATTCGATGCCACGGCGCGGGCGATCATATCGGCTGACAATACAAGCCTGACATAGCGCAAGCTCTTCTTTCAAGCTTGAAATACTTTAGGCTTGGGCGGCTTCCAGTTCCTCTTCAGCCGCCATCCATTCAACCTCGGCGGCGGCAATGGCTTTGTCGGTCTGAGCCCGCTTTTGGTTCAGATTGGCCAGCTTGTCCGGTGTCTTCTGGTACAGCGCCGGGTCGGCCAGAGCGGAGGTAATGCGGGTCTGTTCGGCCTGCAGCTTGGTCATCTTCTGCTCCGCCGCCTTGGCGGTCTTGCGCAGGGGGGCCAGGCGCTGGCGGGCCTGGGCGTTGGCGCGCCGCGCCGCCCGGCGGTCTTTCTCCGAGCTTTCGGTGATTTCTTTCGGTGCCTCGCCGCGCAGGGCCAGTCGCCGGTAGTCGTCGATATCCCCCTCCCACGGCGTCACCGTGCCGTCGGCCACCAGCCACAGCCGGTCCGTGGTTAACTCCAGCAGGTGGCGATCATGGCTGATCAGCAACACGGCACCGGGAAAATCGTTCAGGGCCTGAACCAGGGCTTGGCGAGCATCCACGTCCAGATGGTTGGTCGGCTCGTCCAGGATCAGCAGATGCGGCGCCTTTGCGGTGATCAGGGCCAGGACCAGGCGGGCCCGTTCGCCGCCCGAGAGGAACTGCACCGCCGTCTCGGCCCGGTCCTGGATCAGGCCGAAGGTTCCCAGTCGGGCGCGCAAGGCCGCCTCCTTCAAATCCGGCAACAGGTGTTGCAGATGGGCGACCGGTGTGTCCTCGGCGTGCAAATCCTCAATCTGGTGTTGGGCAAAAAAGCCGGTGCGTAGTTTGCCGCCGCGTTGGACCTGGCCCGTCATGGGCTCCAGCCGCCCCTCGATCAGCTTGGCCAGAGTAGATTTGCCGTTGCCGTTGCGGCCCAGCAGGGCGATGCGGTCCTTGGCGTCGATGCGCAGGTCCAGGCCCGTAAGGATAGGCTTGCCCGCCTCATAGCCGACCGATGCCTTGTCCAGGCTGATCATGGGCGATTTCAGCTCGGACGGCTCGGGGAAACGGAAATTGACCGATGGGTCCGCCACCGCCTCGGCGATGGGCTGCATCCGCGCCAGGGCTTTCAGGCGGCTTTGCGCCTGGCGCGCCTTGTTGGCCTGATAGCGGAAGCGGTCCACATAGGCCTGCATGTGCTTGCGGGCGGCATCCTGGCGTTGGCGCAGGCGCTCCTGCTGCATCTGCCGCTCGCGCCGGGTTGCCTCGAAGGTGTCGTAACCGCCCCGATAGAGCGTCAATTGGCCCCGGTCCACGTGCAGAATTTCGGTCACCGCTTTGTTCAATAAATCCCGGTCATGGCTGACCAGCAGCACGGTGTGGGGATAGCGGCGCAGGTAATCCTCCAGCCACAAGGTGCCTTCCAGATCAAGATAATTGGTCGGCTCGTCCAGCAACAGCAGATCCGGCGCCGCGAACAGAATTGCGGCCAATGCCACGCGCATGCGCCAGCCGCCCGAAAATTTCGACAAGGGCCGTCCCTGCGCCGCCTCGTCAAAGCCCAGGCCGGCCAGAATGGCGGCGGCGCGGGCGGGTGCGGCGTGGGCCTCGATATCGAGCAGCCGTTGATGAATTTCACCAATGCGGCCCAGGTTCTTGGCGGTCTCGGCCTCGGCCAGCAATGCCGTGCGTTCGGTATCGGCCTCCAGCACATTGTCCAGCAGGGTTTGCGGCCCCCCCGGTGCTTCCTGGGCCATCATCCCGAGGCGGGCGCGGCGGGCACAGCGGATGGAGCCGCCGTCGCCGTGCAACTCGCCGGTAATCAATTTAAACAGGGTACTCTTGCCGGCGCCATTGCGGCCCACGACGCCCACCTTATGGCCCTTTGGAATATGGGCCGAGGCCTCGGTCAGAATATCCCGCCCGCCGATGCGGTATGTCAAATCGTTGATGTGCAGCATGGGGGCTTCTAGCACGGTTGCGCCGGAGATGCGAAGCCGATATAAACCACCCGCAAAATTCATTTTCCATTACGTTTCCAAGACATAGAAAGCCCGAACCAGTGGCCATCCAACGTACCTTTTCCATCATCAAGCCCGACGCCACCCGCCGCAACCTGACCGGTCAGATCACCGCCCGTTTTGAATACGCCGGCCTGAGCATCATCGCCTCGAAACGCCTGTGGATGACCCGTGGCCAGGCCGAGGGTTTCTATGCCGTGCATGCCGAACGCCCCTTCTTCAACGATCTGTGCAGCTTCATGACCTCCGGCCCAGTGGTGGTTCAGGTTTTGGAGGGCGAGGACGCCATCGCCAAGAACCGCGAAGTCATGGGCGCCACCAATCCCGGCGAAGCCGCGATGGGCACCATCCGCAAGGATTTCGCCGAGAATATCGAAGCTAATTCCGTGCACGGCTCCGACGCCCCGGAAACGGCGGCCGAGGAAATCGCCTACTGGTTCGCCGCCACTGAAATCGTCGGCTGACGCCAGCGCTATGCTGCATCGCGATCCTCTCCGGCCCATTACCGAGACGGAGGTCGCGGCCTATCAACGGGACGGCGCCGTTCTTTTGAAAGGCCTGTTCGATCTGGACTGGATCGAAGGGCTGCGCGAGGCGGTGGACGATGACAAGTCCGCGCCGGGCCCCATGGTGCGTTACAACACACACCCCGGCAACGCCGGCGAGTTCTTCGTTGACTTCCAGCTTTGGCAGCGTTGGGAGCCCGCCCGCCGGTTCGCCCTGGAAGGGCCGGGCGGGGCCATCGCCGCGCGCATGATGGGAGCCGAAACCATTGCCTATTACCACGACCATTTGCTGGTCAAGGAACCGGGCACGCAAGAGAAGACGCCCTGGCATCATGACCAACCCTACTATCCCATTGAAGGCTGGATGGTCGGCTCCATCTGGCTGCCCCTGGACCCGGTGCCGCGGGATATCTGCGTGGAATTTATCGTCGGCTCCCACCGCTGGGACCGCTGGTTCGCGCCGCAGTTCTTCAAATCCGGCACGCCAGAATTGCAAACCCAGGACCCCCGTTTCGAATCCATTCCCGATTTCGATGCCCAACGCCCTGAGCTCGATCTGTTGTCATGGGATCTGGATCTGGGCGATTGCATTTTCTTCCATGCCCTGGTGGTCCATGGCGCGCCGGGCAATGCCTCGCGACAAACCCGCCGCCGGGCCTATGCCACCCGCTGGCTGGGCGAGGATACCCGCTATGCCACCCGCGCCGGACAGACGTCTCCGCCGCTTGAAGGCCACGGCCTTGAACCAGGCGATCTGATGACCTGCGAAATGTTTCCCCAGGTTTGGCCGCACCCCTAATCGGGGGTTATTACTTTTCTATCGATCAAGCCATGCGGTCAGCCGTGATCGTTCGCGGATCATGCCATCCTGATTGAAATGATGGACGCAGTAATGAGCGTAGGTATCTTCGTACGCCATGTCCATCTCACCCATCGCCATGGTCGAGCCCAGGCCGATTTCCGCGTAAGTGAATTCAAAACTGCCGCTCGAACGCGCCAGGGCGATATGGAACGGCTCTCCATTGAACGCTTTGATCACCGGCCTGCTGTCGCCCCTCATGACGCCGGGTATATTGACCTTCAAGGTTCTGCCTTCGAAATCCACTTCAAGATCGATGGGCAGAAACAATGTCTCCAAGTTTTCCGGGCAGAGGGAACCGAAGACAGAGAAAGCATTGCTGAGCGGCACGCATGCCCCACCCGAGATGATCGTTTCCATTGCGTGGCGTTGCGCCTCGTCCGCGCTTTCGTCGATAACGATTTGGCTTGTGCCGCCCCCGTCCGCGATCTCGCCGGGCCATTTGTACAGGCAGGACCACTTCAGGCCCGCTAGTGGCGTGCCGTTGAAGTGGCTGTCGACCACCGTGCCGGCGTAGGCTGACTGACAATAGCCGTGCGTGCTGGGTAAATTGAACTGGCAGCCGCAGTTTACGGCGCAATTACAGTTGTCGTACGTTTCGCTTTTGAAAACCCATTGATCGGCCATGTTAAAAACCCCCCTGATAAGATATCCGCCGTGATTGTTTGAGGTTAGCCATGTTCCTGATTGGCCGCTTGGAGAAAACCTTGAGATAATCTTGAGAAGTCGCGGATAATGGCAAAATTCGAACAGAAACAATTCATTGAGATTTTGTTCAACCGGACAGAACAGGGACGGGATAGCGCGGAAAAGGCATGCTGTACAAATTCGGGTCATTCGAACTGGATACGGATCAGCTTGAGTTCAGGGTCTCGGACGAGGTGCGCCCACTGGTGCCTCAGGTTTTCGATGTTCTTCGCCATCTGGTCGAGAATGCCGAACGCTTGATCAGCTGTGAAGAGTTGATCGAAGTTATTTGGTCCGGACGCGCCATTTCCGATGCCTCCATCAGCTCGCGTATTAATGCGGCCCGCAAGGCGTTGGGTGACGACGGCAAGCGGCAGGTGCTGATCAAAACCGTGCCGCGCCGCGGTTTTCGGTTTCTGGGCCGTGTAACCGCCATTGGCGCAGACGATGGGGAACCAGCCCACCCGACGAAACCCGGCATCGCCGTGCTGCCGTTCAGCAATATGTCGGACGATCGGGAACAGGATTTTTTCGCCGACGGTCTGGTCGAGGACATTATTACCGCCCTGTCCAAGGTTTCGCGATTGCGGGTCATCGCCCGCAATTCGAGCTTCAACTACAGTTCCGCCTACAATGGCCATTCGCAGGATGTGCGCAAGGTTGCCGATGACCTTGACGTCCGATATGTGCTGGAAGGCAGTGTGCGGCGGGAGGGCCAGCGCATTCGGGTCACCGCGCAATTGATTGACGCGCAGGACGGCAGCCATATTTGGGCGGAAAGATACGACCGCAAACTCGATGATGTCTTCGATATTTAAGACGATA
>JAYGEA010000091.1:0-16256 GCA_046582635.1 Alphaproteobacteria bacterium
TGCAGCTTGGCAAGGGCTCAAAGGATGACCCATGCCCGGCGTGCGAACCCGGCGTTTGCGGGGCCGAACCAGGCCGGCCCGGACGAACTGCCGGCCCATGGACGAGGCCGAGGGCCAGGTCCTCTCCGGCGCCGTCCGATCAAGATACCTATGTCGTGACGTAAATGTGTTACCTATCTCGTGACTAAGGACCAGGCCACCCGCTCCCCCACCCGGCCACCCACGAAATCATAATCAATGGGTGGCCGGGTGGGGGAGAGGGCTGGCTTGGATCAAGCTTGAAAAGCGCTACGCCGGTACGTCACTAGGTCCCAGACGCATTTGGCCCATGAACAGTCCGGCGATGATGATCAGGTTCATGATGTTGAAGGCGAAACCGGCCAGGAAGGCGGCCGAATAACCACCCGTCAGGTCATGAATGGCGCCGCCCATCCAGCCACCCAACGCCATGCCCAGGGCGGCGAACAGATACTGCGCCGCGATGCGCCAGCCCAGTTGATTGACCGGAAACAGCACCCGGACGATCAGGGCATAGCAGGGCATAATGCCGGCAAAGCCCAGACCGAACATGAAAGCCGCCACATATAAGCCTTGCAAGGTTTCCATCTGGCTGAAAACCAACAGCATGGCGGCCTGACAAGCGGAGCCGATCAGCAAGGTGCGCACCCCGCCGATGCGGTCCGCCAGCATGCCGAAGGCGATGCGCGAGAAAAAGGCCGCCGCAAACAGCACCGATAGCAGCTCCGCCGCGCGAACGGTGGGAAAACCAAGGTCCGTGGCATGGCTGAACAGATGTACGTTGGGCATGGCCATGGCCGCGCAACACCCCAATACGGCCAGCCATAGCGCCAATTGCACCCCGTTGGAGGGCAGGCCCAAAATTTGGTTCCGGCCGCCGTCGCCGTCTTCCCTGGCCGTGGTCGCTATCAATATTGCCGGCGGTTTGGGCCGCAGCAGCAAGGCCAGGGGTATCATGGTGACCAGCACAAAGACGCCATAGAACTGGTAGACCTCGCGCCAGCCGGCGCCTTCATTGATGTAGCGCACCACCGGCGGCCAGAACAAGCCGGCCACCCCCTGGCCGGAGGCGATAATGGCCACAGCCAAGCCGCGCCGGCGGTCGAACCAGCGGGTGGCGTTGGCTATCAGGGGCGCGATCATCGCCGCCTTGCCCAGCAGGCCGATCAGAATGCCGTTGGCCAGATACAGGCTCCATTTGCCGCCCGACTGCGCCGCCAGGAAAGAGCCCAGGGCAATCATCACGGCGCCGAACAATACCGGTTCCATCACGCCACGCTTGTCCAGCCACCAGCCCATGGCCAGGCCGCCGATACCCGTACCCAGCATCATCAGGGAATAGGCCAGGGACGGCATGGCCCGGTCCGAGCCCAGGTCGGCGGCGATGGGTTTCAGGGTTACGAACAAAATATTGGGCGCGCCCAGGCCGATGGAGTGAATGGCGAGGGAGGCGATGATAATCACCCAGCCATACTGAACTTCGATACTGCCGTTCTGTCGGGACATAAACCGGTACTACCTAAACCATTTCAAGTTTGATCCGAGCCGCCCACTCCCTCACCCGGCCACCCAATGAGTATAATTCCGTGGGTGGCCGGGTGAGGGAGCGGGCAGCTCGGTAGAGCCTCTAAATCCTGAAAGGCTCTAAACAACTGCCCCGGCCCATGCCTGGACTTGTGCCACCTTTTCCGCCAATGGCGCGGCGGCGTCAAGGCGGTGCCAGTCGATTTTCCCGGCACCATGGCGCACCTGCCGTTGCATCACCGACCGGTCGGCGTCCGAGGCATCGCCCCGGCGGCCCGCGATACGGTCCGCCATCAGGGCCGGATCTGCATCCAGCCAGATGCCCACGAAGGGCACGCCGTGCAGGGCCGCCAGTTCCGCCAGGGCGGCCCGGCTGTCGGGCCGGTTGTGGACCGCATCGGCGATTACCGCGTGGCCCGCAGACAGCGCCTGGCCGGTGCGCTGGCGCAAGGTGTAGTAGACCTTGGCGCTGATTTTGGCTGTGTAGGCATCTTGTCCCAGGGGGGTTTCTGGGTCGCGGCCCAGCATCACCTTGCGCAGTTCATCGCTGCGCAAATGCACCGCGCCCGGCATGGCGCCCAACGACGGCGCCAACGCGGCGGCCAGATGGGATTTGCCGCTGCCCGAATAGCCACCCATCGCGACCAGGACGGGCGCGGGTGGTATCAGCGCCGCGCCGGCCAGATCCAGATAACGGACGGCCTCGGCCCGTAGTTCCGGATCGTCGTTCTGCCCGGCTGCCGTTAGCGCGGCCACCTGGGTCCGGATACGGGCCCGCATGGACAGGAACAGGGGCAGGGCGGGCAGGCCGCCCAGATCATCCGTGCGCAATAAATAGCGATTGAAAATCCGGTTCGCCTCGCCGTGCAGGCCGCGATACCACAAATCCATCAACAAAAAAGCCAGATCATAGAGCGTGTCGTTTTGCGCCAGCCGATCATCGAACTCTATGGCGTCGAAGATCGTCGGGCGATCGCCATCCAAGTAGATATTGGCCAGATGCAGGTCACCATGGCCATGGCGGACAAAACCCCGGCGCCGCCTCTCTTCCAACAATGGGCGCTGGGCCTCGATGGTCTGATGGGTCAAGGCCGCCACCGCAGCCGCCCGCTTTGGTGCAAACAGATCGGAGGTGAAGCGGGCGATCACCGCTCCGTCTACGGCGGCGATGCGTCCCACCTCGTCTGCGCCGCCCCATTCGTTCGACACTTCCGCCTCACGATGAAATTCGGCAATGGTGTCGGCCAGGGCATGCAAGATTTTCAGCGGTAGAGGGCCAATCGCCACGGCCTGGCTCAACAATGCGCCATCGGCGAAGCGCCGCATTTTTACCAGCCAGTCGACCGCGTCGCCGTCTCCGCCGATCTCAAGCCGCCCATCGGGCCGCCGCGCGACGGCTTCCACGCCCAGATAAAGCTTGGGCGCGGTGCGGCGGTTCAAAGCCACTTCATGGCGGCAGACCGCCCGGCGCCTGTCCAAAGTGGAGAAATCCAGATAGGGCAGTCGCACCGCCCGCTTCAACTTGTAGGCAAATTGACCGGCCAGAAAGACCAGGGCGCCATGGGTCTGAATGCACGGGACATGGTCACCCGGCTGCAAACCATGGCTTTCGGGATTGCGGAGAAAATCAATGACCTCCTGCTGGTCTAGGCTGGATATTCCGGTCGCCATTCTTCCAACCCCGCCGGATCCTGGTGGATGATGACCTCGGCGCCCGGGAAGGCGAGCCGGATGGCGGCTTCCACTTCATCGGCGATTTCATGGGATTGCATCAGGGTCAGATCGCCATCCAGCTCCATATGCAGTTGTATGAAGGATTGCATGCCCGATGATCGGGTGCGCAAATCATGCACATCTTCCACGCGGTCATGGGCCAGGGCGATGCGCCGGATGCGCTGGCGTTGGGGCTCGGGCAATTCCCGGTCCATCAACTGATCCAGGGCGCTTTTTATGATACCCCAGGCGCCGAACAGGATGTAGCCGGCGACCAGCAGGGCAATGATGGCATCGGCGTAGATCCAGCCGAACCGGCCGGCCAGCACCAGGGCCAGGATGACGCCCAGATTGGCCAGAATATCGCCCCGGTAATGCATGGAATCCGCTGAAATAGCGACGGACCGGGTGTGCTTGACCACCTGGCGTTGGAAGATCACCAGGCCGAGGGTCAGCACAAGGGACAGCACCATCACCGCGATGCCGATCTCGTCGCGCATGATGGCGCGGGGTTCGATCAGCCGCTGGACCGCCTCCGCCACCAAAAACAGCGCCGAGCCGGAGATGAATGCCGATTGCGCCAGCCCCGCCAGGGCCTCCGCCTTGCCATGGCCAAAGCGGTGCTCCCGGTCGGCGGGCACCAGGGCATGGGCCACGGCATACATATTTACCAGAGAGGCGCCCACATCCAGGACCGAATCCATCAGGGAACTCAATATCGCCACCGAATCGGTCAGAAACCAGGCCGCCAGCTTGGTCACGATCAACAGCCCGGCGACCCCCACGGCGGCCCGCGTCGCCAGGCGCAACAGGCGGGCGTGCCGGGGGTTCCTGGCCACGGGCGCCCCAGGGGCGGTATTCTGGCTGTTAGCCGTCTGCTGCACGATGCTGGCTCCGTCGTCGCAAAGAGTACCGTTACCTATATGGTAACCATCGGCGGTGCAATCTGCACTGGTTCTCCCACCGGTTCGTCCTATATATAGGCCATTGGCGTGCCCGGTTCATGCGGCGCGGCGCTGCATGGTGGGAAAATTTCCGGACTGAATTTGGGCATTGCCTGATTTAAGTTCATTGTGACTATTGAATGTAACAGCGAATTTAACTGCGAATGGAACGACCCATGACACGAAATATTCGTATTTTTGCCATCGGCCTGCTGGCCCTTGGCTTGGTGGCCTGTCAGCAGGGCGGGCAGAAACAGACCCTTGGCACCTTGTTGGGTGCCGTCGGCGGAGCGGTCGCCGGCAGCCAGATTGGCGGCGGCCGGGGCAAGTTGGTCGCGGTGGCGGCTGGCACTCTTTTGGGCGCCTATCTGGGCGGCGAGGTCGGCAAGTCCCTCGACAAGGCGGACCGTCTCGCCATGCAGCAAACCACTCAACGGACCCTGGAAGCCACCCCGTCCGGCGAGGCGGTAAGCTGGAAAAACCCCGATAGCGGCCATTCAGGCACCGTGACGCCACAGCCGTCCTATAAAAATGCCACCGGGCAGTACTGCCGCGAATACGAACAGACCATTACCGTGGGCGGCAAGACGGAAACCGCCTACGGCACGGCCTGCAGGCAACCCGATGGCAGCTGGCAAATCGTCAACGGTTAATTTCCTGGCCGGCGCGGCGATCTGTGTCGCGCTGGGACAAATTCTGCCGGCGCCGGCCGGCGCGCAGGAGCATGAACCGGGCAGGATTGTCGGCCTCGAGGCGCCCAGCCAACCCTTTGCGGCCGGCGTCGCGGCCTATGATCGCGGCGAATTCACCCTGGCGCGCGACATCTGGCTGACCTGGGCGCATACGGGCGACCCCGCCGCGCAACGTAACCTGGCGCATCTTTACCGCATGGGCCTGGGCGTGGCCCAGAATTTCGCCCAGGCCGCATCCTGGTACCGTTTGGCCGCCGATAACGGCCTGGCCCGTGCCCAAGCCAATTTGGCCGCCATGTATTTGCGCGGACAGGGGGTGGAGAAGGACGCCCAACAGGCCGCCTATTGGTTTACCGCCGCCGCCGGCGGCGGTCATGTTCTGGCCCAATATAACCTGGCGCTGCTGTATCTGCGCGGCCAGGGTGTGGAACGGAACGAGGCCAAGGCCACCGGGTGGTTCTATCGCGCCGCCCAGGCCGGTCATAAACCGGCCCTGCGCGCCCTGGGCAAACTGGTTGCCCTTGTCTCCGGACCCGCCGGGCCGCCCAGCGCGCCCGGGCCACCGCCGGCCCGCCAGGTGCGGCCCGAGGTGATCGCGAAACCCATCAAAAAGACCACGACAACACCCAAGACAGACTCCATGGATGCCGCGGCGTTGGGCAACACGGAAGATAAAGCGGCCCCGGCCCCGACTTCGAAATCGACGGCTGAAGTTGCGCCCGCGCCGTCGTTCCTGGAATTTGTGGCGTCATTTTTGAGCAAGCTGGAACTTATTGACAGCGCCTCGGATGCGGAATCCAGTTTGGAACGGGCGCCTGTCCAAGCACCCATTGGCGACCTTGCCGCCGGCCTGGTGGCGCTGCACGCCGCCAATTTCGCCGCCGCCAGGACCCATTGGCAGCCATTGGCGGAAAACGGCCAGGTGGAGGCGCAGTATCAACTGGGCAAGCTATATCTGCGGCCAGAATTTACCGAAGCTTCCAATGCCCAAAGTTTCTTCTGGCTGGCCCGCGCCGCCGCGCAAAGCCATCCCGGCGCCCGGGTCGGCCGCGATGTCCTGGACCAAAGAATGAGCCCGGACGAACGCGCCGCGGCGCGAAAAATGTTGCAAACACTGCAAAGCGCCGAATAATACCAAGGTACGGTGATAGAGACCCAGTTCGCGAATTATTCCAATTTGGTCTGTTAACCATTCCCCAGCGTTACCATATTAAGGTTGGACAGCGTTATTAGGCGCGGTATGACCGTGTCCGTAGCTTTTTAGAGTGCGGTTTGGCGTAATTTTCAGGAAAAGGCCGTTATGCGGGATCCTTACGAAGTGCTTGGCGTCCAGCGGACGGCCAGCGACGGTGACATTAAAAAGGCCTACCACAAGTTGGCCAAGGAACTGCATCCGGACCTGAACCCGGACGACAGCGTCGTGGCCAATCGCTTCAAGGAGATTTCTGCCGCCTATTCCCTGGTGGGCGACGCAACTTCGCGCCAACGCTACGACAATGGCGAAATCGGCGCCGATGGTCAGGAAAGGGCCCGTTACCGCTATGAATACGCCGGCGGCCGGGGCGGTCCCGGGGCCGGTTTTGGCGGCGGCCAGGGATTCAATCCCGAGGATGTCTTTGGCGAATTCTTTTCCAACATGCGCGGCGGACGTGGCGCGGGCGGTCGGGCCGGCCATGCCCGCCAACAGCGCGGCCCGGACCGTTCTTATAAGATCACGGTTGATTTTCTCGATGCGGCCAAGGGCTCGACCCGGCGCATCACCCTGCCCGACGGCAAAATGCTGGATGTGCGCATTCCCGCCGGGATCGAGGACGGCAAGCAAATCCGCCTGCGCGGCCAGGGCGACCCCGGTCCCGCCGGTCCCGGCGATGCGCTGGTCGAGGTCAGCGTCAACCGCCATCCCCAGTTTCGCCGCGAAGGCACGGATATCCATTTGGATCTGCCCCTGGATCTGGCCGATGCGGTCCTGGGCGCCAAGATTGCCGTGCCGACCATTGACGGCAGCGTCACCATGACCATTCCCAAGGGCGCCAACAGCGGCCAGACCCTGCGCCTGAAAGCCAAGGGCATCAAACCACCCAAGGCGGATGTGGCCGGCAATCAGTATGTCCACCTCCTCCTCACCCTGCCCGATCCGCCCGATGCGGCGCTGACGGCGATGTTGGAAGAATGGGCGGCCTCGCGGGTAACCGACGCCGATACCGAATAACGGACAGTTACGGCCAGAACCAGCCAAATTCGCCTAATTTCACGCGGCGCATGTTTGCTGATTTGCCCCGCCCCCCGCTTAGTGTAGAATATCCGAGAGTGTTTTCATTGAAGTCTGAACCACTTTCACAAAGTTGGAGACGGGACTGAATATGTCTGGGGCAGGATTGTTGGCGGGCCGTCGGGGTCTGGTGATGGGGGTGGCGAACAACCGCTCAATCGCCTGGGGCGTGGCGAAGGCGGCCGCCGAGCAAGGGGCGGAACTGGCCTTTACCTTTCAGGGTGAGGCATTGGAGAAACGGGTGCGGCCCCTGGCGGCGTCCGTTGACTCGGAACTGGTCATGCCGTGCGATGTCACCGACGACGCCAGCATGGATGCGGTGTTCGAGCGGATCGAGGCGGAATGGGGCCAGCTGGACTTCATGGTTCACGGCATCGCCTATGCCAATCCAGAGGAATTGAAGGGCCGCTATGTGGATACCACGGCAGGCAACTTTGCCCGCTCGGTGGATATCTCCTGCTATTCTTTCACCACCCTGTGTCAGCGGGCCGAAAAACTGATGTCCAATGGCGGCTCCATCATCACCCTGACCTATTATGGCGCGGAACGGGTGATGCCCCATTATAACGTCATGGGCGTGGCCAAGGCGGCGCTGGAGGCCAGCGTGCGCTATCTGGCCGCCGACATGGGCCCGGGTAACATTCGGGTCAATGCCATCTCCGCCGGGCCGATCAAGACCCTGGCCGCCTCCGGCATCGGTGATTTCCGCTATATTCTGAAGTGGAGCGAATACAATTCGCCCATGCGCCGCAATGTGGGCATTGACGAGGTTGGCGGCGCGGCCATGTATCTGCTCAGCGATCTGGGCAGCGCCGTCACGGGGGAAACCCATCATGTGGATTGCGGCTACAACGTGGTCGGCATGAAGGCCGTGGACGCACCGGATATTTCCACCGTCTAGCTCAAAGACAGACCGATGTCGCACAACAGTTTCGGCACACTATTTAGGGTCACCACCTGGGGCGAAAGTCATGGCCCCGCGATCGGCTGCGTGATCGACGGCACGCCACCGCTGCTGGAGCTGACCGAAGCGGATATTCAGCCCTGGCTGGACCGACGCCGGCCCGGCACCTCGCGCTTCGTCACCCAGCGCCAGGAGACGGACCAGGTGCGCATTCTCTCGGGCACCTACGAGGGCCGGACCACGGGTACGCCCATCAGCCTGCTGATCGAAAACGTGGATCAACGGTCCAAGGATTACAGCGCCATTGCCGATACCTTCCGTCCGGGCCATGCGGACTATACCTATCACAGCAAATACGGCATCCGCGATCCCCGCGGGGGCGGCCGGTCCTCGGCCCGGGAAACCGCCTGCCGGGTCGCCGCCGGTGCCGTTGCGCGCCAGGTGCTGGGCCCCTCCATCACCATCCGCGGCGCCCTGCGCCGGATCGGCGAACATGTGGTTGAGGACGCCGGGTGGGATTGGGACGCAGTCGGCGGCAATGCCTTCAATTGCCCGAATGAGGCCATGGCGGCGGTGTGGGAAGATTATCTGGATGGCATCCGCAAGGCGGGATCTTCCGTGGGCGCGGTGATCGAGGTGCACGCCACCGGCGTGCCGGTGGGCTGGGGCGCCCCGGTCTACGGCAAGCTGGACGGGGATCTGGCCGCCGCCATGATGTCCATCAACGCGGTCAAGGGGGTCGAGATCGGCTCGGGCTTCGGCGCCGCCAGTTTGCGCGGCGACGATGCGGCGGACGAGATGCTGCCCGGCAACGACGGCCCGAACTTTTCGGCCAATCACAACGGCGGTGTGTTGGGGGGCATTTCCAGCGGCCAGGACATTGTCATCCGTTTCGTGGTCAAGGCCACTTCCTCCATCCTGATCCCCCGGCGCAGCGTCGACAAGACGGGGGCGGCCACCGAAGTGGTGACCAAGGGCCGCCATGACCCTTGCGTGGGCATTCGCGCCGTCCCCGTGGGCGAGGCCATGATGGCCTGCGTCCTGGCCGATCACATGTTGCGGCACCGGGCGCAAATGGGCCTATGACGCGGCGGCACCTGCACGGTCTGGCGGCATTATTGCTGATTGCCGGTGCCGGCCTCTACATGTTCACCGAAACCCTGCCCCCCGCCATCGCCGGCATGGTCTGCACCGTGGCCGCCGCCTTGTTGATGCTATTCGCCTGGCATCGGGATCGCCGGGACCGGCGGGATTAGGGCGGGCACCAGAGCATTTCCGGTTTGATTGGACTCGCCGAGCCGCCCGCTGGGCCAATCTTGATTTGAGCTAATCGCCGGCCAGCGATTGGACCACTTGTAGGTTTCCGTTGTTCCAGGGACGCTCCAGGGTGGGGGCGCCGAAATGATAACCCTGCAGGTATTTGACGCCGCGGTCCCGGAGCGCCTGGGCTTCGTCCTCGGTTTCCACGCATTCGCCGACCACCTGAGCATTGAAGCCGTGGCCCAGATCCAGCAAAGTTTGCACGAACAGCTGATTTTCCCGGTTGGTGTGCAGGTCTTTTACAAACTGGCCATCAATCTTCACGATATCAACCGCCAGGGCCTTCAAATGCCGGTACGAGGTATAGCCGGCACCAAAATCGTCCAGGGCGATGCGGCAACCAAGGTCCCGCAGTTTGTTGGCGAAGCGGGCGGTTTCCTCGAATTCCATCATGGCGACGGTTTCCGTGATCTCGAATATCAGCCGGTCCGCGACGCCGGAGTGGATATGCACCAGGGACAAAAGCTGGTCCAGGGAAGATGGGTCGGTCGCCGTCATGCCCGAAATATTGACCGCCAGATTGATGTCGGCGACCTGCTCCATCTCCAGCAAGGCCATCTCCAGTGTAAAGATGTCCAGGCGGCGGATCAGTCCCAGCTTTTCCACCACGGGGATGAACAGACCGGCGGGGATCAACTCGCCGTTTTCATTCAACATGCGCAGCAGACATTCATAAAGCTGCGTTTCGCCCGTGACAGCGTCGATGATCGGTTGCACGGCAAAGGTCAGGCGGCCGTCCTTCATGGCCCGCATGACCGCGTCGCCCGTGGCCAGGGATTTGCGCCGGGTGGCGTCCCGGCTGGCGGAGGTACGGTGCAGCACGAAACGATCCCGTCCGCGCTGCTTGGCCTTTGACAGCGCCTCCTCGGTGCGGCCCATGACTTCGCGGCTGTTTGCGACATCCTTCGGCAGCAGAACCCCGCCCAAGGACACGGAAACGGCCAGGGGGCCGGCCCCGGTGTTGACTTCGCGCCGGCGCGTCGTCGTCAGGATTTGGTCCGCCACATTGCGCAGCTCCACATTACCCGCATCCGGCAGGATGAGGCCAAACTGGTTGCCGCCCGCCCGGCCGATGATGTCGCCCACGCGGGTGCAGTCTTCGACCCGTTTACCAATATCCATGATGACTGTATCGGCAATATCAAAACCATAAGCATCGTTCAACAGGCCCAGGCGGTCGATGTTGACCATCAGATAGGCCGCCGTGGTTCCATCCCTGCGGCAGGTTTCCAAGATCTCGTCCAGGGCCTCTTGCAGGCGGGCGCGGTTCAAATGCCCGGTCAAATCACCAAAGAACGCCATGCGCTCCAATTCGAACTCGCGTTACTTCCAGCTGGTGATGATCCGCAACAGGCCGTGGAAACGGACCGCCTTGCCGGCGCCGTCCAACTCGACGGTGCCGCGCTCCTCGACCCATTCGAAGCCGCCATCTGAATGGCGCAGTTTGAATTCGCAACAATAATCTTCACCCTGGTCCAACATCGCGGAAAGGGCGATGGCCCGCGCCGGCAGATCGTCGGGGGCTATGCGCATTTGCAATTTGGTTGATAGGGTGGGGACGTCGCTTTCCGACAGGCCGAGAACATCCCGCGCGCCGGGGGACCATTCAAGCCGGTCGGGGCCAATGTCCCAACGGTAAATGGCCTCGCCAGCGGCGCTGACGGCACGGGACAGCAGGTCGATGTCCCAGTTGTTATCGGCGATCTCTGCTTGTTTGGGCAATTTCTGTCCCATACTCATCACATTGTTGTTGGACGGGCACTTACCAATCCTATGAACACCAGCCTAAAGTATTCGAGCAGGGGTTAATAAAGCCCAAATGCCAAAGGTTAATTTAAGGCGGTGCTAGATGAAGCAACTTGCCTATGCCGTCGGGTTTTGCGCCCGATAGAAATCGGCAATGTCCCGTGCGGTGGCAAACCACAGATCGTTCATGCCCCGCAAATGGGCCAAAATTTGGTCCAGATACCGGATCCGTTGGGGCTGGCCGATGACCCAGGGGTGCAGACCCAGGCTCATCATGCGGCCGCTTTGCGCACTTTCACAGTGCATGCGTTCGGCGGCCTCAACCACGAATTGGTCGTAACGGGGCGCCGTCACCTGACGTACGGCCATCAGGGTGGCATCATCCCATTCCACATGATAGGGCAGGGACAACAGGGGCGGATCAAGGTTCAGCCAATAGGGCTGGTCATCGTTGGGCCAATCGGCCAGGTAGTCCACCCCGGCCCGGGTCAGTAATTGCGGCGTGCGGGGGCTTTCGCCAAAATCCTGCCCGATCCAGCCGACCCGGGCGGTACCGCTGATCCGGCGAACCTCTGCCAGGGCGGTGTTGATATAGTCCTCTTCTTCCCGACGGCTCATGCGGGATGAAATCATCCGCGCGGCATCGTCGCCATGGGCGGCGATTTCATAGCCCCGCTCCAGGCAGGCCTCGATCAATTGCGGACGGCGGCGGCACAGGGCGGCGTTGGCGGCCACGGTCACCGGTACCTGGTAGCGGTCCAGCACTTCGAACAGCCGGAAGATCCCCACCCGGTTGCCGTATTCACGGGTCGAATAGGTGCGGTAGTCGGGGGAAAAATTGCCGAACTCGCCGCGAAACCGGCCATCGCGGACTGCCGCGGCGGGCGCCTGCAGGGGCCAGTGTTCCAGATGCAGGACGATCCAGACGGCCAGCCGGTTGCCATCGGGCCATTTGAGAACGGGCCGGGTGGGCAGGGCCGAATAGGGATAAAGGTCATGGTCCATGCCTGGTTCCCGACGCTCAACCATGATCGTGTTCCCTTAATTTGGCGGTAACTTTGTCCCACATCTGGCTGTAGTACCAATCGGCGATTTCCTCGCCGGTGGCCTGCCAGACGCCGTCGTGAGAGAGCACGTAGTCGAGGGCTTTTTCCAAATAGCCGATGCGATGGGGCTGTCCCATCATGTAGGGATGCAGGGCGATGCACATGACACGGGGCTGCTCGGCCCCTTCGGCATAAATGGCGTCAAAATAATCCCGTACCATAACCAGAAAATCATCCGCCTCCTGGGCCCGGTTGTGCAGTACCGCATCGTTCAGTTCCATGCTGTAGGGCATTGTCAACAGACGGCCACGGCGCACATTCATCGGCCCGGGCTGGTCGTCATGGAACCAATCGGCGTAATATTTAATGCCCGCCTCGGCCACCAGGTCCGGTGTGTTCAGGGTGTGCGATGCCGCCGGCGAGAACCAGCCCGCCAGCTGCCGCCCTGTCAGGCGGCGGTAGGTCTCGACGCAGTCGTCGATGATGGCCCGCTCGTCGGTTTCCCCCAGGCCCCACAGATACTGGGTGTTATAGATGCCATGGCACAGGACATCCCAGTTGCGTTCCTCACAGGCCGCCATGATCTCCGGATAATGCTCAAAGACGCTGAGGTTCAACGAGACGGTGCAGCGCACATTAAAATGATCCATGACATCGATCATGCGCCACAGCCCGACCCGGTTGCCGTAATCCTTGATGCCATAGCCCAGAATGTCCGGATGGGGCATGCGCGGCCAGGGGTCGCGGATGCGCACGGGATCGGGCAGATATTCGTAATGTTCGATGTTGGGACAGACCCATAAGGCAACACGGGCGCCGTTGGGCAGCGCTAGTTTGGGCCGGTCGTTGATGGGCGAATAGGTCAGGCGTGATTGGTTCATGGGACAAATCTTGCCACAAGCTCTGCGTCCAGGCCACAATGGAGGATAAATAAATTATCGGAGGCGAGCCTATGTATCCCCAACCCACCGTGATCGAACCCACCGTCTTTGCCCAGGTGCCGGACGAATTGCAACTTCTCGACAAAGAGTCCCATTTGTCGCGGGACATCTTCCGGGGCCAGCCGTTGGGTTCGTTCCTGGAGGGGCCGTCGTTTGACCGCCAGGGCAACTTGTATGTGGTGGATATCGCCCATGGCCGGATTTTCAAGATTGACCAAGCCGGCGCGTTCAGCGTTGTCGCCGATTACGACGGCAGCCCCAACGGCCTGAAAATTCACAAGGACGGACGCATATTCGTGGCCGACCGGCAGAACGGCATCATGGAGATCGACCCGGTCAACGGCAAAGTCTCAACCTATATCGGCCCGGACCAACTGCCGGGCTACAAGGGCGTGAACGATCTGTTTTTCGGCGCCAATGGGGATCTGTATTTCACCGATCAGGGCGATAGCGGCCTGCATGATCCCACCGGCCGGGTTTTCCGCCAGGACGGCAGCGGCGCCTTGCATTGTCTGATCGACAATGTGCCCAGCCCCAACGGCCTGGTCATGGACCCGGATGAAACCATGCTCTATATCGCCGTGACCCGCGCCAACGCGGTCTGGCGCATGCCGTTTCGAAAAGACGGCAGCGTCAACCGGGTGGGTCTGTTCGCGCAACTGGTGGGCGGCATGGGGCCGGACGGCATGGCCATGGACGTGGACGGTAATCTCTCCATCGCGCACGCCGGCTATGGCGCGGTCTGGCTGTTCTCGGCCCTGGGCCTGCCGATCTACAAGATTCCCGATCCCGACGGCAGCCCCCTGACCACCAACCTGGCCTATGGCGGCCCGGACAACCGTTCGTTATTCATCACCTCATCCTTCAGCGGCAAGATCCTGCGGGCCGAAATGCCCACCGCGGGGCAGACCATGTATGCGCACATGGATTAGCGTATACTGGCAAACTTCAAATTCCGTGCTGGGAGACTGACATTATGAGCGTGGCGACGGACCAGACAATATCTGGCGTGATCGAGGAACTGCGTGGCCTGTTGGGGGACCGATTGTCCACGGCGGAGGCGCAGCGGACCAGTCATGGCCAGGACGAAGGCTGGCATCCTGTGCAGGCACCGGACGCCGTCGCCTTCGTGCAATCGACCGAGGAGGTCGCGGCCATTGTCAAAATCTGCCATCGCACCGGCACGCCCGTCATTCCCTATGGCGCGGGCACTTCCATCGAGGGCCAGGTGCATGCGGCCCGTGGCGGTATCTGCGTCGATCTGGGCGGCATGAACGAGGTCCTGGCGGTCCATGCGGAGGATCTGGATTGCACCGTGCAGCCCGGCGTGCGGCGCAAGCAATTGAACGATTATCTGCGCGATACAGGCCTGTTCTTTCCCATCGATCCCGGCGCCGATGCCTCCATCGGCGGTATGACTGGGACCCGCGCCAGCGGCACCAACGCGGTACGATACGGCACCATGCGCGAGAACGTGATGTCCCTGACCGTGGTGCTGCCCAATGGCGAGGTCATCCGCACGGCACGCCGGGCCCGAAAATCCGCCGCCGGCTATGACCTGACCCGGTTGTTCGTCGGCTCCGAAGGCACCCTGGGCATTATCACCGAAATCACCCTGCGTCTGTACGGCATCCCCGAGAACATCTCGGCCGCCGTGGTGCCCTTCGACAGCGTGGAAGGCGCGGTGGATACGGTGATCTGCACCATCCAATCGGGTATTCCCATCGCCCGCATCGAATTGCTGGACGATGTGCAGATCGACGCGATCAACAAATACTCCAATACTGATTTTCCCCTGAAGCCGCATTTGTTCATGGAATTCCACGGCACCGATGCGGGCGTTGCCGAACAGGTCGCCATGGTGCAGGCCTATGGAGTGGATTTCGGGGCTGGCGAATTTCAATGGTCCGACAAGCTGGAGGACCGCAACCGCCTGTGGCAGGCCCGCCACGACGTGGCCTATGCCTGCAAGGCCCTGCGCCCCGGCTGTGACATCTGGGCCACGGATGTCTGCGTGCCCATATCGCGCCTGGCCGAATGCATCGCGGAAACCCGCAAGGACCTGGAAGAGGCATCGGTGCCGGCGCCCATATCGGGCCATGTGGGGGACGGTAATTTCCATTTGTGTTTCGTCCTCGACCCCAATAATCCAGCCGAATTCGACGAGGCGGAGGCCATCAACGACCGCCTGATCCACCGCGCCCTGGCCATGGACGGCACCTGTACCGGCGAACACGGCATCGGCTTGGGCAAGCGCCAGTATCTGCGCGAAGAGCATGGCGACGGCGTCGAGGTCATGCGGGCCCTGAAAATGGCCATCGACCCGGAAGACATCATGAACCCCGGCAAAATGCTGCCGGCGCAAAACTAGATCATGGATCAGGGCAACCTCGGGCCATTGGGCCCGGTCAGCCGCCTGACCCTGGGCGGCGGCGGTCTGGGACAGCTATGGGGCGCTATGGACCGACCTGAATGTGTTGCCACCCTGCGGGCGGCGGTGGATGGGGGCATTGACCTGATCGACCTGGCCTACCGCTACGGCAATGGCGAGGCCGTGGAAGTGTTCGGCCTTGCCTTCGAAGGGCGCCCGCCGGCAGGCCTGCGGGTCACCTCTAAATGTCTGCTGGGCAACACCCCCGCCGACCGGATCGAGGATCGGTTGCGCACGTCGATCCATGACTCCCTGGCGCGGCTGCGTCTGGAGCGGCTGGATCTGTTTTTCCTGCATTCCAACGTGGCGCCCGACGGCCACCCCATGCAGCACCATCTCGACGCCGGTGCGCGCATGACGGCGCATAGCGATTTTACCGCCACCGTGCGGCCCTGTTTCGAACGTTTCGTGGCCGAGGGTCTGATCGGCGCCTGGGGTTTGACTGGTATCGGCCATCCCGGTGCCATCATCAATTTGTTGGCGGACAGCCCCGCTCCGGCGGTGGTGCAATGTATCGCCAATGCCATGGATTCTCCGGGCGCCCTGAAATTCTATGACGAAGGGGCCCGACCCCGGGACGTGATCGCCGCCGCCCGGGCCAACAATGTGGGCGTCATGGGCATCCGCGCCGTGCAAGCAGGCGCCCTGACCGACGCCATCGACCGGGATCTGCCCCCCGATCATGCGGAGGTGCGTGATTTCAACGCC
>JAYGEA010000137.1:0-19642 GCA_046582635.1 Alphaproteobacteria bacterium
TCTCGTCCCGACCAGCGGCAAACACCGCCGCCCTTTGTTCGATGGCACATGCCAGCGCGACCAGGGGGTGCTTTTTTCTAAGACCCCTTGGGACAATTTTGTCTGGGTCGTCCTCAATGCCTAGGAGATCACGGGCTTCATTGATTGTGAAGGCATCGCCGAAAGTCACAACTTCGCCAGCACCGAGGACCACAGTATGGTTCACATTATTTTTTAAATCCGGGGGGACCCCGACTTGGATGGCTGCGCACCGTCGAGGGTTTTGGTCAAACCAGTCCTGAAACTTTTCAGGTCGTTGAAGATCGGCGGCTGTTACCCGGATTGTTGCAATGCCACCTTTTGCGGTGGGAACGTATAAAGCACAGGGGGAATACTGGTCGTCGGCCCCAACGATTCCTTGAGCCAACTTAAAAACCGTCGGCCCTGGTTCAGGGTGGTTCATCACTGCGGCGAAGCCGCGCCCAATGTCAGTCCGCTTGGCCATAGCCGCATAATACCACGCGATGGTGGCGGCGTCGTGACGGCAGTTGAGAACGGCTAGGGAACGGAAAGTGCTAACATTTTTGGATAAAGTGCTAACAAAGCAAAATTTCAGGCCCCCACCATTGGCGATAGGGGCCTGAATTCGTTAGGTTTTTGCGGAAAAACGCTGGAGGCGCGGGCCGGAATCGAACCGGCGTACACGGCTTTGCAGGCCGCTGCGTAACCACTCCGCCACCGCGCCAGCTGGACCAGCGCTCCATATTCAGTTTCACGGGGCGCCGAGCCACCCGCTACATAGAGCGCCTTCATTGTTGGGTCAACGTTTGCCTTGCCGGACTGGCGCGCCTATAACAATATTGTTTGCTCTAACGCGCGCTGATTTCGGTGCCGCTTTTGTTATGGAAATGTCATGCCGGACAATGGTTCCAGGGCCGCCGCCCGTTTGAACATGGTCAACAACCAGTTGCTGACCAACAAGCTGACCGATGACCGCATCACCCAGGCGCTGTTGTCGGTGCCGCGGGAAAATTTCGTGCCCAAGGCATTGCGCGGCGTGGCCTATCTGGACGAGGATATTCCCCTGGGCGAAGGCCGCCATTTGATGGAGCCCATGGCCTTCGCGCGTATCCTCCAGGCCGCCGAAGTGCGGGCCACAGACGTGGTATTGGATGTGGCCTGCGCCACGGGATATTCCACCGCCGTGCTGTCGCGATTGGCGGCGACGGTCGTGGGGCTGGAGGCCGATGAAGCTGCGGTGGCCGCCGCGGAGGCGCAATTGGCCAACCTGCAGGTCGATAATGCCGCCGTCGTCTCGGGCGAATTGCTGGCGGGCTGTGTCGAACAGGGACCTTACGATGTCATATTCATTAACGGCGCGGTCGAGGAAGTGCCGGCCGCCTACAAGGGGCAGCTGACCGAAGGCGGGCGCATGGTGGTGGTCGAACGCCGGGGCCAGACGGGCCAAATCGGTCGGGCTGTATTGTATACAAACCGGGATGGCCTGGTCTCGCGGCGGGAATTGTTCGATGCCATGATCCCGATGCTGCCGGGCTTCCAAATGGCGGAAGCCTTTCAATTCTGAAGCGGCCGATTAAATTTTCCGCCTTTTGACGAAGGCACAATTTAGGGCGGCCGCGCGCGGCCGGAAAATCTTGATGATAGGTAATGTTATCCGACTGACTTCGCGGCTCCCATGGGCACCCGTCGCCGCGTTCGCGTTCTGTGCGGCGGTGGTGCCCGTGGCGCCGGCCAGCGCGGAAACCCTGTTCGAGGCGCTGTCCACGGCCTACGCTTCCAATCCGGCCCTGCAAGCGGCCCGCGCGGCGGTACGCGGCTCGGACGAGGGGCTGCCGCAAGCCTTGGCCGGATGGCGCCCAACGGTTTCCCTGAACGGCAGCGCCGGTTTGCAAAAATCTAAAACCAACGCGACCAGCGAGCGGGATTTGTTCCCCCGCACCTATTCGGCCGATATCAGCCAGTCGCTCTATGCGGGCGGCCGCACGGTCGCGGGGATAGCGCAGGCGGAAAGCAGCGTGCGGGTCGCCCGCGCCCGCCTGAAAGTGGTAGAGCAGCAGATCCTGACATCCGGCGTCACGGCGTTTCTTGACGTCCTGCGGGATCAGGCCCGGGTGCAATTGAACCGCAACAACGAATTGGTCCTGCGCCGCCAATTGGAGGCGACCCGCGACCGTTTCGAGGTCGGCGAAGTGACCCGCACCGACGTCGCCCAGGCCGAAGCGCGCCTGTCCGGCGTGGTCGCCGAACGGGTCGATACGGAAGGCGCCCTGGCATCCTCCCGTGCCAGTTACCGCCAGGTTTTCGGTGCCATGCCCGGTTCCTTGCAACCGGCCCCACCCTTGCCGGCCCTGCCCGTCAGCGAGGGCGAAGCGGTGGCCACGGCGGAGGTCGATAATCCCAACATCGCAGTCGCCCTGAACAACGAGGCCGTGGCCCGCCACGGGGTGAAAGACGCCTCCGGGCGCCTTCTGCCGACGATCGATCTGACCGGCCGGGCCCGGGGCACGGACGAAACCGTCTCGGAAAACAGCGACAGCACGTCCTATTCCTTGACCGCCTCCGTTTCCATCCCCCTCTACCAGGCCGGCGCGGTGCATTCCGTGGTGCGTCAGGCGAAGGAACTGCTCAATCAACGGCGCATCGAGGTGGAGGAAAGCCGCCGCAACGTGATTGTGGCGGCCAGTCAGGCCTGGGAGCGGATGACCACGACCCGGTCGCAGATATCCGCCCGTACGGAGGCGATCCGCGCCAACGAAATTGCTCTTGAAGGGGTCCGCCAGGAGGCCGATGTCGGCTCCCGTACAACCCTGGATGTGCTGGATGCGGAACAGGAATTGCTAGATTCCCGCGTCGCCCTGGTTATTGCGGAGCGGGATGAATATGTCGCCGGCTATCAATTACTTGCCGCAATCGGCCGATTAACGGCGGCGCATATTAGTCTGCCGGTGCAGATTTACGACCCCAGCCAGCATTATCAAAAGGTTCGCGGTAAGTGGTGGGGCTGGAACACTTCCAGCGATTAAGGCTTTCTTCACCATAAAGCTATAATTACTGCTATTGATGCAAATAAATACAGTAATAGCCTTTTTCGAACGCATCTTTTAAAATGCAGTTGAATCGCCATTCCCCCAAGGGCCGCGCCCATGACAGATGCCAGTGAACAAGACGAAGACCGGGAACCAACGATGGAGGAGATTCTGGCCTCCATTCGCCGGATCATCTCCGACGATGAAGAAGAAGGCAGCGAAGGGGATGCCGAGGGCGAAGAAGAGGTAGCCGAGGCCGCGGAGGAAGAGCCCGCGGAAGAGCCGGCCGAGGAACCCGAAGAGGAGGCGGCGCCGGAAGAAGACGACGAAGTCCTCGAATTGACCGAGGTGGTCGCGGATATCGATGATGTCCCCGAGCTGGAACCCGAACTCGACCCTTCCATGGAAGAGGAGGTCGAGGAAGAGGAAGAGCCGGTCCCGGTCGAAGGTTTTGACAGCATCGAATTGGCGGAGCCAGCGCCCGAGCCGGCCCCCGCACCGCTACCCGTTGCCGCCGCGCCCGCGGCCGCGCCGGTGGCCGATTTGCACGCCCTGTTGTCGGATCATGCCGCGGTCGCCACCACGGGCACCCTAGCCGGCCTGACCGGCGCCGTATCGGCCGCCCGGGACATGCCCATGGGCTATGCCCATCAGACATTGGAAGATCTGGTCAAAAGCCTGTTGCGGCCGATGTTGAAGGAATGGCTGGACGAAAATCTGCCGTCACTGGTAGAACGCCTGGTGGAAAAGGAAATCGCCAAGCTGGTGGGACAGGCGGAGAACGGCTAGAGAGGCCGCATCAGGTTCATTCCCCATCCTCTTGGGTGGTATCCTCTAGCGCATTTTAAGATTGACCCGAGCCGCCCACTCCCCGTCCCAACCACCCATTAATGGTGCTCTGTGGGTGCCAATAGGGTCTGGGGGGCCGGGGGAGTGGGCGGCTCAGGCAGTTCCAGTCAAACTGGAAATGCGTTACATGAATTTTAATTTTAGGCCGGGCCGCCTCGGATTTTCGATGCTGGTGGACCGCCGCTGTTGAAAGAGGGTTCGGCGATGCTGGACAAGACCTTCATGCCTTCCGAAGTCGAGGGCCGTTTGTACCGGGAATGGGAAGAGAGCGGCGCTTTTGCCTGCGGCACCGATGCCATCAGTGCTGCGGGGGGAAGCGGTAACGCGCCGCCCTATTCCATCGTCATCCCGCCGCCCAACGTCACGGGCAGCCTGCATATGGGCCATGCCCTCAACAATACCCTACAGGATATCATGATCCGCCTGGCCCGCATGCGCGGCCGGGACGTGTTGTGGCAGCCGGGCATGGACCACGCCGGCATCGCCACCCAGATGGTGGTCGAGCGTATGCTGGAGGCCGAGGGCAAGAGCCGTCAGGAACTGGGCCGGGAAAAATTCATCGAACGGGTCTGGGAGTGGAAGGATCAATCGGGGGGCACCATCACCGGGCAATTGCGCCGCCTTGGCGCCTCATGTGATTGGCCCCGCGAACGATTCACCATGGACGAAGGCCTGTCCAAGGCGGTGCACAAGGTGTTTGTCGAGCTGTACAAGCAGGACCTGATTTACAAGGACAAACGCCTGGTCAATTGGGACCCGAAGCTAAAGACCGCGATCTCGGACCTGGAAGTTCAGCAAACGGAAGTCGCCGGCCATCTGTGGCACATCAACTATCCCCTTGAAGGCGACAGCGGCAAATTTATTACCGTCGCCACCACCCGGCCCGAAACCATGCTGGGCGACACGGCAATAGCGGTGCATCCCGACGATGACCGCTACAAGCACCTGGTGGGCACCCATGCCATCCTGCCCCTGGTCGGCCGCCGCCTGATTATCGTCGCCGATGATTATGCCGATCCCGAACAAGGTTCCGGCGCGGTGAAGATGACCCCGGCCCATGACTTCAATGATTTCGAAGTCGGCCGTCGCCACGACCTGGAAATGATCAACGTCCTGGACGAAGAAGCCCGCATCAACGAGAACGCGCCCGCGGCCTACCAGGGCCTGAACCGGTTCGAGGCGCGCCAGAAGATTTTGGAGGATCTGGACGCCCAGGGCCTGATCGCCCAGATTGACGATCATACCCACATGGTGCCCTACGGCGACCGGGGCGGCGTGCCGATCGAGCCGTGGCTGACTGAACAATGGTATGCGGATGCCGAAACCCTGGCCAAACCGGCGATCGAAGCGGTGCGCTCCGGGCGAACCAAGTTCGTGCCGGAAATGTGGGCCAAGACCTATTTTGAATGGATGGAGAATATCCAGCCCTGGTGCATTTCCCGGCAATTGTGGTGGGGCCACCAGATCCCCGCCTATTACGGCCCGGACGGCGAGATTTTCGTCGAGATGACGTACGCGGAAGTCCAGGCCGCGGCCAAGGCCCACTATGGCCGGGAGGTGGAGCTGGTGCAGGACGAAGACGTGCTGGACACCTGGTTCTCCTCCGGCCTGTGGCCCCTGACCACCCTGGGCTGGCCCGAGAAGACGCCGGAGCTGGAGCGCTATTATCCCACCTCGTTGCTGGTCACCGGGTTCGACATCATCTTTTTCTGGGTCGCGCGGATGATGATGTTCGGCCTGCATTTCCACGACGATGTGCCCTTCGACACGGTCTATATCCACGCCCTGGTGCGCGATGCCAAGGGGCAGAAGATGTCCAAGTCCAAGGGCAACATCATCGACCCCTTGGAGCTGATCGACAAATACGGCGCCGATGCCCTGCGTTTCACCCTGGCCAGCCAGGCCGCCATGGGCCGGGACGTGAAGCTGTCGGAACAGCGCATCGAGGGCAACCGCAATTTCGCCACCAAACTATGGAACGCCGCCCGCTTTTGCGAAATGAACGGTTGTGAACTACAGCCCGGCTTCGATCCGTCCGCGGTTACGGGCCCGGTCAACCAATGGCTGGTGGGTCAGCTCAAGGCCGCCCAGGACCGCATCAGCGCCGGTCTGGACAGCTACCGTTTTAATGATGCCGCCAACGATGCCTATCATTTCGTCTGGGGCACCTTTTGCGATTGGTTCGTGGAATTCTCCAAACCCGCCCTGCAAGGCGACGACGGCCTCGCCAAGGCCGAGGCCCAAGCCACCGCCGCCTGGGCCCTGGACGCCATTCTGCGCCTGCTCCACCCCTTCATGCCCTTCGTGACGGAAGAGCTATGGGCCCGCACGGGCCAAGGTGAAGATGGGGCTAAAGATGGAGGGCGCGCGCGCGACCACATGCTGGTCCGCGCCGCCTGGCCCGATTACGGCGACGAGTTGGTGAACGAGGCGGCGACGGCGGAAATCGAATGGGTGATCCGCATGATCACCGAAATCCGCTCGATCCGGGCTGAAATGAACGTGCCCCCGTCCGCCAAGACCCCATTGCTGCTCGGCGGCGCCAGCCCCGAAACCTTGGCCCGCCTGGAGCGCCAGCGCGACCTGATCGCCACCCTGGCGCGGATCAGCGAAATGGGTGAACAGGCCGGCGAGCTGCCCAGCGGTTCGGTACAAACCGTGGTCGACGAGGCCACGTTGGTGCTGCCCCTGGCCGATGTCATCGACCTGGCTCAGGAACGCGACCGCCTGTCCAAGGCGGTGGCCAAACTGGACGGCCAGATCACCGGCATGACCAAGAAGCTGGCCAACAAGGGCTTCACGGATAAGGCCCCGGCGGAGGTTGTCGCCATCCAGCGCGAGCGCATGGCGGAAGCGGAGCAAACGCGGGATAAGCTACGGGATGCGCTATCGCGGTTTTAGGGGTGCGATATGCGAAGAATGCCATAACCGAAATGAAACTTCGCCGATAGCCGCATGGCTTTGCAGGCCGCGGGCCGCTACACTCGGATCCATCACGGCTGGCAACGGGACGGCCAATGCAGACAAGCAAATTGTCTTCCGCATTGGCGGGGATGTCCGTACAGCCGGATGTGACAAACAAATACTGGCCCAAAAATTTGAAAAAAATGACAGTGAAACCATTGGAAGATATCGCGGGCGTGGACCTGAGCACATTTGCCGCGCCAGCGGAGAGATTGCTGGAGCTGACAGAAAGACCGAGTTTTTCACGGGTCAAGGCATTTTTCGAGGGCTATCCGGAACGCTCATTATCCATCGCCACGGACCGCGCCTTCATGCATTGCCTGGTGCGCGCGGTGCGGCCCGCCCTGTTTGTCGAGATTGGCACCTATTATGCCGGCATGACGGAGGTGGTGGCGCGGGCTATGCTGAACAACTATAACGGTGGGCATTTGCTGACGATTGATCCGTTCGGCAATTATCGGGTACCGGGCATTTTGGAATCCTGGCCAGATGACCTTAAAGGGCTGGTTTCTTATCTACCCCTCGATTCCATGGGTCTATACACGGAAGTCGATACATTGGGTACGAACGTCGATGTATGCTTTATAGATGGCAACCACCTATACGAATTTGCCTTCTATGATCTGAATTGTATGTCGCAACGGATGCGCCCGGGCGGTATCATCATCATGGATGACTTTGATCAACCCGGCGTGTTTTGGGCGACAAAACATTTTCTTGGCCTCAATCCGGGCTGGCGCGAGATTGGCGGTGTTTTCGATAATTTTGACCCAAATACGCCCTTCGAGAGCATTCGGCCGAGCGTGAGCGGCACCAATTTCCTCGTGCTCGCGGCACCGGACTTGGTCGAAATCGGGGACAATCTGCGCGTTTTTGAATATGACGGTATTCGTGAAACTGCGATGATGGGGTACGGCCTGCGGCTGGCGCCGGGCAATGCCCCTGGCCGGCTTCATACCAAAATCTATCTGCGCAGCTTTTACGTGGATGATAGCCATGGCGACCCCCAGCAGCTGGAGGTCCTGTGGTCCGCCGACATAACGGCCGGAGAGGGCGAACAGGCGGTACTGTTCGAGGCGCCCTTGGCGACGGATTATGACCAGGCCTTAAGCAACCGTCAGTTGGAGATCAACTTGGTCTGGTCGCCGGCGGACAGCCGCAGTCCGCTACGCCTCATGCAACGGCCCGAACCGATGATGGTGAGTTAGAGCGTTTTCAACTTTCGTTGAAACACCGGGCCATCCACAGAGTACCATTAATGGGTGGTTGGGACGCGGCCGCATTGTACCAGTAGGCCTTTCGGATTGTTTGAGTTTGGCAATTTCCGGCGGCGAGGCCATTTGCCGCCGTCGAACGGGCAACAGGGCGTTGGAGTGTGACGACGACAATGGCCGTTTCGAAGGCCTTGGATCCGTGCGGAACCAATAGCTCAATGGCCCAATTGCCGCTCCCGGTAAAAGGCATACATCCCGCTCGCCGCGATAATCGCGGCGCCCAGCACCGTCCACATATCCGGCAGGTCGCCAAACACCAGATAGCCAATCATGGTGGCCCAGATCAGCACGATGTAGTGGAACGGCTGCAGGGTGGATGCTGTCGTGGCCCGGAAGGCGAGGATCAGGATGTAGTGGCCCAGGCTGCCGACCACGCCAAGGGCCAGCAACAGGATCCAGCCGGTGGTGTCGGGGGGGCGCCAGAAAAAGGGCGCGATTACGGTCATGACCACGGCGCCGATCACCGCCATGTACAGCAGCGAGGTAGCGGCGCTGTCGTCGGCCACCTTTCGCACCAGGATCTGATAGACCGCCCACAGGCCGGCGCCGACCAGGGGGATCAGGGCGGCGGGATCGAAAATGCCGATGCCGGGACGGACGATGACCAGCAGGCCCGCGAAACCTATGGCGATGGCGGTCCAGCGGCGCCGGCCGACCTTTTCGCCCAGAAACGGCACCGCCAGGGCGGTCACCAGCAGGGGCGCGATGCCGGCGATGGCATGGGCGTCGGCCAGGGGCAGGTAGCGAAAGGCCAGGATGAAGATGCCGACCTCGATGGTGATGATCAGGCTGCGGGCGATTTGCAGATAGGGGTGGTTCGATCGAAACGCGGCGCGCAGGCTCCGCGGGCGGGCGATGGCCAGGGCGAAGAGGCAGAAGATCAGGAACCGCACGCAGAGGATCTGCGGCACGGCATAGTCAGGCGCAAGGGTCTTGGAAATGCCGTCCATGCCGGCCAAAAGAACCATGGCCAGGTTCATCAGCAAGATACCTTTTAGGGGATTATTCTGCACGCCAACGTCCACTTCCATAGCCGAATTCGGCTGACTACCACATTCTCCGCGGGTGTCGGCGGAAAAACAAAATTGCCCATGGACCAGGGCCTGCGAGGCTGTATATTCCGAGGCCGTTTTTCAGATACCCGAAGCATTGGAGATTGGTCATGAAGGAATATCTGCAGTTCTACATCAATGGTGAATGGGTTGACCCCGTAGTGGCCAAAACCCTGGATGTGATCAATCCCGCCACGGAAGAGGCGGTGGCGACAATATCCCTGGGCGGCCCAGCGGATGTGGACCGGGCGGTGGCCGCCGCCAACGCAGCCTTTCCCGCGTTCTCCCAAACCAGCCGGGAAGACCGCATCGCGCTGATGGAAAAGATCCTGGACGTCTACAAGACACGGTACAACGACATCGCCGAGGCCATCTCGGCCGAGATGGGCGCGCCGATCACCCTGTCGCAAAAGGCCCAGGCGGCCACCGGCGTCGGGCATTTCAAAACGGCGATCAAGGTCCTCAAGGACTATGCCTTTGAAGAGGTGCGCGGCACCACCTTGTTGCGCAAGGAGGCCGTCGGCGTCTGCGGTTTCATCACGCCATGGAACTGGCCCATCAATCAGATCGCCTGCAAGGTGGCCCCCGCATTGGCTGCCGGCTGCACTATGATCCTCAAGCCCAGTGAAGTGGCGCCCATCAATGCCTATATCTTCGCCCAGGTGCTGGACCAGGCCGGCGTGCCCGCCGGTGTCTTCAATCTGGTCAATGGCGACGGCCCCACCGTGGGCGCGGCCATGTCAGCCCACCCCGATATCGATATGATGAGTTTCACCGGCTCCACCCGCGCCGGCATTGCAGTGGCCAAGGCGGCCGCCGATACGGTCAAGCGGGTGGCTCAGGAATTGGGCGGCAAGTCGGCCAATATTATTCTCGAGGATGCGGATTTCGCCAAGGCGGTGTCCAGGGGCGTCGCGGGCTGCATGTTGAATTCCGGGCAGTCCTGCAATGCGCCGACCCGCATGCTGGTCCCGGCCGCCCGCATGGACGAGGCGATCGAGGTCGCGCGCGGGGCCGCCGAACGCGCGGCACCCGGCGACCCAACCCGGGAAGATACCGCCATGGGCCCGGTCGTTAGCAAGGTCCAGTTCGATAAAATTCAGGCTCTGATCGAAGCCGGCATCGCCGAGGGCGCAACCCTGGTCACCGGCGGACCGGGCCTGCCCGACGGCATGAACAAGGGCTATTTCGTGCGTCCCACGGTCTTTGCAAACGTCAATAACGACATGACCATCGCGCGCGAGGAAGTGTTCGGCCCGGTGCTGACGATTCTTGGTTATGAGGACGAGGATGACGCGGTCGCCATTGCCAACGACACCCCTTATGGGCTGTCGGGTTATGTCTCTTCTTCCGATCTGGCCCACGCCGGGCGGATCGCCGCCCGCCTGCGCACGGGCAATGTGCACATCAACAATGCGCCGGGCGATCAAGGCGCGCCGTTTGGCGGCTACAAGCAATCGGGCAACGGCCGGGAATGGGGCGCGTTCGGTTTCGAGGAATTTCTGGAGGTCAAGGCGGTGCTGGGCGCGGTCGCGGCGGAATAGTTTCCTGATCATGTTTGGATGAGCGGCCTCCCGTCATGCGGGGGTCCGTTTTCCTTTTGCCGCCAGACTGGCTAACCTGATCACCAACAGGGGCCGAATGATACCATGAAACAACGCGCTTAGACGATGCTCGGAAAAACCGGCAGCATATTGGGCAAGGCCTTCGCGGGCATTCTGTCACTCGCCATCCTGGCGTTGATTGGAAGCGGCGTCATGCTGTCCCGGGGCCCGGTCTCCCTGGCGCCCCTGGCACCCTATTTGGAAGATTTCATGGCTGACCCGTCCTGGCGCTTCCGGGTCCGGTTCGAGGATGCGGTGCTGCGTTGGGAGGGCTGGCGCAAAAAGCTGGCCCTGCGTGTGTTCGGCGCTCGTTTCGTGGACCGGGACGGGGGCGAGTTGATCTCGGTACCAAGCCTTTCGGTAACATTTGACGGTCGGGCCCTGCTGTCCGGGCAAATCCGGGTCAGCGGTCTGGAATTGATCGGGCCGAAGTTGCGCTTGCTGCGCCATGCCGACGGTGTGGTCGAAATCACCAACGAGGGTTCCGGCCCCGAGGGTACCAAGGGATCGGGGCTTCGTATCGAACCGGGCATACTGCTCGGCCGCGCCGGCAAGGAGGAGCTGGATACATTCGGCGATTTGCAACAATTGAGCGTACGCGGCGCTGATCTGTCCTTTCATGACGTTGCCTCCGGTCTGCGCCTTGCCGTGCCGTCCGCCGATCTGAGTTTGAGCCAGGATCCCGACGGCGTGACCGTGCGCCTGTCCACCCGCCTGCGCATCGGCCAGTCCGAGGCGGCCTTCGGCCTGTCCGCCCTGTATCGGAACGAGAGCACGGCAATTGTCGCCGCCGTCAATTTCGCCGAAGTCGATATCGTCGGCCTGGCCAATGCCATAGGCGGCAACCGCCTGGACAAAATACGCGGGATGGCGGTGGTCGCCGCCGGCCGTCTGGATTTGTCAATTCTGCCCGACGGGTCCGTGAATAGCCTCGGCTTTGATATCACCACCGGCCCGGGCCGGCTTGCCGTGCCGCGGTTACCGGGCGAAACCCTGGCCATCGCCGGCCTGGCCGCAAAAGGCCGGTTCGCCAATAATTTCACGCAGCTGACCGTTACCGAACTGCATCTGGATTTGGGCCAAGGCTTGACCGCGCGCGCCGAGGGCGCGTGGTCCATGGCCGCGGAAGGCACAGACTTTCGGGCCAAGGGTCGTTTTGTAAACCTACCGGTTGCCGCGCTGTCCCGCTATTGGCCCGAAGATCTTGGTGTCGGTGCCCGCAGTTGGGTTTTGAAAAACGTCCATGACGGCTTGATTACGGAAGGGCGGTTTACCATCGATTTGCGTCCGGGCGATCTGCGGCGCGCCACGCCCCGTCCGGGCATGGCGCGTCTGGATTGGACCTTCCGCGATGTAGCGGCCGACTATTTCGGTGATCTGCCGCGCATTACGGCGGCGGCGGGCAGCGGTTATGTCGATGCATTGGAATTCGGCCTGACCGTAACAGGCGCCACCGCTGGCGGTCTGCAATTGAGCGAAGGCAATCTGCATGTCGCCGACCTGTCCCTTGAACCGCCCGTTCTCGATGTGGCGTTCGTCGCCCATGGGGCCGTTTCGAACGCCCTTGCCGTGCTGGATGCAAAGCCTCTTGGCTTGGCCAAGGCGATGGGAATAGCCGGCCAGGACGCCGGCGGCACGTCCGCCACCCGGGCGCTGTTGCGAATCCCGTTGGACGACGAGCTCACGTTGGCGCGGATCGGCTACTCCGCCGCCGCCAACATCGCCGAATTGTCCCTGAGCGGCATTGCCGGCGGCTATGGGGTGGAGGGCGGTGAATACACCGTTTCCGTGGAAGGCGGGGCCTTGCAATTGTCGGGCCGGGGAAAGATCAACGGCGTGCCTTTGGAGCTGACGTGGAAACGGAATATTCAAGCCGGTGATACAAACTCCGGGACGAACCCCAGGGACCGCCTTACCGTTCGCGGTGCGGCCAACGAGGCGCAATGGAAAGCCTTGAAACTAACCCCGGTGCCTGGACTGCGTGGCACTGTCGACATGGCGGTTTCTATCGATCTTTATGCGGACGGCACCCGGCGCGGGGCCGGTCAGTTTGATCTGACGGCGGCCGAATTGCACTGGCCGGACATTGGCTGGAACAAACCGGCCACGGTTCCCGCCGCCATCAACGTGACTTTTCAGGACCAGGTAAAAGGCGACTTGATGCTAGACCGGTTCGAATTCTCCGGCGGTGGTCTGCAGTTCAGCGGCCGGGCCGCCTTCGATGAGGACCGGAACCTGGTTTCCTTGAACAGCGATAATTTTATTTTTGGCGCCACGCAACTGGCGGTCAGCGCCGCGCCACGGGCTGGCGGCGGCTATCGGGTTGATCTGAAGGGCCCCAGCCTCGATCTGCGGGCCTTTGTGCCCCATTTGCTGGACCAGGGCACATCGGTCGAGGAGCCACCGTTGGATCTGAAAATGCAGATCGAACGGGTTTATCTGACCGACGATGTGGTGTTGCATAGGCTGGCCGGCACGGGCCTTCGGGCGGGGGGTGAATGGCAGACGGCCAATATGCGGGCCGATCTGGCGGCGGGGCAAACCGTCGGCTTTACGGTCCGGGGGGAAGGTTCGGGGATGGGCAGTGGCCGGCGTTTCATGGTGGCCGCCGGCGATGCGGGCGGCATGGCGCGGGCCTTGGGGCTTTATCCCGATGCCCGTGGCGGCACCATGTTTCTGAATTTTCTGGTTCCCGGGACCGACGCCCCCGGCGCGCCCGGCGATCCCCCCAACGATACGATAACCGGTACCCTACGCGCCAATAATTTCTCCGTGGTCAAGGCCCAGGTGCTGACCCGGCTGCTGACCCTGGGTTCCCTGACCGGGTTAAGCGACGCGCTCAATGACAAGGGCATAACCTTCACCCGCCTGGACGTGCCCTTCACCATGCGGGCGGGCATTTTGCATATTGAGCGTGCCCGCGCCGTCGGCCCGGCGATGGCGGTGATCGCCACGGGCGACTATACCCGCGAAACCCAGGCCCTGCGCTTCCACGGTACCATCGTGCCGTCCTACACCTTGAACTCGGTGCTGGGGGTCATTCCGATTCTGGGTGAGTTGTTGATCGGCCGGAAAGGGGAGGGGGTGTTTGCCTTCACATACAAAGTCGGCGGCAGCTTGGAAAAACCCAAGGTCTCGGTCAATCTGCTCTCCGGCCTGGCGCCGGGCTTCCTGCGCCGCATCGTCGAAGGCCTGGAAAATCCCGCCGTGGCGGTCCCGGACGCCGCCAAACCGGATGCCAGCGAGCGTTAAGCCGGCCGAACCAGGACGTGTCGTTTTTTGCCAGCGCTCAGCTTGACCACGCCGTCCGATGTCAGGTCATCGATGGACACCTTGGCCATTTCATCGCCGATGGATTTGTCGTTGACCCGCGCCCCGCCACCCTTGATCAGGCGGCGGGCCTGGCCATTGGACTGACACAGCCCGGCCCGCCGTAATAGTTCGAACAGAACGATGCCATCGCGCAATTCGTCCGCCGCTACCTCGATCGAGGGCAGGTCGGTCGCGACGCCGCCCTCTTCAAACGTCCGCCGCGCGGTTTCCCCTGCCGCCGCCGCCGCCGCCCCGCCATGGCACAAAGTGGTCGCCAGATCGGCCAGGACCTTCTTGGCCTCGTTGATTTCGGCGTCTTGCAAGGCTTCCAGACGGGCGATTTCGTCCAGGGGCAGTTCCGTGAACAGGCGCAGAAACCGGCCCATGTCGGCATCTTCCGTATTGCGCCAGAATTGCCAATAGTCATAGGGGCTCAACATATCCTGGTTCAGCCAGACCGAGCCGGCGGCGGTCTTGCCCATCTTGGCGCCCGAGGCCAGGGTGATCAGGGGCGTGGTGAAGCCGAACAGGGCCTTGCCGTCGACCCGCCGCCCCAGTTCCACGCCGTTGACGATATTGCCCCATTGGTCCGAGCCGCCTATTTGCAGCACGCAATCATGACGCCGGCTCAACTCCAGAAAATCATAGGCCTGCAGGATCATGTAGTTGAATTCCAGAAAGCTCAAATTCTGCTCCCGGTCCAGGCGCAGCTTCACACTGTCAAAGCTCAACATTCGATTGATGGAGAAATGCCGGCCCACGTCCCGCAGGAACGGCACATAGGCCAGCGCGCTCAGCCAATCATCGTTGTTGACCATGATCGCGTCGTTTTCTCCCTCGCCAAAACTGACGAAGCGGGAGAAGACTTCGCGAATGCCGGCCATGTTCTTGTTGATGTCGTCATCGCTCAGCAATTGCCGCGCGGCATCCTTGCCCGAAGGGTCGCCCACCTTGGTGGTGCCACCGCCCATCAGGACAATGGGCTGGTGTCCGGTGTTTTGCAGATGCCGCTGCGTCATGATTTGCACCAGACTGCCCACGTGCAGACTGGGCGCCGTGCAATCGTAACCGATGTAAGCCGTGATCCGCTGGTTGGCGGCCAGTTCGTCCAAGGCCTCCAAATCGGTGCATTGATGCATAAAGCCGCGCGCGACCAGCGTGGCGACAAATTCGGATTTAAAAGTGGTCATGATGTTGGCTTTCCGATTATGCGGCGCCCCTTATTGGGCGGCGTGGTGTAACATGGGGCCCATGGACGGGGCAACGGAGCAAATGAGAGTGACGCAGGAATGATATCGCGCACCGCGATCGGCTTGATGAGCGGCACCTCAATGGACGGCATCGATGCGGCTGTCTTGACCAGTTGCGGCAATGGTGAACTACGCCAAGGCCCGGCCCTGGCACGGCCCTATGACGGCGAAACCAAGGCCCGTTTGCAAGCTCTCCTCGGCGGCGGCGGTGATCACGCCGAGATCAAGGAGACCGCCGCCCATGTCACCCGTTTGCACGCTAAAATTATTAATGAATTACTAAAAAAAAATAACTTAAATATATCAAATATAGACGTTATTGGATTTCACGGCCACACAACATACCATCGGCCGGAACAGCGGAAAACCTGCCAGATCGGCGACGGTACCTTGCTGGCCCGGCTGACGGGGATCGATGTGGTTGACGATTTCCGCTCGGCCGACATGGCGGCGGGCGGGCAGGGCGCCCCCCTGGCACCGCTTTATCACGGCGCCCTGGCGGCGGCCCTGCCGAAACCCCTGGCGGTGTTGAATATCGGCGGTGTTGCCAATGTTACCTGGATGGGGGCCGATGACGAGATGCTGGCGTTCGACACCGGCCCCGGCAACGCCTTGATCGACGATTGGGTGCGGCGGTGCGGCCTTGGCGACATGGACCTTGGCGGCGGGCTGGCCCGGGCCGGACAGCTTGACGGATTCGGCCTGGCGGAGCTACTGGCCAATGACTATTTCCACCGGACGCCGCCAAAGTCCCTCGACCGCAATGATTTTGCCCTGCCCCCATCACTTGCAGGGGCACCCGGCTGGTCCCCCGCCGACGGGGCGGCAACCCTGACCGCCTTCACCGCACATTCCGTGGCCAAGGCGCAAACTTATTTCCCCGACAGCCCCAGACAGTGGCTGGTCTGCGGCGGCGGCCGGCACAATCCCGCTCTGATGGCCGCCTTGCGGTTGGCCTTGGAGGCAGCGGTCATGCCGGTGGAAAGTGTCGGCTGGCGCGGCGATTTTCTGGAGGCGGAGGCTTTTGCCTATCTGGCCCTGCGGCATCTGGACGGCTTGCCGCTTAGTCTGCCCGGTACCACCGGTGTGCCCCACCCCATGCCGGGCGGGCGTCTAAACCGCTATACGGGCTAGGCCGCGCTGCCACCCCGGCGCGGGTCACCGGCGGCGGTGAAGGTATTGTTGCGGGGGTCGAAAGCCGCCCCATGCACGCCGCCAAAGAAGAAATTGCGATCCGGCCAAATCTGGTGCTCCGGAAAAACCTTTCCTAAATGTTCGGCGAGGGCGTCATCATGACCGTCTTCAATATGCAGGACATCCCGCTCCAAATGGATACGCGGCGCCGCCACCGCCTCGGCCAGGGGCATGTCCAGGCGCAGATGGTTCACCGGGACTTGCAGAACGGCACTGCGAATGCGGTTGGCGCCGCCACTGCCCAGGGCCAACAGGCGGCCATCGGGCCAGCGCGCCAGGGTCGGCGACATCATGGAAGTGAGGCGGCTGTTGGGCCGCCATTGGAAAAATCTGTTGGGATTCAAATCCTCCTCCCCCAACATGTTGTTCAACATGAAGCCGAAGCGGGGCAGAATATGGCCGCAGCCCTCGCCGTTGGAGACGGATAACGCGGCCGCATTGCCCTTTGCATCGACCGCCGAGATATGGGTGGTGCCGCCGATCTTGGCGGCCCGGCCCGGCATTTGCGCCCGGTAATCGGCCATGAAGTCCTCGGATAACAGCGCTTTCACCCGCATATCATCGCTACCCGCAGTAGGCTGTTCGGTCAGCCCCGAGGCCCGGCGCGCCTGGCTGGTCAATTGCATGGCCCGGGCTATCCGCACGAAATGATCATGGCCCGGCGGCATGGGCGGCGGCGCCTTTGCTCGGTCCTCCAGCAGGCCAAGGGTGAAGGCGAGCAACGGCCCGCCCGACGAAGGTGGCAGATTACCCAACACCTTCACATCACCAAACCGCCGCGCCAAGGGTCTGCGGCGATGAACCTTGTAAGCCGCCATATCGTCCAAATCGACCGCGCCGCCCTGTTCGTTGGCTGCCGCGATCATTTCCGCCACCTCGCCCCGGTAAAACAAATCTTCGCCTTCACGGGCCAGGGCCTCGAACAGATCCGCCAGTTCGGGCAGGGCTAGACGTTCACCCGTGCGCAAGGTCTTGCCCGGTTCCGCGCGGCTATTGAAGATCGCCCGGCGTTCCACCGACCACTGGAATATGGGCGCGACGGCCTCCAGAATAAAACTCTGCAGCGGTGCCATCGCCGCGCCCTTTCGGGCCAGCGCAATGGCGGGCGCCATCAGTCGCGACAGGGGCAGGGTGCACAGATCGCCATGGATGGCAAAGATGCCCGCCACCATGCCCGGCACGGCAACCGCTCCCATGCCGATCTGAAACTCCTGGGTGGCGGCGCCGAAATTTACCGGCGCCGGCAGAAAATCCAATTCCGCGGCCGGCAGACGGCGCCCCGGCGTCTGGCAAAAAAAATCGTAAAGGACGCTATCTCCATGGCCTGGCTGGGCAAGCAAAAAACCGCCGCCGCCCAGGGAACACAGCACCGGCTCGGCCATGCAGGCCACGAACAACCCGGCCAAGGCCGCATCGAAGGCATTGCCGCCATCCGCCAGCACTTCGGCCGCCCGCCTGGGCGGTGCAGGCATCACCCGCCGACACCGCGCCCACCGCGCCGTCCCGCCGGTCGGCGGTCGGCCCGTCATTTGCGGAATTTGAGAGGTTTTCAAATGTGGTCATGGCGTCTAATTCGTTCACGCAAGTTTGTTCAGGCCCGCAGGATGGTCAGGGCCTCGTTCAGGGAGGGCAGGGCGCTTTGCACCGCTTGCTCGCCGAGCTCGATCAAGTCCTCGGCCTGATCGAAATCCAGCAGGCCGATGTGGCCGACCTTTGGCGCGATGGTGACGTCCGGGGGATCGCCGGCCAGGCGGCTGCGGCTCAGGCGGTCCTGCAGAATATTCAGGGCCGAGGCCATGACGTTGAACATGGAGGGGCTGCCGTCCCGGCGGAACAAGCTCTCCAGCATCCCGGCGCCCCCCAACATGCCGCCATTTTCCTTACCGCCGTTGGCGCCATTTTGCCCCCGGTCAATTCGCCCGTTTTGCGCCCGTTCGCTGCCCAGCATGTCGGCGTTCAGGTTCACGGCAATGACCAGGCGGGCACCCATGGCGCGGCAGACCGAGACGGGGACCGGGTTGACCAGGGCGCCATCCACTAGCGGCCGGCCATCCAGTTCCACGGGCGGGAAAATGCCCGGCAGGGCGTAGGAGGCCTGCAGTGCTTCGACCAGTTGTCCCTTGCGCAGCCAGATTTCGTGCCCCGTGGTCAGCTCCGTGGCGACAACAATGAACGGCTTCGGCAGATGTTCAATATGCAGATCGCGTAGGTTTTCATTGAGAATGCGGCCCAGGCGACGGCCCCCGATGATGCCGCCGCTCTGCATGGAGAGATCAAGATAGCGCATGATACGCATACGGTTCAGGCTTCGGGTCCAGGTTTCCAGGGCGTCGAGATGTCCCGCCAGATAAACCCCGGCGACCAGGGCGCCGATGGAGGTGCCGGCCATCACGTCAACCTCGATGCCGGCCTTTTCCAGACCCCGCAGCACACCGATATGGGCCCAGCCCCGGCCGACGCCGCTGCCCAGTGCCAGACCAATTTTAGGCTGTGTCATTGTTTCATCATCTCACTTTTCGGGTGACTGTCGGGTAACTAAAAATTTCTTTTACAAAAACATCATAGATTTAAAACATAACCGCTTGATTACCAGATTGGATATGGATATAAACATCGTCCGCGCGGCACACTACGGGTCGCGCAGTCCCGCAATGTACAGACTTACCCAGGTGTTTACCTGGTGGGTGCTGCTGCGCGGTTCTGCTTTGCGGACCTGCTCTTTGATATTGTTGATTTTCGGAAGAGAAGCGTGTGCGGCGGTGTTTTTTTAAGGACCGGTGCCTACTCTTTAGGCTTTGGATATTATGGTTTGATTTTGACTGGCTAGTCTTGATCGGCTGGGGCGGGGACGTCCTGGTATGGCTGTTTTATTCATCTAATCATTATTCTTCCGGTCCGCCTTGTTTTTGGCGATTTGGCATGTTTGATATGGATTTATTCATATTGGGTTTGTTGGGTTGTTGGCGACAATGCTCCAGGGCCGGGACAGCACTTAAGCTGGTGCGTTACACGTCCCGTGTGAGATTGATGATGCCGAGTTCCTGTGTTTTTGGCCCTTACCGTTCCAGGTTTGGGCTTTGAAACAACCTGAGAGTTTGATCCTGGCTCAGGACGAAC
>JAYGEA010000231.1:0-5385 GCA_046582635.1 Alphaproteobacteria bacterium
ACGGACAATATCGAATGAGGGTGGTTTATCGACCGCCGCCGGGGCTCGTGCCGGGGTGGGGGCTGGTGCCGGGGTCGAGGCTGGCGCCGGGGCGGGAGCACTTGCGCGCTGCTCAACCGCTGCTTTTTCCCGCGCCGGCAGCCCGGGTGCCGCCCCGATCTTCGGTGCCGCCAGCTTGGTCGCGGGAGGGGCTGATTTTGTCGATGCTTTTTTGGGGGACGCTTTTTCAGGGGACGCTTTTTCAGGCGTCGATGATCGCTCCGCCACAGCGGGTGGATCGGGCGTATCGTCCCGCAGGGAAAAATACGCCAACAAGGCACCTAAAAGGATCACCGCCAAGGCTATGATTATCGTATTGCGCACGCCGTATCTCCAAACCAGAGGCTAACAAGGTAGTCCTTCCCCCCGGCGCGGGCAATCCCATCTGCCTGCTGGCGGGAGAATGCGGCCCACCCGGCCAATCCGCCTGGTATGATCCCGGTTTAATCCAATTGTTTGTTGTGCGATTCGATTTATCTCGGCAGCCTCACCTCCACCTCCGCGCCGCCGAAGCCATGCACCTTGTCACGGGCCCGCAGGCGTACCCGATCCACACCCCTGGGCACTTTCACTCCCGAAAGGGAGCGCGTGAAGGGTTTGTGGTCGTGGGGATGGCCCAGAACGCGGGTTCCCAGCACCGCTCCCTTGGGCCCGACCACCTCCCAGGCATCGGCGTAATGGGCCCAACCTTCGTCCCCATGGCGCACCGTGACGGCAAAACTATAGACGCCGGGGGCGCTTTTCTGCACTTTCACGGCGACCACATCCGCCTCTCCGGCCAAACCCGGCGGCGCGAGAAATGGCAGCGACGCGAATGCCATCACGACAACACGACGTAAGGATACGAACATGGCGGATATCACCTCCATCTGCGTTTTTTGCGGCTCCCGCCTTGGGAGTGATCCAGGATACCGCGAGGGGGCCCGGCAGCTGGGTCAAGAAATCGCGAGGCGCGGCATCCGATTGGTCTATGGCGGCGGCCATGTGGGCCTGATGGGCGTGGTGGCGGACGCCGTGCTGGCGGCGGGGGGCGAGGTTGTCGGCATCATCCCCGAACATCTGGAGGTCAGGGAAGTTCACCACCAGGGCCTGAGTGAATTGCACGTGGTCGACAGCATGCATGCCCGCAAACAAATGATGTTCGAGCTGTCCGACGGCTTCGTGGCGTTGCCGGGCGGCATCGGCACCCTGGACGAAACTTTCGAGATCATGACCTGGCGGCAACTCGGCCTGCACGACAAACCCCTGGTGATCCTGGATCAGGGCGGCTTCTGGCAACCCCTGCAGGCCATGTTGGAGGCCATTGTCGCGGGCGGCTTCCTGGATGCCGGCGTGGCGGACTATTACAGCCTGGTGGCGGACGTGGAGGGGGTTTTCACCGCCCTGGCCGCCGCACCTTCCCCCCAAGGGCCGGGTTATCCGGAAAGGCCGTGAGCGGGCCCCGAGAATCTTTGACCTATGCCGTTAGGATGGATATGTTCCGGCAGAATAAATTCCAGAACAATATCCGGCGGGACACCCCGCCATTGAGGTTAGGTAAATGAGCAAGATCAAGGTGAAAACCCCCGTCGTGGAACTCGACGGGGACGAAATGACACGCATTATTTGGGCTTTTATCAAAGAGAAATTGATACTGCCCTATCTGGACATCGATCTGAAATATTACGATCTGGGCATTGAAAAGCGGGACGAAACCGACGATCAGATCACCATTGATTGTGCCGAGGCGATCAAGGAATACGGCGTCGGTGTCAAATGCGCCACCATCACGCCGGACGAGGAGCGCGTGGAAGAGTTCGGCCTGAAATCCATGTGGCGTTCCCCCAACGGCACCATCCGCAACATTCTGGGCGGCACGGTGTTTCGCGAGCCCATCATTTGCCAGAACGTGCCCCGCCTGGTGCCGGGTTGGACCCACCCCATCGTCATCGGCCGGCATGCCTTTGGCGATCAGTACCGCGCCACGGATTTCGTGGTGCCCGGCAAGGGCAAGCTGACCATAAAGTTCGAGCCCGAGGACGGCGGCGAAGTGATCGAGCGGGAGGTTTTTCAGTTCCCCGGCGGCGGCGTGGCCATGTCCATGTACAACTTGGACGATTCCATCCGTGACTTCGCCCGCACCTGCCTGAGCTATGGCATCCAGCGCAAATGGCCGGTCTACATGTCCACCAAAAACACCATCCTGAAAGCCTACGACGGCCGCTTCAAGGATCTGTTTCAGGAAATATTCGAGGCGGAGTATGCCGACCAGTACAAGGAGCTGGGCCTGACATACGAGCATCGTCTGATCGACGACATGGTGGCCTGCGCCCTGAAATGGCAAGGCGAATTCATCTGGGCCTGCAAAAACTATGACGGCGATGTGCAGTCCGACACGGTGGCCCAGGGCTTTGGCAGCTTGGGTCTGATGACCTCGATCCTGATGACGCCGGACGGCAAGACGATCGAGGCGGAAGCCGCCCACGGTACCGTCACGCGCCATTTCCGGGAACATCAAAAAGGCAACGAGACCTCGACCAACCCGATCGCCTCGATCTTTGCCTGGACCGGTGGTCTGAAGCATCGCGGCCGCATGGATGATACCCCGGACGTGATCAATTTCGCGGAAACCTTGGAGAAGGTTTGTGTTGCAACGGTGGAATCCGGCGATATGACCAAGGATCTGGCAATTCTGATCGGCCCGGACGCGAAATGGCTGACCACGAACCAGTTCCTCGACGCCCTGGACGCCAACCTGCAAAAGGCCATGGCCTAAAGGCGACGCATTCGTACGGTTTATCTGCTTAGGCCCGCGCCCGCCGTTATGGCATGGCGCGGGTCCCAGTACCGGATCTGTGGCGGATCTGTGGCTGATCTGTGTTTCGGTCACGGGCCGCTATATTTTCACCCAGATCATTCCCAATGCCGTGGCCATGATGTCCCTGATCGCCGCCTTGCCTTCAAACCGCTGACCGTTGAACCAATCGAACACCGCGTCATCGGCAAAATACGCAGTGACGGCGTCGATATCGCGGGCGTTGCAGGCCTCGAACATGCCCGCCAACAGATTTTGGTCAAGTTCAGCATTATTTGCACTCATCGTGCGGGTCCCTATTGGTATAATGCTTCCAGCTATTGCATTGTTCTAATACATAGACCTAGGAGAGCTTCATGTCCCTTGCGTCCGCGCGCATTCACGAAGTGGAGGACGACCTCCTCGCCGCCATCGACTATTGCTACGAACAAGGCTGGACCGACGGCCTGCCCGTGGTGCCGCCCGATGTGGCGCGGGTCGAAGCGATGTTGTTGTTCGAGGGGCGGCCGCCTGAAACCGTGCTGGCAACCCATCCGGCCACCGGCCTGGAATGCACGGTGCATGCGGCGGCGGTGAATGCGGTGATGGCGGGCTGCAAGCCGGAATTCTTCCCCGTCGTGGTAGCCGCGTTCGAGGCCATGAACGAGCCGGCCTTTAACTTCCACGGCTCCACCGCCTCGACCGGCGGCTCAGCCCCCCTGCTGGTGGTCAGCGGGCCGATGATCGACGATATCGGCATGAACGCGGACGTAAACCTGTTTGGCCCCGGTAACCGGGCCAACGCCACCATCGGGCGGGCGGTGCGCCTGATCCTGCTGAACGTGTTTCAGATGATCCCCGGCCTGTCGGACAAGTCCACCCAGGGTAATCCCGGAAAATTTAGTTTTTGCATCGCCGAACGGGCCCGGGACAATCCCTGGCCCCTGTTGGTCGAGGATCTGGATTATCCTCCCGGTGTCTCCTCCGTCACCGTCTTTGCGGGGGGCGGTTTTTGCAATGTGGAGAACCATGGCGGCAATACGCCCGAGCAGGTTCTGGGCTCCATCGCCGATGCCATGGCCAATTATGGCTGCATCACGCTCGGCCAGTCCGTGGTGGTGCTGTCGCCGGAACACATGCGCGTCGTCGCCGGCACCGGTTGGAGCAAGGCCCAGGTCCGGGACTATCTGTTCACCCATGCCGCCCGCTCCATCGAGGGCATGCAGAGCGTGGGCAAATTCCGCCAAAGCGAATACGACAAACAACACGGCAGTATAGATGGTAGCGGCGGCACCTCGCCGTTGGTGGAGCCGGGCAAGATGCATCGGGGGTTCACGCCCGACGATATCCTGGTTCTCATGGGCGGAGGCGATGCGGGCGGGCATTCCTGTTTCATCCCCTCCTGGAGCCGGGGGCGCGGCTCGATCATGCAATCAAAACCCATCGGCGTCTGCATCGACTGCGACTAGGACATTTTCAATGCCTTCTGAACCGCCCGCAGCGGCTGGCTTGGTAACTCAACGCTAATATCTTGAAGGAAACCTCATGCAACTTTACGATCCCACCGTTACGGGCCCGGAGCGGAATTTCAGCCGCGCGCCCAGCCTGGCCAGCCTGGATGGCAAAACCATCGGCCTGTTGGAAAACGGCAAACTGAATGCCGTCAACATGCTGCGGGAGACGGCGGCGCTGTTCGAACAACGCCACGGCTGCACGATCCTGCCGCTCTATTCGAAAACAAATGCCTCCGCCCCCGCGCCTGGCGAGACCCTGGCCGCGGCCGCTAAAGACGTCGATTTCCTGATCACTGGCTTGGGCGATTGAGGCAGATGCTCGACGTGCAGTTTGCATGATGGCATCAGCTTCGAACAACTGGGCAAGCGCGCGGTGGTGGTCTGCACCGAACCGTTCGAGGTGACGGTAAAAAACATCGCCCGCATGCTGGGCCTGCCGACCTATCCCTTCATCATGGTCCAACACCCAATAGGGAGCCGGACTTTGGATGAGATTAAGGCGTTGGCGGAGGCCGCGTATGATCAGGCGCTGCCAATTTTGATGGAAACTTGAATTTTTGAGAATTCAAAATTTTACATGCATGATCGAGTCGCCGGTCTTTCTAGAATTGGCGTAGAATTGGTATAGGGTTGGTAGCGGTTGAAATCCCTTTGGAATTAACCCTGACAAATCAATCTCATGAGGTATAACCTGCAAAGAGCGCCAACATTTGCCCTAAGTGAAATGCGCATATCTAAGACCCGCCCATAAACTGGTTCAGAATTCATGTTCGCCCATAGTCTAAAAATTTATGGTTTCAAGTGTTTTGGAAAGGCCCAATTGGATTTGAATTATCCGGGGGTCCACGAAGAAAAAAAACAATTTGACAACATTAACTTGATCCTTGGCGACAACGGAGGCGGCAAATCGACGGTCTTAGAGTCTGACTCGAAACTCTATGTTTCATAACAATATCTTGCGAGGCGCGGAGTGACGAGCCTGATATGGGCGATGAGGAGCCAAGCTTCGGCGGAAGCGATTGTTTTTTCCCAATCCTTGGCCAATCTGCGGCAGCGCCC
>JAYGEA010000237.1:0-11949 GCA_046582635.1 Alphaproteobacteria bacterium
ATTGCGGTATTTGAGGATGAGGTTGATGTTGCACGTTCCTATATTAAACGGTTGCGTAAATTGAAACCAAAATGGAGCGTGTCCGGTGTATTGCGTTCCAATTATTATTTCAAAAACCAGGACTTTATTAAGCGGTACGCGAATGCCCTGCGCAAAGCCGGTCTCCCAGAATACCCCCCAGGCAAAGGTCCAAAAGCCAAACCCAAAAAACCCTCCATCGCCGTCCTGCCCTTCGCCAATTTGTCCGACGACAAGGAACAGGAATATTTCGCCGACGGCATGACTGAAGACATCATCACCGCGCTGTCCCGCTTTCACCAATTTTTTGTCATCTCCCGTAATTCTTCGTTCACCTACAAAGGCAGGGCTGTCGATATCAAACAGGTCGCCGATGAATTAGGCGTGCAGTACGTCATCGAAGGCAGTGTACGCCGGGCCGGCAACCGGGTGCGGATCACCGCCCAGTTGATTGATGCGGCCACCGGCAACCACATCTGGGCCGAACGTTACGACCGTGAGCTGGACGACATTTTCGCCGTCCAGGACGACATCACCGAACGCATCGTCATGGCCGTGGCACCTGAACTCGGTTCGACGGAGATGGCCCGCGCACGACGCAAAAACCTTCCAAAACTGGGGGTTTGGGAATTGATTGCGCGCGCCAGCTCGCACTACTCGAAGTTTGCCGACCAGGATACCGGTACGGCCGAAGACCTACTCTTGAAAGCCCTCGAACGGGACCCGAAGGGTGCCAAAGCCCATGCCTGGCTATCAACCATTTATGGTCTCGATGCCTTGTACGGTTGGCGACGCCCGGCACCGGATTCCCGGACATTGGCTTTGCAGATGGGGCAAAAAGCGGTTGAGCTGGATCGGGAAGACGAAGCTTCACACATCACGCTGGGCATCAGCCTCTACATGCTCAAGTGGCATGAGGAAGCAATTGAGCGACTGAGAACCGCGATCAAGATAAATCCGAACCACTCCAATGCCGTAGGCCACCTGGGCATCGTGTTGGTTTATTCACACCAACCCGAGGAAGGGCTGGCATGCCTGCAAAAGGCGATACAGCTAAGTCCTAAAGACACGATGTTGCCGTTCTACATCGTTAATATCGGCATGCATCATTTCATCGAGGAACGTTATGACGAAGCGCGCATGTGGTCGGACAAGTCGTTGCATGAGCACCCAAACTTTCCAAGCGGCTTACGCCTCTTGGCGTCCGCCCTTGGTATGCTGGGTAACCTAAATGAGGCGCGCGCGGCCAACGAAAACCTTGATCGCATGGCCCCTGGCATCACCATCGCGGCCTGCGTCCAGGCGGTGCCGTTCGCATTTGAAAACGACGCCGAGCGCTACGCCGAGGGGCTGCGCAGGGCCGGGATGCCGGAGGGATAAATGCTGGCGGAATTGTCCGAGGGGGTGGCGCGGGGGCCTGTCGCAGGGATTTATGATGATATCCGCCGCCTGTGGGCCGTGCCTTATGTCTCCTCCCTGCAGCGGCATTTGGCGACCAAACCAGGGTGGTTGGAATGGTCTTGGTCTACATTGGCACCGGCCTTCCTGTCGGGCGCGGCACAAACTGTTGCCTGGCGTTTGGCGGCGGAACTGAAATTGCCGCCGCTGCCCCGGATTGAGCCGGGATCAATCGGCCTGGACGGAAATGATGTCCGAATGGTCAAGGATATTTGCGCCAGTTTCGTGCGGGTGGCGCCGGTCAATTTGATGTTTGCCGGTTTGCTGCGTCGTTTGTTGAATGGGCAAGTGCCCGACGGCGCTGGATGGCCGGACCTTGATCAGTCGCCGCCGTGGTCGCCGCCGCCAATGACGCCGTCCTTGCCCGCCATGTTAGATATCAAAGCGGCCCCCGATGAGATCCGCGCGGCATTATTGCGCCTCGGTACGGATGTCGACGGCGTGCCCTTTGTGCCCGGCCTATACCGAATTCTGGCCCATTGGCCGGCGCTTATCCAAAAATGGGCCGATCTCTTGCCAGCCCAGAAGAATGCGGATGAGACCGAGGCGGCCAGGGTGGAGCTGTTGCGGCGGATCGACAGTGCGGTCGGCGAAATATTCGCGACATTACCGGCCCATGCGCCGGCCCTGGCGCCGGTCCAGATGCCATCCCCGAGAGAGCGCGACGCGGTGCTGGCCGTTCTGGATACCTATCGCCGAACCAGCCCGGAAATGGTGATTTTCGGGCAAGTGATCTCGAATGCCATGAATTCCGCAAGCTAGGCCTATCGCGCTTGGACTTGCGGGGTTAAAATAGCCGGCAAATCAAACGGGCGGGGGACGGCATATGAGTGGTTGGCAGTGGTTTTGGACCCTGGTGGGGTTCATCATCTACATCGTCGTCCTGATCTTTTTGTATTTCTATCAACCTTTCGAGGATCTGTTCGTTCTGATCCTCAACGGTTTGAGCTATGAAAATGCTATTTTCTGGGCCGTGGTGATCGTCGGTATCGCCGGTTTCTGCGGTTATCACTGGCGTGCCTATCGCAGCCATATTGTCGAGCAGCGCAGTGTCGAGGGCATGGTGCTGACTTCGTTGCGCGGCTCTACCTTCATCGCCATTCTGTTCAGCGCGGGGGCGACCTTGCAGGCGGTGCAGATCCTGTGCGTTTATTTGCTGCAACCGGGTTACACCCTGGACGGCGCCTTCGGCACGCGCCTGGCCGCCATCATCGCCCTGGTCATTCTGACCGGCGTCTTTTGCGTTATTTTCTGGCTGTTGAAAGTCATGCGCCCGGTCAGCAGCCGGGGCGAGGCGTAGCGGCGAGGCCTGGGAATTCGGCTTGGATTGCCGGGTCAAGCCCGGCAACGGCGACGATCATATTGTCGTGCCCGGAGGTGATCCGGGCATCCAGCGTCCCACGCGATTTCCGAGACAAACATACCAATTATGTGAGCCATAAAAGACCATGAAAGATCCCGAACATATCATCTACGAGGCCGTTGACGGCCGCGCCCGCATCACCCTGAACCGCCCCGCCAAGCGCAATGCCTTGTCCATCCCCCTGTTGGAGGAGCTGCATGCCGCGCTGTGGGAGGCGGACAACGACAAGGAGGTGCATTCCATCATCCTGCGCGGGGCCGGTAAATCCTTTTCGGCCGGTTATGACCTGACCCCGGGCCTGAACAATCCGCCATCCGGCGGGCGGCCGGGGCGCACCTATCGCGAGGGCGGAATTTATGCCGACCCGACCATTGATGATGATATCTGGCGCCTGGAATATTCCCAGCGCCTGCGCATGGTTTTGTTCGATATGCACAAGCCCGTGCTGGCCCAGGTGCACGGCCATTGCCTGGCGGGAGGCACCGATATCGCCTTGTTGTGCGACATGGTGATCGCGGCGGATGATGCCATCATCGGCTTTCCCCCCGCCCGGGATCTTGGCTCCCTGCCGAACCAGATGTGGGTCTATCATTGCGGCCCGCAATGGGCCAAGCGCCTGGTTCTGACCGGCGACACGGTGACGGGGGCGGAAGCGGCCCAGATCGGCCTGGTGATGAAATCCGTCCCGGCGGATATGCTGGAGGCCGAGGTCGAAGGCCTGGCCGACCGCATGGCCATGATCGACCCGGATCTGTTGACCGCCAACAAACGCATCGTCAATATGGGCCTGGAATTGATGGGCGCCCGCACTTTGCAGCGCATGGCGGCGGAAAACGATGCCCGCGCCCATCTGGCGCTCGGCACCCGCTCGTTCCGTCAAGTGGCGCGCGAACACGGCTTGAAAGCGGCCCTGGACGGCCGCGACGCCAATTTCGGCGATGGCCGGGCCCGGGTCAACGGCCCGGAAATTCGCGACGAAAATGGTAATCTGATCGACCCGGAATGACGCTGACGATTGGTGTTCTCGAAGGCGGCGCGGTGGCGCCGCAATTTGCCGCGCATTTTACCTCCTTCACGGAATCCTTTCAGCGCTTTCTGGCTCCGGGGGGCGACGGCCCCAACCTGCGCCCCTATCGATGTTATGCCGGCGAATTTCCCGACAGCGGCGCGGCCTGCGACGGCTGGCTGATCACCGGCAGCGCCGCCAGTGTTTATGACGGCGATGACTGGATCGGGGATTTGGAAGCCTTTACGCGCGCCGCGTCCGAAACAAGACCCCTGGTCGGCATCTGTTTTGGCCATCAACTGGTAGGACAGGCCTTCGGTGGAACGGTCGGGAAAGCGCTCGGCTGGGGCGTCGGGGTGCATGGCCATGATATCACGGGCCCCGGCGCGCCCCTGCGGCGGCTGGAATTGCTGGCCTCCCACCAGGACCAGGTGATGGTGCCGCCGCCCGGCGCCCAGGTGCTGGGGGGCAGCGATTTCTGTCCCATCGGCGTCATGTCGGTCGGGGCAAATGTGTTGAGCATTCAAAATCACCCGGAAATGACCAAGGTCTTCGCCACCGACCTTTACGCCCACCGGCGCGAAATGATCGGCGCGGACGTGGCCGATACGGCCCTGGCCAGCCTGGCGCGGCCCACCAACGAGGCCGATGTGCGCACCTGGATTCTAGATTTCCTTGATCGTCAATGACCCCCCCCCGCCGTGATTGAGTTTATGGTGGATTTCGGCCTAAGCTAATCCACGCCACAAAGTACATCGCGACGTCGTCCGTATAGAGGAGCATCGAACCGCCATGGAATATCAGAGGATTTCGGCCGATTGTCATCTGGACCTGCCCTGGATGCCGCCAACGCTGTTTACATCGGAGGCCTCCAACGCCATGCGCGACCGCATGCCTTATGTGGAAGATGGCCCCGACGGCCCGCAATGGGTCACCAAGAAGGGCGCTAATTTCGGCTTGCTGAACGGCGTCGGCCCCGGCGGGGCAAAGCTGGTGCCGGGGCAGAACCGCCGGGTGGATATCATGGCCGAGACCGGCATGTTCGCGGATGGCAAAAAAGGTGTACAACGGGTCTCCGACCCGCATATGCGCCTCAAGGAAATGGACCGCGATGGCGTCGATGCGGAGGTGATCTTCGGCATCCTTGGTTCAGCCTCGAAAATGCAGGACAGCGAAGCCTCGATCGAGCTTTTTCGCATCTATAATGATTGGCTGAAGGACTTCTGCAGCCATTACCCGGATCGCCAGATCGGCCTGGCCTGTCTGCCCTATGGCGACATAGACGCGGCGGTGGCGGAAGTCCATCGTTGCGCCAAGATGGGTTTGCGCGGCCTGGAATTGTCTTGTTCCTGGGACATGGACCCCATGTGGCATCCTTGCTGGGAACCCTTGTGGCAGGCCGTCAACGAGGTGCAATTGCCGCTGCATTTCCACACCTTCCCGACCACATCGCCCATAGCCCGGGAAATGACCTCCGGCCAGGTGCGCCGGGCGGCGATGTTCACCGGCGTGTCGGCCTTCCAAATGGGCTTGATCCACATCCTGGCCGCCTTAATGGGGGCGGGCGTGTTCGAGCGCTATCCGAATATCAGGGTCTCTCTGGGCGAAAGCGGCGTGGGCTGGATACCCTATGCGCTTGACCGCATGGACTTTGAGTTCGAGGACCGGTTCCGTGATCTCATGAAGCTGAAGCCGTCGGAATACTGGCAGCGCCAGTGCAAGGCCACCTTTCAGTATGATCCCATTGGCCCGTTGCTGGTGAACAAGCGAGACCTGATGACGGAAGATACCCTGATGTGGGGCTCCGACTACCCGCACACAGACGGCATCTGGCCCGAATCAAGCAAATACATTGACGAGCAGTTCGCCGGTCTGACAGCGGCGCAGATCCAGAAGATCACCTGTGACAATGCAGTGGAATTCTACAATTTAAGAAATTAACCGCGATACGCTCTATTGGGGGGTTGGATTGAGGTCCGGCAAAGTAAAGACCGACATTTCGCGGTCCATGCCGGCCAGCAGGTGTGACCCCAGGGGCACGGTTTCACCAACGTAGTGCTGCTGGAATGTCTCGGACATGACGAGAGGGACATCCAAGGCCTTGCACAACCCCTCCAGCCTGGTCACCTGGTTCACCGCCGGGCCGGTCACAGTGAAATCCAACCGGCGGTCCGTGCCCACATTGCCGTACATCACCTTGCCCACGGTGCAGGGAAATACCGAACTCAATGTTGGGGCCGCTGCCGTTATCACCGCCACCGTTCGTCTTCTCGGCGCGTTCAAAAGCTTCCCGCGTGGCATTGATCGCGGCCCGGCACATATCGACCGCCGAACGGCCATCCCCGTCGATGGGAAAAATCGCCAACACCGCATCGCCGATGAATTTCAAGACTTCGCCGCCGTGATCACTGACGGCGCCGGCGGTGCAATCGAAATAGCTGTTGATGAGGGCGAGGTAGTCCGCCAAGGGCAGCTCTTCAGCCAGCTTTGTTGAACCGCGCAAATTGCAATAGAACAAGACGCAATCGATCATGCCGCCGTCACCACGGGACATAACGCCATTGAGGATACGGTTGCCGGAATATTGACCGAGATAGGTGTCGAGCAGCGCGCGGGCCAGTTGGTAGGTGGTTGAGGCCTTGATACACAGACTCAACGGCCGCATCAGGGCGCGCAAATAATTGATTTCGAACTCGGAAAAACCGCCAATACGGTGGGTTGCGAGGGACAACAAGACGCCTTCCGTGCCGGTTGGCAAATCCGAACAGACTTGGCTGTCCTTACGCCCATAGGATTCGAAAAATAGCAGATAATCGGTCACCCCTTCGTCCTGTAGGCGGTCGAGAAGTGGAAATCTTGGTTCTGTCGGTCCAGAATCAAGGCGGATGCGCTGGAAGGAAGACTTTTTCGTCAGGGCCCAGAAAAAGGGCGAATTTTGGGATTCTTCCGTGGTCATGATCTCGCGGGGCACCATTTTGGAGGTCACCGTGTCGTCCTGGGCGTCCCAAACCACATCCAAGGCGCCGAACACCGGGTGCAAAAGCATGCCGCCCAGGGAAATTCGATGCAACGCGATGCCGCCCGCCACCAGGCCGCGGCCAAAGCCGCTAATGATTTTTTCAACCGGCGCTTCACTGATACCCTGTTCGAGTATCCAAACCCCCAGTTGGTCAAACATCGGCGAGTGCGTGTTATCTGCGGCCATGCGAATACACTCCTCGTTTTAATCTGGGCTGTTCAAGGCATTGGCGCGCCTCGAGGTAACTGTCTATTACCGATGCGCGCCCGGCGCGCCGAGGCGGCCGGAGGCGGTCAACGCCGTGCGGGCCGCCGCGCCCCGGCTGTTGGCGTGCAGGCCGCCGTAGGGGCCGCGCTTGATGAATTGACCGTCGCCGGCGTGGCCCAGGTACATGCCGCCGTCGATGATCACCTTGCCGCGCGAGAGCACGGTTTCGGTGAAGCCGCGCACCTTCATGCCTTCGTAGGCGTTGTAGTCGACCTTCATGTGATGGGTGTGGGGGTTGTGCAGGGAAATCGTTTCCTCCCGCTCAGGATCGAAGATGACGATGTCGGCGTCGCTGCCCACGGCAATGGTGCCCTTTTTGGGGAACATGCCAAAAATTTTCGCCGGCGAGGTGGAGGTCAACTCCACGAACCGGTTGAGGGTAATATTGCCGTGATTGACGCCGCGATGATAGATCAGGCTCATGCGGTTCTCGACACCGGGGCCGCCGTTGGGGATCTGGCTGAAATCGTCCCGGCCAATCTCCTTTTGGTCGCGGATGCAGAACGGGCAGTGATCGGTGGAGATCACGTCCAGGGCCGAATTGCGCAGCCCGCTCCATAACTCCTCCTGGTTCCATTTCTCCCGCAACGGCGGGGTCAGCACATACTTGGCGCCGTCGAAGCCCGGCTGGTCGTAGCAATCGATGTCTAGCAACAGATATTGCGGGCAGGTTTCCGCATGGGCCATGACCCCCCTGGCCTGGGCCATGCGCAACTGTTCCAGGGCATCGAAGCAACTGAGATGAACCAGATAGACCGGCGCCTGGGCCACCTCGGCAATGGCCAGGGCCCGGTGCGCGCCTTCCGCCTCCAGGCGGGTGGGGCGGGTCAGGGCATGGTATTTGGGTTCGGTATGGCCTTCCGCCAGCGCCGCCTTGACCAGTTCGTCGATGACGATGCCGTTTTCCGCATGCATGCAGACCAGGGTGCCGTCCTCGCCCGCCTTGCGCATGGTCCGAAAGATGGTGCCGTCGTCCGAAAGCAGGACGCCGGGATAGGCCATGAATAATTTGTACGAGGTGACGCCTTCGTCCGAAAGCCGGCGCATCTCGGGCAGGCGTTCGTCCGGCATATCGGTGATCACCATGTGGAAGCCGTAATCGATGGCCGTGCGCCCGCCCGCCTTGCCGTGCCAGGTGTCCAGGGCGGCAATGGTCGAGGTGCCCTTGGTCTGGATGGCGAAATCGACAATGGTGGTGGTGCCGCCAAAGGCCGCCGCGCGGGTGCCGGTTTCGAAAGTGTCGGAAGTGGTGGTGCCGCCAAAAGGCATCTCATGATGGGTATGGGGATCGACGCCGCCGGGGATAACCAGCTTACCGTTGGCATCTATGACATGATCCGCATCGATCTCCAGATCGCGGCCGATCAATGACACCGTTTCGTCGCCGATAAAGATGTCGGCATGATAATCATCGACCGCCGTTACAATGCGACCGTTCTTGATAAGGACACTCACGCCGCTCTCCCTGTACGATTTCGTTACTTTACGTTTGGCGATTTGCCGACCTAATGTATCATCAATCTGCTTTTTCGCTAAACGGATCAGGCACATAACACATGTGGATGTTCCACCGTATTTCGTGCGAAGATTGCCACGCAATAAATTCAAATAAAATGGGAGGCATGTAATGACCGTACAAAAAGACAAAACAGCAGGCGGGACAACGAAGCTAAGCCGCCGGAAATTTATGGGAACCGCCGCCACGGTGGCGGCCGCCGGAACCATCACCGGTTTCCCTAATATCGTACTGGCCGCCGATCCTCTCCGGACCATCGGCCTGGGCGTTTCCATCATCAACGAAATTCAGTCCAGGGCGGCCAAGGACGTGGGCTTCAAGATCAAGGGTCAGGCCCTGGGCTACGGCGCCCTGTTCGGCAAGACCCTGAACCAGAACGATCAGTTTGAAGTTTCCGAGTGCTACTTCGACATGTTCGACGTGATGATCCCCTCGGGCGTGTTCCAGCCCATCGATACCCATCGTATCAAGGATTGGGACAAGGTCTCCAACCTGACCAAAACCGGCATGCTGACGCCGGGCAGCCAGATCGGCCAGGGCGATGCGCCGGTGCGGCAAATCTGGGTTGATAAGGACGGCAAACGCGCCGACGGGCCGTCGCGCTACATTTCCGCGCTGCCGGGCTGGCATAATGCCGACAGCCTTGGCTACAATCCCGATGATACCGGGCGCGCCATTGAAAGCTGGGCGGAGCTGTTCCATCCCGATTTCAAGGGCCGGGTGGCGTTGTTGAATATTCCGCAAGTTGGCGCCATGGACGCCGCCATGGGCATGGAAGCCATGGGCCTGATTAAGTTCGGCGACAAGGGCGACATGACCAAAAAGGAAATCGACGTCCTGATTGACTTCCTGATCGTGAAAAAGAAGGAAGGCCATTTTCGCGCTTTCTGGGAGACTTTTGGCCAGTCGGTCCAGCTGATGGTCAGTGGCGAGGTTGCCTTACAATCCATGTGGTCGCCGGCGGTGACGGCGGTGAATGCCGAGGGCGTGCCCTGCATCTACGCCTCGCCCAAGGAAGGCATGCGCGGTTGGCACGGTGCCATCTCCATCTCGAAGAAAGCCACCGGCAAGAAACTGGATCAGGCTTATGAATATCTGAACTGGTGGATTGATGGCTGGGCCGGCGCCTTTGTCGCCCGCCAGGGTTATTACATGTCCACGCCGGCCAATACCAAGAAGCATCTGCCGGCCGACGAGTGGGATTTCTGGTATGAAGGCAAACCGGCGGCCAAGGAGCTGCCCGATCCCTTCGGCAACCCGCTGGTGAAAAAAGGCGCGGTGCGCGATGGCGGTTCCTACGAACAACGGTTCAAGAAAATTGCCGTCTGGAACTCCATCATGACCGAGAACGACTACCTGGTGAAACGCTGGACGGAATTCCTGACGGCGTAACACATGGCTGTTCCGTATTGGGGGCAGCCGTGAAATAATAGGGGCCGGTAGGGCGTTTGCCGTGCCGGCCCCGTTTTTTGGTACTTGCGATCTGACAAATTCATAAGATGTCAAAAGTCGATAACATACATCATCGCGGTTTGATCGGCAGTCAGCCGCCGGCGGCCGAGGCGTCGGCCCGGGCCAAGATCGCCCATACGGAAGAAGGCTTCCCCACCGCCTGGCTGATTACCCCCGCGGCGATTTGGCTGATCCTGTTTCTGGTCGTACCCCTGGTGTCGATCATCGTGTTCAGCTTTTGGGAAAATACGCCCCAGGGCTTGAAGCCGGCATTTTCTCTGCATTTTTATGGCGAGTATTTTTATACCAAGGGGTTTTTCGATCCTGGCGCCGATCGCTTTCTTTTGCCCAGCGTTTTTATCCGCACTCTGGGCTCGACGGTCTATTTCACTCTCGTCACCATGTTCCTGTGCCTCGTTGTTGGTTACCCCATAGCCTATTTCTTGGCCATGCAGGTGCAGGCCTTTAAGTTTCAGTTGGCTTTGTTTCTGCTCTGCATGGTGCCGTTTTGGACCTCGTATCTGATCCGTGCCGTGGCCTGGCTGCCGATGCTGGGGCGCCGGGGTCTGATCAATCAGGCCCTGCTGGGCATGGGCATTGTGGATAAGCCGGTCAGCTTTCTGTTTTATTCCGAGTTCGGCTACACCATCGCCCTGGTGCAGATTTACGTGGTGCTGTGCATCGGGCCGATCTTCTTTTCCCTGGCCAAAATTGACAAGGCGATCCTGGAAGCCGCCACGGACATGGGCGCCAACCCGTTTCAGATTTTCCGCGAGATTATTGGCCCTATGTCTTTGCCCGGCGTGGCCATTGGCATGATCTTTATCTTCGTGGTGATCATGGGTGAATTCGCCACCGCCGTGGTGGTCTATGGCGGCAAAACGTCCACAGCCGGCACGGTGATCCTGAACTATTACGGCATCGCCAATTACCCGTTCGCGGCGGTCAATGCCCTGATGCTGATGTTGGCCATGGTGATCGGCATCGTGATCATTCTGCGCATCGTCGATATCCGGAAGGAGCTCTAAGCCGTGGCCCGCTGGACGCCCGAGAGGTGGCGCAAACTGCGGATCAAGACCGGGTTCTCGGTCTACTACGGTTTTTTTCTGATGTTCATTTATGGCCCCATGTTTGCCATGTTCGTGTTGTCTTTTCAGGGCCGGCGAGGCGGAACGTCGTTCCCCATGCGCGGCTATTCCTTCTATTGGTGGCACAAGCTGCTGGAGCCTTCTTCGGTCGGCGATATGCAGGGGGCCATGGGGCGGTCGGTCATCCTGGCCCTCATGGTCATGGTTATCACCGCCTTGTTCGCCACCATGCTGGCCATGGCTTTCCGCAAGAAATTCTTCTTCTCCAATGTCCTGTTCTACACCATCTTGACCGGCCTCATGGTGCCCGGTGTGTTGTTAAGCCTTGGCATGGCGATCCTGATGCGGCAGCTCGGGATTTCGCCGGCCTGGTATACCTCCGGGCTGGCGGTGCATGTGATCTGGGCCTTGCCGTTCAGTTATCTGGTCATGATGGCGGTTTTCAACCGCTTTGATTCCTCGCTCGAAGAAGCGGCCCGTGACATGGGCGCCAGCGAATGGACCGTATTCAAGGAGATAACCCTGCCCCTGATCATCCCCGGCGTCGTCGCCGCCGGGCTGTTCGGCTTCACCTTGTCCTATGACGAGTTCGCCCGCATGACCTTGCTGTCAGGCGCCGAAAACACCCTGCCCCTGGACATCAACGCCTCCATGACCCAGCGCATCCGACCGACTTTGTTCGCGTTGGGTACGGCATCAACGCTGTTCTCGTTGCTGATGATCTCGGTGTTCCTGGGGGTCTATACAATTCTGTATCGCAGG
>JAYGEA010000250.1:0-6212 GCA_046582635.1 Alphaproteobacteria bacterium
TCGACCAGCTTTTCAAACCGTCTTTTTTTGCTGCCTTAAAATGCGGCACCGCCATCTTATTGAGTCTCTTCAGAAATTCGGCTGACGTTAGATCGTTCTCAATAATATTTACACGCGTAACACTCATAGGAATTGCCCCCCTTGGCACATTTAAGAAAACAGATACGGGACAATATTGCCACGGCCCTGACCGGTCTGTCTATGACCGGCAGCCGGGTTTATGCCAGCCGCGTCTATCTCCCGTGACCGCCCATTGAGCATGAATTTATATAACCAGGATTTAGCCCCGGATTTAGACACTTGAAGGTATAAGCCGCCCCCATCAGCGATTAGACCGGAGCTCTTAGCGGTTTCGACGGCTCTAGCTGACAGCCTGTTTATGCCGTGTGCCATAATCCTACCCATAAATTTACCCATGAACAGGACTGGATTGTAGAACATTCCAGCGGGTACAGCCAGACTCGAAATTGATTAAGGCATTGTTTTATATGGTATTAATGAACATCCGCGGACGTTGGCGGACGATGGTATGGCGGATGGGGTGGGATTCGAACCCACGAAGGGCTCTCACCCTTGCCGGTTTTCAAGACCGGTCCCTTCAACCACTCGGGCACCCATCCAATGGAAGTCGGCATTGATAACGGTCCCGCCGTCCGGTTTCAACCTGTGTTGCGCCTTATTCCTGCCGCCGGCCCGGCGGCACGGTTGATGGGCTGCCAGGTGGCATTGAAATCCAACAGCGTGCCGTCCTTGTGGAACAAGTTGCCGGCCATGCTCAAGCCGTCAGCCGTATTGGTTTGCCAGGACGCTGGCGGGTTTGCCACTCGGGATCGGTATGGCTTTCGGCATTGGAGGGTGCCAGGGGTGGGTGTCCACGGATCAGATCGGCGGCTTTTTCCGCCGCCATGATGGTGGGCGCGTTCAGGTTGCCGTTGGTGATGGCGGGAAAGATGGAGGCATCCACCACCCGCAATCCATCGATCCCCCGCACCCGGCATTCGGGGTCGAGCACGGCCATGGCGTCGCCGTCGCTACCCATTTTGCAGGTGCAGGACGGGTGATAGGCGCTTTCGGCGTTGGCCCGCACCCAGGCATCGATCTCCCCGTCGTTGGCAACATCCGGGCCCGGCTGGATCTCGCCGCCGCGATAGGCGTCAAAGGCCGGCTGGCCCATGATCTCCCGGGTCAGGCGAATGCATTGGCGAAAGCCCTCGCGGTCGGCCTCGTTGTCCAGGTAGTTAAACTGTATCCTGGGTTTATCCCGGGCGTTGGCCGAGACAGCGGCGACATAGCCGCGGGCGTGCGGCCTATTGGGGCCCACATGAACTTGAAAACCGTGGTCATCGAAGGCCGCGCGGCCGTCGTAACGCATGGCAGCCGGCAGGAAATGATATTGAATATCCGGCCACTTCACGCCGGGGCGGGAGCGAATAAAGGCACAGGATTCGAAATGATTGGTGGCCCCCAGCCCGGTCTTGAACAGATACCATCGCGCACCAATAAGAAATTTGCTAACCAGGTCCAGCCGGCCGTTCAGGGTGATGGGGCGAAGGCTCCTGAACTGAAAATAGACTTCCAAATGATCTTGTAAATTGGCGCCGACGCCGGGCAAATCATGCACCAGGGCAATCCCCGCCCGCGTCAGAACGTCCTGCGGCCCGATGCCGGACAACTGCAACAGATGCGGCGAACCAATGGACCCCGCCGACAGGATGACTTCGCGCGTGGCAACGGCCAGGCGCCGTCCGCCCTTGACGTCATATTCAACAGCGGTAGCCCGCCGGCCCGCCACCACAACCCGATGGCACAGGGCGCCTGTTTTCACCCTAAGGTTGGGCCGGCGGCGGGCGGGCCGCAGGTAGGCATTGGCCGTGCTGCATCGCACACCGCCCCTGACCGTCATGTCCATGGGGCCGAAGCCTTCCTGTTGGCGGCCGTTGCAGTCCGCCGTTACCGGGTACCCGGCCTGCCGGCCCGCCTCGATAAAGGCCCCATAAAGGGGGTTCGCCATGCCGTTTCCGTTGCCAGTGTGCACCGGCCCCCCGCCGCCACGGTATTGATCGCCGCCATGGGCGCAGGTCTCGGCCTTGCGGAAATAGGGCAGACAGTCCCGGTAGGCCCAGCCCCGCGCGCCCAGGTCCCGCCATTGGTCGAAATCGCCGGCATGGCCGCGTACATAAACCATGCCGTTGATGGAGGAGGAGCCGCCCAGCACCTTGCCCCGCGGACAATTGATCTCCCGGCCGTCCATGCAGGGTTCCGGCACGGAGGCAAAGCCCCAGTTGTAGCGCGGTGAATTCATTGGGATCGACAGCGCCGCCGGCATCTCGATGATCGGGCCGCGATCACTGCCGCCATATTCCAGCAACAGCACCGTAACGCCGGGATCCTCGCTCAACCGATTGGCCAGCACGCAACCGGCGGAACCGGCCCCGACGATGACGTAGTCGAATTCCCGTGATGGGGTTGCATTGTTCATGCCCCGTGGAGACCCCCGGTTATTCTTCCGGAATGGCGAAATGGTGCATGTCGGGGAACTGGGAATATTGCGGGATGCCGTCGCCGCTGTTGTCGGGAGCATAGTCGGCCATCTCGTCGGTAAAAATGCGCATCATCAGGTGCAGGCCCGTGGGCTGATCCAGACTGCCGGCGGTGATGGCGATGGCGTCCCCGCCGTCCCGGCGAAAAAACATGGTGGAGCCGCATTTGCCGCAGAAACCGCGTTCCACCTTCTCCGAGGAGCGGTACCAGTTCAGGGTGCCGTCGTTATCCGTGATGGTGACGTCTTTTTGGTAAGCGCCGGTGGCATGCCAGACACTGCCCGTAAGGCGGCGGCAGCTTTCGCAATGGCATTCGACGATCTGGCGGACGGGTCCGGTAATTTCATACCGGACCCCGCCGCAGTGACACCGTCCGGTGCGCACTATTCCGCCGCGACCACGTCTTCGCTGAGCAAGGTGCCGACGTAGAAATCGCGATTTTTCAGGTTGGTGTAGAACATATCATTGAAACTGTCCGCCACCGAACCCTTGACGCTGTCGTTCGCCACCAGGGCCTCGGCCCAGGCCTGCACCAGGGGGAACTCCCGCAGCATGTTGGTCTGGGTGAATTGCTCCACCATCAACAGGCGTTGGAGGAAGGGCGCATAGGCCGCATCCACCAGACACAATTCCGGCCCATTGAAATAAGGCCCCTCATTGCCCCGTTCCCTGGCGATGGCATCTTCCAGCTTTTGCAGGAACACCGGCGCGGCGGCCAGCTTCTCCTCCATCGCCTCTTTCGTCTTGGTGTAATAGATATTGATGCCCTTGGAGAAGTCGGGCACGAAATCCGTCCAGGCACGGTTGCGGGCGCGTTTGAAGGCATCCCCCGGGTGCTTGGGCGGCGCCTCCACGTCGTCGAGGTATTCCGCAATGGCATTGGATTCGAACAACGGTTCGTCATCCACCGAAAGCACGGGCACCTTGCCGTGGGGCGAGATTTTCAGGAACCAATCCGGTTTATCGGACAGGTCAATGTAGGTGACTTCGAAATCGACGTCTTTCGCACGCAAAAGAATCACGGCGCGCTGGACCCACGGTCAAGTAACGGAACTGATCAGATGATATTTCGCCATCTCAGGCATCTCCCCAATGGTCATGTTCGTTTGGATCGCCGACAATAGGCCTAGCGCGGTCCGCCGTCAAAGCGCTAGCATGCGGAATTCTAATTGAACGTGACAGGTGATCAGGTGAGCGAAGCGTCCGCACAGGCATTTGCCGGACAACGGTGGCAAGTTACGGTGCTGTTCGCGGACATGGTTGGGTATAACCGCCCTGGCCGAAAATTTGGGCGAGGAGCAGACCTATCTGCTGCTGCAGCAGGTGCACCGGGAATTGAACGAGGCCATTCACGACAATGGCGGCACGGTGCAGGAGATAACCGGCGACGGCATCATGGCCCTGTTCGGCGCCCCCATCGCCATCGAGGGCGCGCCGTTGCGGGCGTGTTGTGCGGGGCTCGACCGGCAGCAGAGACTATCGGCACTCGGCACGGAATTCGAGGCCAAGCATGGCACCGCGCCGAAATTTCGCGTCGGCATACACAGCGGCCCCTTGGTGGTGGGTGAAGTGGGCGATGGCCGGAAATCGGGCATCACGGCCCTGGGCGACACGGTCAATCTCGCGTCCCGCATCGAGACGGCGGCGGAGGCCGGGACAGTCTTGTCGACCGCCGATACCCAAGGCCTGGTCGCGGGCTTCGTCGACAGCACCTGCATCGGGGCCCGCGCGCTGAAGGGTAAATCCGAGGCGCAGGAATTGTGGCGCCTGGACCGCATCAAGGACGGTGTCACCCGCTTTGATATCTCGAAAAGCCAGGGCCTGACCCCCTTGGTGGGGCGCGGGCGGGATCTGGACTACCTGAAGGGTCTGTGGCGGGAAACCTCCAACGGTGCGCAACGCACGGTCTGTATCCTGGGCGAGGCCGGGATCGGCAAATCGCGCCTCAGCTTTGAATTTCGCGACAACCTTGAAGAGGACCATCTGTTTTTTCTGGAAGGCCATTGCGCGGCCGACACCAAGGAGACGCCGTTCGCGCCATTGATGGAAATTGTCCGCCGCTCGTTCCGGATTGACCTGGATGCAACGGCGGGGGAGGCGGAGCGCCGCTTTGATCAAGGACTGGCGCTTCTGGATCTCGACTGATCGGAAAACCTTCCCTATCTGATGAACTTGTTGGGCTATCCGTTGGAGGACGTGGATTTCGACAAGATCGCCGGCGAGACCTTGGGCATCCGCACGCGGGACGCGGTCCTCGCCATGTTGCGGGAACGCTGCAAAATTTCACCGACAATTCTGATCGTGGAAGATCTGCACTGGGCCGATGGGGCCACTTTGGCGCTTTTGAAACGGATTGTTGAGAGTGATGAAGGTCTGCCGCTTTTGACCATCACAACAGCCCGTACAGGTCATACCACGCCCTGGAATGGACAACCGGGAACCTCGGAAATTCACCTGACGCGATTATCGGCCAGCGGCACGGATGCATTGTTGCAAAGCCGGCTGGAACAGCAGGCTTTACCGCCGGGACTGGCCGGCTTTGTTGCCGAAAAATCCGACGGCAGTCCGCTTTTCGCGGAAGAAATCATCGCCTTTTTGCAAAACGCCGGCGCCTTGCAGAACGAGAGCGGTGATCTGACCTTCGATGCGGGGACAGGCGGTGCGGCACTGCCGGTGGCGATCGAGAACCTGCTCATGGATCGGGTGGACCGTCTGGAAAGTGGGCCGAGGGCGGTATTGGAGACCGCCGCCGCAACGGGGGCCAAATTCACCGCCGAGCATTTGGCGCGTGCCGCCGGTCAGATTGACGACACGGCACAACATATGGAAACTCTGGTTCGACAGGATTTGATCCGCCTGGACGGGGCGACGGGCGCGTACAGTTTTCGTCATGCCCTGACCCGGGCTGCAATTTATGACAGCCTGTTGAGCGCGCGGCGGCAGTCCCTGCACCGCAAGATCGCCGAAGCGCTGGAAGCACAAGACAATTTCCAGCCCGATGACGCCGCCGAAACCCTGGCTTACCATTGGAGCCGCAGCGCGGAACCGGGCCGCGCGGTTCCTTATCTGGCTCTCGCCGGCGAGAACGGTTTGCGCATTTACACCTTGGAGGACGCGCAGAACCAGTTGCAGCAGGCGCTGGATATTATTGCAGCCAATCCAGGCTGCGTCGATGATACAGTGCTGGCCGATATCTTGCTGCTGATCGCCCGCGCGCTGTATTTACAATTCGATTTTGGCGCCTTGATCGCCCTGGTGGAACCCTACCTGGAACGGGTCGAAGCCCTGGGCGATACCCGGCGATTGGCCCGGTTTCTGTTTGAAACCGGCTATGCCCACGTTTTCGGTTGCCAGGCGGAGATCGGACGCGAGTTCCTGGATCGTGCCCGGGCACTGGCCGATGCCGACGGCGACGAATTGGCCGTGGCCTATGCTGACATGGGTATCATGTGGCATCGCAGTTTTTGGGGCCAACCCGGAGACGCGCGTCATAACGCACAACGGGAAGCCGGCGCCCGCGTGGTCGAGGTGGCCCGCCGTCATGGCGACATCTGGCTGGCGTCAAAAGCACAACTTGCCAATGGCCTGGACCTGGTGGCCTGGGGGCACTTGGGCGAAGGGCGCGCCGAACTGACCAAGCTTATGGCCATGAGCCGGGAAACCAATGACCCC
>JAYGEA010000251.1:0-9456 GCA_046582635.1 Alphaproteobacteria bacterium
TATCTGGGTCAGCCCCTTATCCTTTTCCACATTGACTGATCTTCGCGCCGTGACCAGCACCAACGTAACTTCAGACGATATAGGTAATTTTGCTCGAAAATACTCCGATGTTGGAACCCAACGCAGAGCATTTGTCATAGAGAAAAGCGTTATTTTTGGTTTGGCTCGTGTGTATCATTCCAACTTGGGAGATGGGGACATTCCAACCCAAATATTTCAAGAAATGAATAAAGCGAGAGAGTGGTTAGGATTGCCCCCAGAATAGCGTGGCTTTCGGTATCGGCATTGTCATTGTCATGATCGGACAATTTGAAGAAGCTCAGGGTCAGGTCTTGAAATGACAGTCGACCGCAACCTAAGAGAACGAAAATCAGTCCTGACGCCGCTATTTCTTGTGCTTGTCTCCATATAACGCGGTGCCTTAAACCGGCGCCACACGCCCCAAAAACTCGATCACCGAACCGGCGAAAATGTCGTTGCGGTCGCCGGCGACCATGTGGGCGGCGTTTTCGACGGCGACGTATTCGGCGTGGGGGCATTGGCGGAGAAAGCTTTGCGCCCCTTCCTCGCTCAACACATCGGACAGGCCGCCGCGCACCAGCAGGGTCGGCAGGGTCAGGGTATCGGCGTAATCATGCCGGCGCTGGCGGTAGGCGGGGTTGCCGGCACCTTGGGATTTGCGCCGGGCCGGGTCCCAGTGCCAGCGGTATTTCCCGTTCGTGGCCAGGCGGACGTTCTTGGCCAGGCCGTCCAGGTTGCGCGGGCGGGGGCGGTGGGGCTGGTAGTTGGCGATGGCCTCGGCGACCTGCTCCAGGGTGTCGAAACCGTCCGGCGCCTGGTTCATGAATTCCTGAATGCGGCGGGAGCCCTCGGGCTCGATCCTCGGCGCCATATCGACCAGGACCAGCGCCTTGGCGGCCACCTTGTCCATGCCGATGGCCATCAGGCTGACCCCGCCGCCCATGGAGGCGCCGACCAATATGGGATTTTCGGCGCCCAGGGCCTGGGCAACGCAGTTCAGATCGTCGACCATGTGATCCGGGCCATAGGCATCTTCATGGGCCCAATCGCTATCCCCGTGACCGCGGGCATCGAAGGCCACGGCGTGATAGCCGGAGGCGCCGAGCGTCTCTCCCGCGCCCTTCCAGGCATGCCGCGTCTGCCCGCCGCCATGCAGCAGCATCACCAGGGGGCCGTTGGGATCGCCCCAGGTGTCGCCGGCGATTTTCACACCGCCGGTTGATTCCCAACGGTGCATGGGAACCGGGGTTCCAGGCAAACGTTCTCCCGCACTCATAACGATATCCTCCAAGATATGATTGTCCGGCGCCGCTTTATTGAGACTGGGCCGCCGGTTTATTTATTTGTTGAATTTCCGGGCCACCCGGCAGCACACAAAATGCCCTAGTAAGGCTTGTCGCCCGCGACCGTGACCCGGTAGCCGTGGCGGACGGCGGGGAAATAGTCCCAGACCACGCGGTGCTGGGCACAGCGGTTGTCCCAGAAGGCCACGGATTTTTCCTGCCAGGCGAAACGGCAGTGGAATTCCGGCGTGGCGATATGGTCGTACAACATCTTCAACAGCGCCGCGCTCTCGTTCGGATTCAGGCCGTCGATGCGCGTGGTGAAATTTTCGTTCACGAACAGCACCTTGCGGCCGGTTACCGGATGGGTGCGGACCACGGGATGCAGCGAGACGGGATAGCTGTCATCGCCATCCCGCATGGCACCCTTGTGGCCCAGGCGGTCGCGATGCACATGGGCGGATTCATGCCAGGCCGACAGGCCGCCGATGAAGTCCTTGACCGGGTCCGAGAGGGCATCATAGGCCGCATACATGGAGGCGAACATGGTATCGCCGCCCGAGGCGGGAATGGTATGCAGGTGCAGGATAGAGCCCATGGGCGGTTCTTCGTCACAGGAAACATCGGAATGCCAGCGCATGCCGGCCACCACCTTGGAACGTTCATCGGCGTGAATGGTGATGATTTCCTTGTGGCCCTGGGGCTCCCTGGCGGCGGGGTGAATGTGCAACTCGCCAAACAGTTTGCCGAACGCCTTGTGTTCGTCCAGGGTCATCTCCTGGTCACGGAAGAATATGACCTGATGCTCCATCAACGCATCATGAACTTCCTGGAAGGTTTGATTACCCAAGGGCTTCGAGATGTCGACGCCGGAAATCTCGGCCCCGATAACGGGGCTTAGGGGCGTCACTTCGATGGTGTCATAGGCCATTCGATCTTGCTCCAAATCTATCAATCACTGAAATCACTCTTGAAATACGGCGGTGAATTCGCAGGTCACCAGGGCCGGGCCGTCGCCGATCAAAGCCTGTGTGTGGCGCGCGGGACGGGCGTTTTCGTCGGGAAACATGGCCAGCCATTCATCATTCAGGGCCCCTCGGCCCGTGGCGGGGTCCTTGACCCAGAATGTAATCTCATAAAATCGTCGGGACTGCCGCCGGCCGCCGTCACGGCACTGCGCAAATGGGCGAAGATATTGACCACTTGCCGGCCCAGGTCGTTGGGCATTTCAGCCGTTTCGGGGTCGCGCCCGTTGATGACGCTGGACATCATGATATTGCCGATCCGCGAGGCATTGGGGATCGGATTGGCGTGGGAGAAACCTGGAAAATCGACGCTTTGACGTTTCGCCATATTCAGTTGTCACCGCTGGCGGCAAACACCGGGATGTTTTCGGTCTCGTCGATCAAGGCCTCCGGACCTTCGCTGGGCAGGGGGCGGACATAGTTGAGGGCGGCATCGATGTCGCCTTCCCAGATTTCCCGGGGCAGGTCGTAGAGCAATTCCACGCCATAGCCGTTGGGATCGGAGATATAGAGGCTATGGGTCATGCCGTGATCCACCCGGCGACCGAACTTGACACCCTTGCTTTGCAAAAAAGCCAGTTGCGCCAGCCAGGCCTCCCGGTCGGGCAGGGTGATGGCAATATGATTGAGCGCCGTCGGGGTGCCGAACATGGACCATTTTTCAGGCGGCGGCGGCAGGTCCTTGTTTTCGATCAGGGCAATGTCGTGATGGTGGCTCTGCCCGTTCCGCTCGCCGCTGTAAAACCGCATTTTTGGCGGGTCGGGGCGGTCTCCCGTCTTATGCAGTTCACCGACCTGTTTGAAGCCCATGAGTTCGGTCCAGAAAACATGGGATTCTTCCAAGTCGCTCACATTCAGCACCAAATGGTTCAAACCACTGGGCATCACGGCCTGCTTCGGTACCGCCTGTTTGTCATCGGTCATTTGCACTTTCCCCGCTCGCGATGGGTGTCCGCCGCCAATTTTACCGAAATTTAGGCCACAAAGCCATATGCAAGCGTTATTCAGCCAGTTCGGGAATAACCCACAAGGGCGCCTCGCCCCGGTTGACCCGCTGTACGTTGTCGAAGGCGTTGCGCACGCGGGCCTGGTTGCTCTCCTGGGTCGGCCCCGCCATGTGGGCGGTCAGGACGACATTGTCCAGGGCCAGCAAGGGATTATCGGCATCGGGGGGTTCCTGGTCGTAAACATCCAGCCCGGCGGCGGCCAAGTTGCCCGACGTCAGGGCATCGTACAGGGCCCCCTCGTCGATCACCGGGCCGCGCGCGGTGTTGATCAGAAAGGCCTCCGCCTTCATCTCGGCCAGTTCGCCGGCCCCAATCAGGTGGTGGGTGCGCTCGTTCAGGGGCACATGCAGGCTGACCAGGTCCGCCTGCCCCAGCAATTCCCGCAACAGGCGGAAACGGACGCCCAGGTCATCCTCCTGCGCCTCGGTCAGGCGCGCGATATCGTAGTAGATGACGTTCATGCCGAACGCCATGGCCAGGCGGGCGGTTTTCTTGCCGATGGTGCCCATGCCGACGATGCCCAGGGTCTTGTTGCGCAATTCGTACAGCTTGGGCACATCATTGCCGCGCCAGCGCCCGCCCGCCACATTGGCATGCTGGCTGACCAATTGCCGCGAGACCGCCAGCATCAGCATGATGGCATGTTCTGACACGGCCACCGCATTGGCGCCGCCGTTGTTGGAAATGGGCACGCCTGCCTGTTGAGCCGCCGGAATATCCGCCCGGTCATAACCGGCTGACAGTAACTGGATCAAACGCAGGTTGGGGCCGGCCTGGTACAATTGCGGGTCCACCAGCATGTCCACGAAGCCGACCAGATATTCCGCATCCGCCAGGGCAGCGTTGTATTCAGCGCCGCGGGCCTCGGCGATGATCAGCTCAAAACCTTTCGGGGCCAGGTCCCGGGCGGAATCCGCCGCCGCGGGAAACTGCGTAACAAAGACGATTTTCGGGGCCATGACGTACCCTCCTCCGGTATTTTTTGGTTTTGTTTTAAAAGCCAGTGATATCACTAAACATGGTGCCGGCCTGCGTCCAGGCCTGATGATTTCGTTCAAGGTTGTCCCGCACCGGGGCGGGCAATTCCACCTCTTTGGCAAAGCGTGGATCTTCGGCCAGGGCCTGGCGCCAGGCATGCACGCGGGGGTGCAGGCGGGCAAAGGGATAGCCGCCAAAATTTAGGCGGCTGGCATAGACGAACCAGGCAATGTCCAGGATGCTCAGGTTCTGGCCCAGATAGTAGGACCCGGTTGCGAGGCGTTGTTCCAATTCATCAAAGGCCGTGCGCAATTTTGCGGCGGAGACGTGGATGGCGTTGTCCGTGATGCCCTGGTCCGCCAGGCGTCGGTAAAATTCCAGCTCATGGGTCCGTGACGGATCATCGGCTTCGCCATTTACCGTGCGGCCCCCGCCCCGATAGCGCGCCAGCATTTCCGCTGTCTTGGGGGAGCCCGTGCGGCAAAAGACAAAGCGGAAACTCAAGGTCCGCAAATCAAGATGCAGGTCATCCTCCGCCCGCAGCAGGTTCGCGATCTCGTCGGCGTGACCGGCCGGGAACAGGCAAGGCTCGGGGAATCTCTCTTCCAGCAGAGCCAGGATATCATTGCTCTCTATATGCACCGCGCCGTCCAGGATCAGGACGGGCACCAGGCCGCGCGGATTAAGCCCGAGGAACCATTCCGAATAGCTTTCGCCCGCCGCCAGGTTTAATTCATGGCCCTGCCACTCGATGCCCTTGAAATTGAGAAAGATGCGCAGCTTTTGCGAACAGGACGAGGTCCAGCCGTGAAATATGTGCAGGCCCCGCCAGTCCAGGACCTCCCGGCTGGTGATGCCGCTTTCGATCAGTTGCATGAATTCAACACCTCACAAGGGTATCGCCAGCAAAGTATCGATCTTGTCGCTGTCCAACACCACCAGCTTTTCCGTGAAGACCGGCCGCTCGCCGGACAGATCAATGCTATCCAGATAACGGCCGGAGACGAACAATTCCTGGCGGCCGTCGATCATGGTGCGGACGACGAGGAAGCCGGCCTCCGCCTGCACCTGATCGACGTCCCGCCCGGTGATGCGGACCACGGAAATAATATGGCGATAGCGTTGCGGCTCGTAAATATTGGCCTTGCGCAGGGCGGCGACCCGGTCTTCCAGCATGTTGCGGTTCTTGGCATCAATAATGCCGACGGGGAGGCCGCGCTCGTGGTTGAACGTGGTGGTGATGCGGTAGCGGGCCCGTTCGGTGAAAAATGCGGGCCAGCGTTCCAGCTCATCACTGTCGATGCAGTGGGCATAGTCGGCCAGCAGGCCCGAGACTATTCCGATCAGATCGTTGTCGGTCAAATTGCTGTCGGCGGGCATCAAATATCCATCAGATTACGATAGGCTTTCCAAAACCCCCGGATCGAGGTTTCCGTGGCGCGGCTGACCATGCTGGCCGCATCCTCGCCGCCCATCATGACCACGGATGTCTCCCCCTTGGTGCCTGGCAGGGCGCGCTGGATGAAGTTGCCCACGGCGCCGTCCTCCATGGAGATATAACCCGCCGGACCGACAAAATTTGACTGCATCAGCCGCAGATCCATCAGCTCTTCATCATCATCGTCGAAGCCATAGGTGGTCCAGATCACATCCGCCCGGTCCACGCCCCGGGGCACGATCTGGCGCACAACGAGGCTGTTGCGCACCTGTTGCAGGACCAGATTGGGAAACACCGAGAGGATTTGCAGGGTGATGCCGTCGTTGAATTCATCCCGGCCGTCCAACAATCGGGGCTCCTTCAGGCCGAATTCACTGTCGGCACGCAGTTTGGCGCCGTCGTAATCACGATCATCGTCGGTCGCCGGGTCCAGCATGGAGTAGCTGACATGGTGGCCGCCGTTTTCCGAGACGATGATGCCGCCCTTCTGGCTCAACCGGTTGACCCGGAAGGTGGTGAAAAACAAATGCAGGATGGAGGCATGGTAGGGATCGCGCACATTCTCGGCATACAGTTTCCAGTTATTGCGCATGGTCTGGGTGAAATAGCCCAGTATCTTGGGCGGCCGGGGCAGGACGCGATGGATACGCGCCACGATGTCGGGGCCAAGATAATCTTCCAATGGCGGCACCGCAGCGTCAAAGCTGCCGAACACCAGGCCCGCCAGGGCGGCGATTTTGACCTGGCGGAGGCCATGCTCCTCCCGCCGGAACCCCTCTCCCATGCCGCCCTCGCCCTGGATGCCGTTTTGGAAGGCAACGCCGATCAGCTCGCCATCATGGTTGTAGGACCAGGCGTGATAGACGCAGGTAAAGGCCTTGGCATTGCCAAAGCGTTCCAGGCACAGCAGGGCGCCACGGTGGGCGCAACGGTTTTCGAAGGCCTTCAGTACGCCGTCCCTGCCCCGCACCAGGACCACGGGGATGTCGCCCAGATGGGTGGTTTTGTAGTCGCCGGGTTCGGGCACCTCGCATTCCAGGCCCAGGATATTCCAGGTCGGGCCCTGAAACAGACGCTCCCGCTCCCGCGCGTAGATGTCCTGGTCGTCATAAACCGCATAAGGAACCTGGGTCAGGCCGTCATCAAGCCAAATGTCTTTCATGTCAGTCATGCCGCGTTCACCGCAAGGCGGGCCAGGCTGTCCGCCGGCCATTCCTTGTCCTTGTTATAGTATTCCTCGAACACCCGCACGCCATCGGGCAGGGGCAGCCAGGGCTGTTTCGAGCGGGTCCAGATGTGCATGTCGGGGACCAATAAGGTGGGATCATCCAGGGTGCCCACGCGGACGAAGTAGAAACCCTCCACATATTCGGTCCAGACATTCGTGCCGCATTGGGCGCAGAAAAACACCCGGTTGTCGCGGATCTGGTCCGCGAACTTGTACGACGCGGGCTCGCCCGACAGCAGTTCCACCTCGCGGCGTTCGAGCCAGGCATTGATGGCAAAGGCGCTGCCCGCGATCTTCTGACAATCCGTGCAATGACAGGCGTGCACGATCATCGGTGGGGCCTTCAAGGCATAGCGCACCGCGCCGCAGCCGCAACCTCCCTCCATCCAAGTGACCTGATCACTCATTCCGCCACCGTCCCAGAAACAACCGCCCCAGAAACAACCGCATGGTACCGGGCCAGACTTTCCGCCGGCCAATCCCTGTCGCGATCATAGTAGGTTTCGTATTTTGGCACAGCATCGGATATTTGCAGCCAGGGCAGCATCGACCGGGTCCAGATATGCATCTGGGGCGGATAGGCCGTTTGATTGTCCAGGGTGTTTACCCGCACGAACCAAAAGCCCGGTGAATATTCCGTCCAGATGGAGGTGCCGCATTGGCTGCAGAAATGCGCATTACTGCCCCGCTCTCCCGTCGCCAGGCGGCATTGGCGCATCTCGCCCGATAACAGCTCAACTTGCGTCTTTTCAATCCAGGCACTGACGATGAAGGCGCTGCCCGTGAGGCGCTGGCAATCGGTGCAATGGCAGGCATAGACGATAATGGGCGCCGCCTTCAGAACATAGCGCACCGCGTCGCAGGCGCAGCCACCCCGTTGCCTCGGTCCCGACTTAGTCGTCACCACTAGCCCGCGCGGCCTCCTTCTTGGCCTGCCGTTCGATTTCCGTTTCCACCGCCCGCTGGGCCTGGCTTACAAAGACCTCGCGGTTTTCATGGCTGTAGTCGTAAGAAATCCGGCGCAGATCATTCTTTTTGTTGAAATAGGGAATGACGTAGCGGGCCATCAGTTCGTAATGCTCCAACGTGGCGTCGAAATCAGCCCAGTTATGGGCCAGCTCCAGATAGGTGCCGAAGCCGCCCGATCCCTTGAGCAGTTTTTCAATATGGCGGATGGCATCGTCCGGATCGCCGATCACCGCCATGCTGTTTTCCGTCAGGAATTCATAAGCGTCATCAATCTCCGGCGGCACGATGGGAAAGGTGGCGATATCGCGAAAATACTGCGCCCAGGGTTCCAGGCCGTGCTTCACGTTCTCCCGCGCCTGTTGCTTGCTGCGCGCCACATGGGCCAGGGTGACAACGCGCCATTTGTCCCGTGAGACCACTTTGCCCGCCTCGGCCGCGGCCTCTTCGCACATGCGCCAATTATTGGCGTGCGCCGCCAGGGCCTCGTCCGAGGTGCCGCCGATGGACAGCATGCCCAGCCCATGCCGGCCCGAGGCCAAGGCGCCCGAGGGCGAGCGGGCGCAGGCCACCGCCATTTCCATGCGCGGCCGGCTATAACAAGGCAGTTGCAGCTGCGCATCGCGCAACTCGAACCAATCGGTCTTCATGGTCACCCTCTCGCCATCCAGCAGGGCGACGATGGCATCCAGGGCTTCGTTCATCATGCGCCGCTGGTCACCCGGATCGATGCCCATGCGGAAGGCATCGCCGACCAGGGCACCTGGGCCCACCCCGAACATGGCGCGGCCCTTGGTCATATGATCCAATTGCACCATGCGCCCGGCATTGGTGAAGGGGTGGTGATAGGGCAACGAGCTGACACCCGTGCCCAGGCGAATATGCTTGGTCCGCTCGGCCAGGGCGGCGATGAACAGATCCGGCCCGGCAATAATCTCGTAACCGCCCGAATGATGCTCGCCAATCCAGGCCTCGTCATAGCCCAGGTGATCCAGATGCTCCACCAGCGCCATATCCCGGTCCAGCGCCGCCGTTGGATCCTCGTCCACGGTGTGAAACGGCGCCAGAAATATGCCGAAACCTAAATCCTTCATGCTCGATAACCTCTCATATGGGTTTGCCCCATCATATACCAAGTTGCTGTGATAAAGACCTATATAGATCGTTTCAGAGGCTCCTCGGCACCTGCGACCTTCTGGGCACCGCTTCCGGTACCCATCTGATCTGGCGTCTGCCGGCGCATATGCCCGATGCGGCTGGAAACCATCACCGGGTCGGATTTCCTCTCCGACTGGGATCGATATCTGCTGCTGGGCTACGCCGACCTGCAGCCCGAAACGATCCGGGTGGCGATGGAGCGTCTCGCCGGCGTTTTGCGTTAGCGGATTTGTTCAGCGGATCTTGAAAACCAGTTTGCCGTGCAGATGCCGCGCCTCGCTGACCCGGTGGGCGGCGGCGGCCTCTGAAAGAGGATATTCGACGATCGGCGGCACACTTACCGCGCCCAAGG
>JAYGEA010000287.1:0-33817 GCA_046582635.1 Alphaproteobacteria bacterium
TGGACCGTTTCGGGAAGCGGATATTCCGGCAAGCCGCGCCCCGCGGTGATCATTCAAGATGGCCGCTTCGATGTGACGTCATCTATTGCAATTTGTGCCTTTACGGCCCATGAAATTGATGCGCCGATTTTTCGTATTCCCGTCGCGCCTCGCGAAGATAATGGCCTGCGTTTTGCTTCATGGCTCATGGTTGATAAGCTGTCGACCGTTTCCAAAGATCAAATCGGAACCAGAATTGGCCGCCTGGAAAACGCTGATATGAATAGGTTGAACCAGGCAATTTTGGTTTTTCTCGGTCTCGCCTGAGGGTGTGGTATGGGTGATATGAAAATCGGCTTCGGCATTCCCAACAATCAGGGCGTGGAGGACCCCAACGACCTGGTTAGCCTCGCCGTCACGGCCGAGGGGTTGGGGTTCAACAGTGTTTGGGTTCGCGAGCATCTGTTTCATTCCACCTATGTGGCGGAGCGCCTGGGCGATCGGCCCTATCACGATGCCTTAACGATCCTGACCGCCATTGCCTGTGCCACCAAGACAGTGCGGCTGGGCACTTCGGTCCTGGTGCTGCCGTGGCATGATCCCGCCCGTTTGGGCAAGATGGTGGCGACCCTGGATCAGCTTTCGGGCGGGCGGGTGGATCTGGGCGTGGGCGTTGCGGTGACACGGGATGAGTTCGAAAACCTCGGTGTGGATTTCGCCACCCGGGGCCGGCGCACGGACGAGATCCTGGATGCGCTGGTGGCGCTTTGGACCCAGGATATCCCGGAATTTTCCGGTGAGTTTTACCAATTTTCCGCGCTGCGGTTTTCGCCCAAGCCAAGGCAGAAACCCCATCCGCCGATCCTTATCGGCGGTTCGTCCCCGGCCGCCCGCGGGCGCGTCGCAAGGATCGGCAACGGTTGGCATACTTTGCGCCTCTCCCCCCGTCAGTTCGCCGAGGGGCGGGCGGATATTCTGCAACGGGTGGCGGCGGCGGGCCGGGATCCAGCCGGGCTGCATTTCTCCATTGCCCTGCCCCTGCGCTTTTCAGACGAGGCCCCCAGCGCCCCGGTCCGGGACCGCACCGCGCTGACGGGTACGGCCGAAGACATGGCCGAAACGTTGCGGGCCTACGGACAGGCCGGCGCCGATGAAATAGCCATTGGCATCTCCAGCGCGGACATGGCCGAAAACACCGATGCTATGGCCCGTTTCATGCAACAGGTATGGCCGGCGCTATCATGAAAAGCCGTCAACCGTTATAAAATGCCCGGCCCCCGTGGCGCAGCCATAGGCGGATCAGATGGCGTTTACGGTCCGGCTCGGGCCAGTCGGTGAAACCGGTGCGGGCGTGCCCGATTGTTTTGTTGTTGACGATCTGAATCTGGCCCGGCTGAAAATGAAACTCCTTCATCATCCCGGGCGCGGTCAGGGCCGCCTCCAACGCGGCCAGAGCTGCGGCGGCGGTGGCGTCCATCTCCCGGCCGGCCAATTCATAGCCCTGGATCACCATGCGTTTCGACAGCCGGCCCAACAGCTTGCCGCCGTCCCAGGCGAACAGCGGATGGTGCACCACCATTTCGTCATCGGGGCCGTGTTCCCGCTGCCGGTCAAAAACGAAATTCTCGTATAATCGGGCCAACAGGTCAGGGCATTCGGCCCGCAGGCGGTTATGCACGGCATGAAAACTGACCAACTGGCTCACGCCGCCCTGCATCGAGGTCTGTTTGCAAAACAGCGCCACATAGTCCGGCGGGCAGAGGTTATAGCTGTTGTCGGTATGCAGATTTTGGCCCGCGCGGGTAATGTCCGGGCGGACGCCGTTGCCAGGCTGTTTGCCCGTATCGCGCACGTCATAGAGCATCTTGCCGTCCCAGCTTTGCGCCACCGGACGGGCCAGCAATGATGCCAGCAGCCAATACAGCGCGACGGCGGCGTCCGCCTGCAACCGGGCCAGGGGAAATCCATCGATAATGGCGAACCCGGGCCCCTGCTCCAATTGCCCAGCGACCCGCGCCATGAGGGCCCGGCACCCGGGCAGCGCGAAATCGTCCGAGCGCAGGGCCAGGACCGGCAATGGATTGGCCGCCAGCAGCGCCGCCAGGTCAATCAACTCGTCTTGGCAGGCGGCGTCCAGCGCGACCAGGCCGGCATCATCGGGTAAATCCGATCCGGTCCAGGCCAGGGGTGGTGTGATGTCGTGGTCCAAAAGTGTCTGCATGATGGGTGCAATTTAGCGCTTCGCACACAAATGCGATAGACCGCCTTCTCAATCGGTTATACTGGCGCCATGGCACATACATCGATGAAACAGATCCGGGGCAGTTTCGAACAGTCCCTGGCGGAGGCGGAACAGGCGACCTGGGTGCCGGCGCCCATCGCCCGGCCCGAAAAGGGCGAGGGCGGGCGGGCCTTTGAGCTGGTGTCCGAGTACGAACCGGCCGGCGACCAGCCGGAAGCCATTGCGGAACTGACCGCCGGCGTGATGGCGGGAGAGCGCGACCAGGTACTGTTGGGGGTTACCGGCTCTGGCAAGACCTACACCATTGCCCAGGTCATTCAACGGACCCAGAAACCGGCCCTGGTGCTGGCCCCGAATAAGACGCTGGCGGCCCAGCTATATGGCGAGATGAAGGGCTTTTTCCCCAACAACGCGGTGGAATATTTCGTTTCTTACTATGATTACTATCAACCGGAAGCCTACGTGCCCCGCACCGATACCTATATCGAGAAAGAGGCGCACATCAACCAGCAGATCGACCGCATGCGCCATTCCGCGACCCGCTCGTTGCTGGAGCGGGACGACGTGATCATCGTCGCCTCGGTGTCCTGCATCTACGGCATCGGCTCGGTCGAAACCTATTCCAGGATGACCCTGGATTTGAAGGTGGGGGCGGAGGTGGACCGCAACGCCCTGCTCAAGGGCCTGGTGGATCTGCAGTACCGCCGCAACGACAATTTCTTCGGCCGGGGCACCTTCCGGGTGCGCGGCGATGTGGTGGAGCTGTGGCCGGCACATCTTGAGGACCGGGCCTGGCGCTTCTCCCTGTTCGGCGACGAGTTGGAGGAGATTGTCGAGTTCGACCCCCTGACCGGACAGCGTAGCGACAGCCTGAAAAAAACCCGCATCTACCCCAACAGCCATTACGTCACGCCGCGGCCGACTTTGCAGCAGGCTATGAAGGGCATCAAGGCGGAGTTGATCGAGCGCCTGGAATTCCTGCGCCAGACCGGCATGCTGCTGGAGGCCGAGCGTCTGGAACAGCGCATCAGCCTGGATTTGGAAATGATGGACGCCGCCGGTTTCTGTCCCGGCATCGAGAACTACTCCCGCTACCTGACGGGCCGCAATCCGGGCGAGCCGCCGCCCACCCTGTTCGAATACCTGCCCGAGGACGCCCTGGTCATTCTGGATGAAAGCCATGTCACCGTGCCCCAACTGGGCGGCATGTTCCGGGGCGATTTTCGGCGTAAGTGGACCCTGTCGGAATTCGGCTTCCGGCTGCCGTCCTGTGTCGACAACCGGCCCTTGAAGTTTTGCGAATGGGAGGTGATGCGGCCGCAAAGCGTCTTTGTCTCCGCCACGCCCGGCAAGTGGGAGATGGCGCGTACCGACGGCGTCTTCGTCGAACAGGTGATCCGTCCCACGGGGCTGATCGATCCCACCTGCATCATCCGCCCCGTGGAACACCAGGTGGACGATCTGATCGCCGAGTGCCGGGAAGTTACCTCCCGTCAGGGCCGCATTCTGGTCACCACGCTGACCAAGCGCATGGCCGAGGATCTGACCGAATATATGCACGAGTCGGGCCTGAAGGTGCGCTATATGCATTCCGATATTGATACCCTGGAACGGATCGAAATTATCCGCGACCTGCGCCTGGGCGTATTTGATATTCTGGTCGGCATCAATTTGCTGCGCGAGGGTCTGGATATCCCCGAATGCGTCCTGGTGGCCATACTGGATGCGGACAAGGAGGGCTTTTTACGCTCCACCACGTCGTTGGTTCAGACCATCGGCCGGGCCGCCCGCAACGTGGACGGGCGGGTCATCCTGTATGCCGACAAAATGACCGAAAGTCTGAAACAGGCCCTGGGCGAGACCGACCGGCGGCGCGAGAAACAGATGGCTTATAACGAGGCCCATGGCATCACGCCGGAATCCATTAAGAAAAACATCAACGATATCCTGGCCTCGGTCTACGAGGGCGACCACGTTACCGTGCCTACTGGCGATGACGAACATCATAATCTGATCGGCCACAATCTGAAGAGCTATCTGGAAGATCTGGAAAAACGCATGCGCGCCGCCGCCGCCGACTTGGAATTCGAGGAAGCCGCGCGCCTGCGCGACGAGTTGCGCCGCCTGGAACAGATGGAGCTGGAGGGCCTGACCGGCGAGGGCGGCAAGACGTTCGACCCCGGTTCAAACGGCGGCGGTGGCCGCTCAAAGGATGGCGCCGCCTCCGGCATCAAGGCGGCGCGGCGCAAACGCGGCGAAGGTTACACGGCAAAACCCGTGGCCACGGAAATCACCCCCGAAATGCTGGATGCGGCACGTGGCCCCAAGGGCCGTTCATCGGGCGGGCGTGCCGGGACGCGGGCGACCAAGTTCCGGAAAAAGCGCGGATAAGTCTTCCTAGGGCATTTCCGCGCAGGGCAGAAGTGTTGCGGCGGGGCGTTCGAAGAGCTTGAGGTGGTCATCGGGGACGCCGGCGCCGACGTCGATGAAATGGAAGCCCTCGGCCTCGGGCATTTTCAGGGGGGTGTCGTGCGGGTCCATGAGATGTGTCTGCTTCATGGGCATGGCAATGGTGAATATCTGCGGCGCCGCGTCGGGGTTATCGGGTAACACGGGCAGCGACAGTACCTCGGTCGGGATGATCTCGCCCGAGCGGTAGAGGATGGGAAAGACAAAGTGGCAGCCGCAAGGCAGGCCGGCTATTTGTTTCGTTCGCACCACCCGTAATTGGCGTGCTTCCGGCGTTGTGAAATCGTAATAATTTTTCCCGGTCAGCTCTATCCCAACGGCCTCGCATAGGGCGGTGCCGGCAATGCGGAATTTGCACATATCCTCGGAAATGACCTCCACGACGGAGACATAGGGCAGTTCTCTTTGAATATCGTCAATCCGCACAGAGGCGCGATGGGGCGCAATGGCGCTGCCGCGCCAGTTTTGCCAGGCCAGGGCGAAGTTGTGACAGGCTTCGCAATATATATCGTCCAGTTGCCGCATTCTTGGTGGTTCCAAACCCATGTGCCGTTAATACATTAGGATAACAGTGTTAATGAACGGTTCACCGCTATCCCCGCTTCGGCGCGGCGCGAATCCTGCACGAGGCGAGTTGTCAATTGGCGGAGAACAGAAAACTGCCTCGAATTAGGTCTTGTTCAGCAAGCGGTCCGTCGCTGGGAAAGTTCGGCCGGCTGGCGATCGTCCAGACCAAGGCCCGGATCAGGCACGCCGGCACCGATATCAATGAATTGGAAGCCCTCGGGCAAGGGTAACTGGTCGGACTCTTCCGTGGGACCCTCCAGGCGCACGTCCTCCATGGGCATGGAAATTGCGAATAACTGGCGCGGTGCGTCGGGGTTATCCGGCCAGACGGGAAACGTCAAAATTTCCGTGGGTACCGTGCGCCCGGTGCGGTACAGAATGGGAAACAGAAAATGAGAGCCGCAGGGATGATCAACCAGTTTGCAGGTTCGGACGGCGCGGGCCTCTCGTTCTTCCGGCGTGGTGAAATCAAAATAGTTAAGGCTCGTTAGCTCGATACCCATGGCCTGGCACAGCGCCGTGCCGGCAAGACGGAAGTTGGCTTCGTCTGGCGAAACGATTTCGATCACCGATACCAAATGCAATAGACCGGCAATGTCTTCAATATGTACATCGCCGCGGTGGGGGACGAGATTCCCACACCGCCAGCCCTGCTATGCATCGGCGAACCGGCGGCATTCCCACCTGCGAAAATCGTCTATCAATTGCATCGCCAAGAGTCCTCGCGTAACATTTCGCGTGAATTCTTATAGGGGGAATTTGTTAAGATACTCTTGGCTGTATTGGGAGGCGATCATGAAAATAGTGCCTTTGGGATTGGACCATGTGGTCTTGCGGATTACGGACCTGGACCGTTCGCTGGCTTTTTACCGCGATATCCTGGGTTGTGTGCTTGACCGGCGGCGAGATGACTTGGGTTTGTATCATCTGCGCGCCGGAGCGGCGCAGATCGATCTGGTCACCTTGAGTGGCGAACTGGGCAAAAAGGGCGGCGGTCCGCCCATCGCCGAAGGGCCGAACATGGATCATTTTTGCCTGCGCCTGGAAACCTTCGATGGCCCGGAACTAATGGCTCAGTTAGGCGGTCACGGGCTGGATCCGAGCGAAATTGCCCAGCGTTACGGCGCCGAAGGCGAGGGGCCGTCGCTTTATATTCAGGACCCAGACGGCAATACGGTCGAGTTGAAGGGCCCGGCAGAGCAAAGTTAGGGCATTTTCAATGCAGTCTGAACCACCCGCTCCCCCGTCCCAACCACCCATTAATGGTACCCTGTGGATTGTTGGGACGGGGGAGCGGGTGGCTTGGCGATTCAGCAAATGTTGAAACTCTAACGACTGACAAAAAACCGATAGGTGGAAACGAAATGAAAATTGGTACCGACATCTCCGTGCTGGCGGAGGCGGGCAGATCGGATGCGGCCGTGCTGGCGGAGCATTTGGCCCTGGGTGATCTGGCCGAACCCCTTGGCTTTGACAGCCTGTTCGGTCTGGAGCATCATTTTACCGGTTATTCCATGTCGCCCTCACCCCTGCAACTGCTGACCTATTACGCCGGACGCACCAAACGCATTACCTTGGGCACCTGCGTGATCGTCCTGCCCTGGCAGGACCCGATCCGGGTGGCGGAACAGATCGCCTACCTTGATCTGTTGTGCGGCGGGCGCTGTATGTTCGGTTTCGGCCGGGGCGCGGCGTCGGCGGAATATGCCGGCTTTCGCATTCCCATGGAGGAGGCGCGCCCGCGCTTTGCCGAGGCCGCGCAACTGATCACCAAGGCCCTGCGCGACGAGGTCTTTGAGTGGGACGGCGAATATTATCAGATCCCTGAAATGTCCATCCGGCCCCGCCCCATGTCCAGCCCGGAACGGCGCTTCTACGCCTCCTCGGTCAGTCCGGAATCGGCCGAGATCATGGCCAAGCTCGGCTTCGGCATGATGGTGATCATGCAGAACGAATGGGTCAAGGCGGCCAAGGATATCGAGAGATTCCGCGAGATCGCCATGTCCGTGGGCCATGCGCCGAAGCCGCCTTTGATCCTGACCAATGTCTCGGTCGCGGCAAGCCGGGATGAAGCCATTGAGCGGGGCGAGCGGTATCTGGGCGCCAAATGGGATTCCATCGACGACCACTACAAGTTCTCCGACGGCCATCTGGCCAACGTCAAGGGCTACGAGAGCTACGGCAAGATGGCCAAGACCTATTCCAAGATGAAAGACCCGGCCGTCCGCAAGAAAATGACCGAATTTTATGTCTCCATCCAAATCGTCGGCACGCCGGATGATTGCATCCAGCAAATGGCCGAGTTGCAGCGGCTGACAGGCACGGATCACATGGTCTGCGATTTTTCCTACGGTGGCATGCCCCACGAGCAGGGGGAATTGAACATGCGGATGTTCGCAGCGGACGTGATGCCGGTCCTGCAGCGGGATGCCGCCTTCAAGAGCCCCATGGCGATGCCGGAACCGCAAGGCGAGATGGCCGACGACGTCTTCGCGCCGGCGTGAGGGGGCCGTCAAGAGGGGATGGTCAAGGCCGATATAAATCCACGCCCAGCCATTTTGCCGATGCCTCGTAGAACAGCTCGTCATCTTCTATGGCTTCGAATTCAATCCATTCCTCGTCCGTGAGACGTTGCCGCGCCGGCGCCAACAATTCGGCATCCTGGCCCAGCAGATAGCGAAATTTTGGTGTCTCCGTCGAAATGGCGTGTTCAATGACCCGGGCCGCGTCATCGGCCGTGGTGGGCGTGTCATTGCCCAATTGGGCGGCAAAAAGTTTCATGAGCCGCCGGGTATGAACGAAATAGGGGGAGTTCGGATCATGGGCCTCCTCCGCCTTGGCTGTGTTCTCGAAAATGGGCGTGGCGATGAAGCCGGGTTGGATGACGGCGACCCGGATGTTGAATGGCAACAATTGAGCGGCCAGGGATTCCGAGAATGCCTCCACGGCGAATTTCGAGGCGGCATAGAAGGCGTTGTTTGGTGTCGCAAGCCGCCCGTCGATTGACGACATATTTACAATTGTGCCGCTTTTGCGCTCGCGCATGCCCGGGATCAGCTCCTGGGTCAGTCTCACGGTGCCGAAGAAATTCGTCTCGAATAGTTCCCTGACCGCCGATAGGGGCGTTTCCTCGACCGAGGTGCCCCGCTATATGCCGGCATTGTTGATCAGGACGTCGATGTGCCCTTCGATTGACAACACCTGCGCCACGGCGTCACCAATGGTTGCCTCGTTGGTCACGTCGAGTTCTAGCATGGATATCCGCCCCTCGCTTTGGGCAATGGCGACCGCCAGTTTTTGCGCGCTGTCGGGATTGCGAACCCCGGCATAGACTTGATGGCCGGCGCCGGCCAGTCGGATCGCCGTTGCCAGACCGATGCCCGAATTGGTACCCGTAATCAATGTCACTGTCATTGGTCGTTTGATCCCAAAATTTCCTCCGCCGCCTTGCCCAGACGCAGCACCATGCCTTCGCGTCCCCCCGCCGCCATCAAGGACAGCCCGACCGGTAATTGCCCCGGCCCCTGGCAGGGCAGGGTGACGCCGCAGGTTTCCATGATGTTGCCCAAACGGGTATTGCGGGTCATGGCCAGGTTGGCGTCGTCATAAGCTGCCGGATCGTCTTGCAGATCGGCGATTGGTGGGGCGATGCGGGGGCAGGTGGGATGGATCACGGCGGCGAAACCGGCTGTCCGCGCCCGATAACGGCCGGCTATGGCCTTGAGGCCGATATGGGCGGACTCCGCATCGACGGCGGTGAGGTTCTTGGCCAATTCGAAGCGGGAGCGGACGCCCCAGTACATCTCCTCCCCCCGGGCTTCAACCAGGTCATGCCACAAGGCATAGGCCTCGGCCGAGATGATGTTGCCGTGCTTGCCCACAAGTTCAAATGCCTCGGCGAATTCCGGCACCGGCGCCTCCCTGATCTCGGCGCCGGCGTCGCTCAAACGATCCAGGGCACGGGATATGGCGGCCGTGACCGTATAGTCCAATTCGTCAAACATGATGTCCGTGGGCTTCAACAGACGGACACCCTTCAGGCTGGCGCCGGCCAGATCATGGGGCCGGGACCCGTCTAGAATGGCAAAGATGGCATTGGCGTCGGCAATATCCCTGGTCAGCGGGCCGATGGTGTCAAAGGTCGGTGACAGCGCCAGGATGCCGTCCAGGGGCAGACGGCCGATGGTTGTCTTCAACCCGACGATGCCGTTCAGGGCGGCGGGGATGCGTACCGAACCGCCCGTATCGCTGCCGATGCCGGCCGGTGCCAGACCATTGGTAACCGACACCGCCGCGCCCGAGGATGATCCCCCCGGCACCCGTTCGACCGCCCCATCGGCGCCATTGGCGGGCGTGCCCATGACCGGATTGATACCCAGGCCGGAATAGGCGAATTCCGACAGGGTGGTCTTGCCCAGACAGATCATCCCCGCCAGCGTGGCCCGGCGCAGCAGCAAGGCGTCCCGGTCGGGTACCCGTTCACTCAACAGGGCCGAGCCAAAGGTGGTCTTGGTGCCGGCGGTGTCCGTGAGGTCTTTCCACGACATCGGCACGCCGTCCAGGGGGCTTTGACGCAGGCCGGCCATGGCCCTGGCGGACGCCGCCTCCGCCTCCGCCCGGGCACGTTCCGCGGTGGCGCGTAGATAGACCCGGTGGTCGGGGTCCTCTTGCGCCATGCGGCCCAGAAAATGTTCCGTAAGATCGACGGGATCGATCGATTTGTCTGCGATGGCGGCGCCCAGTGCCAGGGCCGTCATCTCGTGCCATGGTATGTCTGTCATGGCGACAGAATATCCCTTCAATGGATGCTGGACAACGGTTTGTGGCGGGGCGACAGTGCGGCCATGAAGCATATCAACACGGATGTATTGATCGTCGGCGGCGGCATGATCGGTTTGACCCAGGCTCTCGCCCTGGCCAGCGCCGGCCTTCGTTCCGTGGTGGTGGAGCGGCAGGCGACGGCGGCTCTGACGGCCCAGGACTATGATGGCCGGGTCGCCACCCTCTCGTTTGGTTCCGCCGCCATGTATGGGCAGATCGGCGTCTGGGATCACATGGTGGAACATGCGGAACTGATCGGCGAGATCCGCGTTGCCGACAATGGCGCGCCGCTATATCTGCACTTTGACCATCGCGAGGTCGGCGACCGGCCGTTCGGTTTTACCATGGAGAACCGCTTTATCCGGCTGGCCCTGCACCGGGCCTTGGCGCAAACGGATCATGTGGCGCTGATCGCCCCGGCGGAGGTTGTCGAGATGGAGCGCGGCAGCCATGGCGTCCGCGCCCATTTGGCCGACGGCCGCACCATCCGGGCGCCGCTTGTGGTTGGGGCCGAGGGCCGGAATTCACCATTGCGCGAAGCCGCGGGCATCCGGTGTTTAAGTTGGCAGTATGATCAGACCGCCATCGTCACCACGGTTCGCCATGAAGGCGGGCACGGCGGCATCGCCTCGGAATTGTTTTTGCCGGCGGGGCCGTTTGCCTTGCTGCCCATGCAGGGCAACCGCTCGGCCTTGATCTGGACCGAACGCAGGGCGGATGTCCCCCGCCTGCTGGCCTTGGACGAAGGGGCTTTCAATGCCGAGATCATGGATCGGGCCGGTCCCCATTGGGGCGCCATTACCTGCGATGCGCCCCGGTGGAACTATCCCCTGGGCCTGCAGTACGCCGAGCGTTATATCGACAACCGCCTGGCGCTGATCGGCGATGCGGCCCACGGCATGCATCCGGTTGCCGGACAGGGGCTGAACCTGGGATTGCGCGATGTTGCCGCCTTGGCGGAGGTTTTGGCGGACACGGCCCGCCTGGGACTTGATCTGGGCGGCGGCGAAGGTTTGCGGCGCTATCAGCAATGGCGCCGTTTCGATGCCTTGAAGATGCTGCTGATGACTGATGGCCTGGTGCGGCTGTTCTCCAACGATTTGACGCCGCTGCGTCTGGCCCGTGTACTTGGTCTTGGCCTGGTCAACAGGATCGGGCCGGCGAAGCGCTATTTCGAGCGGCAGGCAGCAGCCTTGTCGGGGGATCTCCCGAAACTGATCCGTGGACAGGCCATATAGGCCATTTGTGGGAATGGTTGACTTTAACTATCCAAAGTTTCCCGTAGGCGTTGGGCCAACTCGTTCAGCCTAAATGGCTTTTTCATGATGTCGATTTCGTCGTCGGGCCAGTCGTGGCGTTCAAGGGCATCGTCGGTATAGCCCGACATGAACAGCACCTTCAATTCGGGGCGTGCGGCACGTGCCGCAAGGGCTATATCCGGACCCGTGGCACCACCCGGCAAAACGACGTTGGCCAGCAGAACATCTATGCGCTGATCGGAGGCCCATTCGATTTGGGCCGCCGCGCCGTTGCCGGCATCAATGACCCGATAGCCCAGATTGGTCAGCAACTGGACCGCCATGCTCCGCAGATCGTCGTCATCCTCGACCACCAAAACCGTTTCTCCCGGGTTGGCTTTCGCGGCTACCGGGCCATCAATTTTTTCCCTCTGTCCGTCATGCTCGGCCGCGCGGGGCAAATAAATCCGGAAGGTGGCGCCGGCGCCAGGTTCACTTTCAACTGAAATATGACCTCCCGACTGTTTCACCAGGCCGAATACCATGCTCAAACCCAGACCGGTCCCCTGCCCCACTTCCTTGGTGGTGAAAAAGGGATCAAAGACCCTTTCTGATATTGTCGGCGTCATGCCGGCCCCCGTATCGGTGACCGTCAGCAAAACATAAGCACCGGGCACCAGGTCGCCTTCGGGGTCGGCGCGGCCCTTGTTGACTTGTTCGTTGCAGGCCGAGATGGTCAATTGGCCGCCGCCGGTCATGGCGTCCCGGGCATTCAGAGCCAAATTCAGGATTGCCTGCTCTAACTGGGCGGTATCAATTTTGCACGGCCAAAGGTCTTCCTGGCAGTCGAATTGGACGTCGATGGTCTCGCCAAGACTGCTGCGCAGCATACCGTCCATGCTATGCAAAAGGTCGGGAACATAGACAGGACTGATATTCAACGGCTGTTGACGGGCGAAAGCCAATAGTCGATGGGTCAGTTCGGCGCCCCGGTCCGTTGCCCGCAAAGCCGGACTAAGAATTTCGATCAAGGGGCTGTCGTCTTCGACCTGAGCTTCCATCAGGTCGAGATTGCCTTTGATTATGGCCAGAATGTTATTGAAGTCATGGGCAATACCGCCCGTTAGCTGGCCAATGGTCTCCATCTTTTGGGCTTGGCGCAGCTGGTCTTCCTGTTGCTGCAATTCGGTGACATCGACAAACAGCATCAGCGAGCCGCCGTTGGGCGTGGCTACATCATAGAGATCCAGCCAGATCTCGCGCTCCCTCATGCGCCGGACACGAACGGGCCCAGATTTTTCGCGATGTTGAGCCAGGCGCTCGCGCAGCCATTCCTCCGTGCGCCCCTTGGCCTCGGGAAAATAGCCGTCGTCCGCACGTCGGCGCATGACCGCCTCGAAGGTTTGTCCCATTGGATCGTAGTCCGAGACCAATTGCAGATCTCTGAGATAGGCGTCGTTGCGAAAGATAAGCCTGTCTTCATTGTCGAACAGCACCACGGGCTCGGGAAAATGGTTCAAGGCATCCGCCAAATGCCCCCGGCCCGCCTCGGCATGGACTTCCGCCGTGATGTCGATGATCGTGGCTAATATCCCGTCATTGCCATCCCAATCAACAGCATCGGCCATGACTTCCAGCCACACGGCGCCGCCGTCCCGGCGTACGCCTTGGGCGCGATACCGGTTCGGGCCGCCGTGGTCGTCAAGCCGTTGATGGCCGTAATTCAACAACCGGTCGGCGTCGGACGGCGCGATCAAGTCCACGGCCTTTGAAAGATTCAGGATGTCGTCCGGCGTATCGTAACCAAATATATCCGCCATGGCCTAATTGGCGAAGACGAAGCGGTCATTCACATTGATGCAAATCCCCTGGATTGAATTTTCCACAAGATTGCGGAATTTAACCTCGCTAAGGCGCAGTTGGTCATCGGCTGCCTTGCGTGCGGTGATGTCGGCGGATGAAGCCAGTAGGCCGACAATCTCGCTGTTGTTGTCGATTACCGGTACCAGGTTTAAATTCATTGTAATGCCGGACAGCCGCACCGGCTGATACTCCAGGTCGACGATGGCCTCCTGGGTGTCGATAACCTGCTGGATCAATGGCTCGAATTTTGTCCCCGTGGCTGGACCGACCACTTGTTCCATGGTCTTTCCCATAAAATCACTGGGCGATTTTTCGTAGTAGGCGGCGCCATGTTTGTTGAAGAACTGAATTCTGCCCTCCAAGTCCCGCAGCGACAAACTTATGGGGACGGTATCCAGTATGGTTTGCATTATGGCCGTATTCTCGATCAGTTTTCGCTCCGCCTCCTTGCGTTCCGTGATGTTGGAAAAGCCGGCGAAACTTGCATCCACGCCGCCATACTTCACCATCGTGACGCTGATCGACGCCCAAAACGCGATATCGTTCTTGCGCTTCAGGCGAGCTTTAAAGTTCGCAAATATCCTTTTTCTTCAAACTCGGCCACGGCGGCGGCGCGGTCAATTTAATCCACGTAAAGGGATCTGGCGGGCATGCCGATGAATTCATCTTCGGTAACACCGAAGAATTCATAAGCCAATGTATTGCCGTAGACGTACTGACCATCGATGATGATGGTCAGAGGCACGGGCGCTGCGTCTATGAGGTCGCGGAACTGTAATTCATCGGCCTGCATGGCCTGTTCCATCAAAACGCTTTCCGTGACGTCGGTTGACACCCCGCGATAGCCGGCGAATTGACCCTGGTCATCATGGAACGATACGGCGGAGGAGCGAATCCACTGGCGTTTGCCGCTCGGCATATTGCGCTTGGCCACGATGTCACGAAAGGGTTGATGGTTTTTAATCGCCCGTTCATACAGTGCCGCCGCCAGGGGATCATCGATGACCCGCCCAATATCGGAGCGTGACTTGCCGATGACATTTTCGGGGACGTCGCCGCTCACCTCGTAGTAGCGCTCCGAAAGATATGTAAATTGGTGTTCCGCATCCCATTCCCAAAGCCAGTCGGAGGCCGAGACCACATAATCCTCGAAGGCTGATTCCAGACGACGGCGTTCCTGGGTTTCCAGATTGCGGGACACAAACTCGGCATAGACACCGGCAAAGGCCTGTTCCTCTGCGGTCCAGACATGGGGTTGGGCAAATTTTGAAAAAATCATGGAGCCAACAAATCGGCCTTCGCGTCGGATCGAAACAAACATGATGGCGCGTATGTTCAGCGGCCGAATATTGGATTCCCGAATGCTGTCAATGCGGGGCTCGTCGTCCGTGTCGTCAATTGCCAGGACATGAGATCGCCACAATTCCACCATATGAGACTGGCTGTCGTTCACCTCCATCTGGTGACCGGTTTCGTGGGACCGGCTCCGGGCATCGAAAACTTCGATGCTGGTTGCCATTGTGTCACCTTCGCTGTGGCGCCAGATGCTGATGCGGTCAATTGAAAGAGCGTCGGCGGTCACTTCGGAAATTTCCCGCAAGGCGGCGGCAAGGCCGTGATCGACCGAAACTGTGCTGACGGCAAGGCGACCGACGCTCTCGATTTGACGCTCTAACGTAGCGGCGGTGTAGCCTCCGGTTTTTTTCTTGCTAGCCATACTACTATACCAGTCACCTGAACTGGTATCCTTGCACAATTAGGGCTTTGCCGGAACGTCGGTTCAAATTTTTATTTCGACAATCACCGGCGCGTGGTCGGATGCCGGTTGGTAGCCCCGCGCCGCCTTGAGAATTTCCACGCCCAATAGATCCTCCCGCAACGCGGGCGTGACCCAGATATGATCCAGCCGCCGGCCTTTGTCGGCCTTTTCCCAGTTTGGCGAACGATAGCTCCACCAGGAATAGATGTTCTCGGTATCGGGGATGAAATGGCGTACCGCATCGACCCAGTCGTGGGAGGCGTACCAGGTATCCATGTGGGCGACTTCCACCGGCGTGTGGCTGACCACGCGGAGCAGCTGTTTGTGGTTCCACACATCCGTCTCCAGGGGCGCCACGTTGAGGTCGCCGACCAGGATGAAGCGGTTCTTTTTGCGTTTGCGCCGTTTGAACCAGGCCGAAACTTCGGTCATGAAATCCAGCTTGTGTTTGAATTTTTCGTTCTTCTCCACATCCGGCTTGTCGCCGCCCGCCGGGACATAGAAATTATGCAACTCCACCCCGCCCGGCAAGGTGCAGTAAACATGGCGGGCCTGTTCGATGCCGCACCAATCCCTGGCCGTAATTTTCTCCAACGGCACCGCCGCCTTGGCAAGAATGGCGACGCCGTGATAGGCCTTTTGCCCGTGCAGGGCGTGATGCACATAGCCGTTCGCCGCAAACAGCTCCAAGGGGAAAATCTCGTTGGTGACCTTGATCTCCTGCAGGCACAGGACATCGGGCTGCCGGTTGGCCAGGAACTGCTCGATCATGGGCAGGTGGGCCCGGACGGAATTAACGTTCCACGTCGCGATGGAAATTTTCACGGGCGCAACCTCAGGACGCGGTTTCGTAGGTAATGGACAGCGTGGCGATGCCGTCCACGGCACCCTCCAGACGGTCGCCGGGGCCCACGGCGGCGACACCTGCTGGCGTGCCGGTGTAAATCAGGTCGCCCGGGCGCAGGTGAAACAGTCCGGACAGATAGGCGATTGTCTCGGGCACATTCCAGATCATCTGATTGATGTTGCCGTCTTGGCGGCTTTCGCCATTGACTTCCAGGTGAATGCGGGCATCCGTTGGATGGCCCACATCCGCCACGGTGCGCAGGGCGCCGATGGGGGCGGAATGGTCAAAGCCCTTGCCCGTGTCCCAAGGCCGGCCCTTTGATTTTGCCTCGGCCTGCAAATCACGCCGAGTCATGTCCAGGCCGACCGTATAGCCGAAGACATGGTCGAGAGCCTGCGCCTCGGGAATATCGGCGCCGCCCTTGGAGAGCGCCACGACCAATTCGATTTCATGGTGCAGGTCGTTGGTGGCGGGGGGATAGGGGATGGCGCCGCCGTCGTAGGTCACGGCATCGGCCGGCTTCATGAAAAAGAATGGCGGTTCGCGGTCCGGATCATGGCCCATTTCACGGGCATGGGCGGCATAGTTGCGGCCGACGCAATAGATCCGCCGCACGGGAAACGGCTTGCCGCCCTGAACCGGGACGGAGGCATGGGGGGAGGGTGTGATAGCGAAGACCATGTCGGCTCCTACTCTTGTCAGAAAATGTGAAAGCTGTTGCCGACCACGCCGATGGGCCAGCGGCCGGATTCGAACAATTTATATTTCAAGGCAAAGACGTGATGTTCGTCATCCTCGTTTTCGGCCGCCAGAAGAAGCCCGGCCTGATAAATCGCCTGGGCGCCCGCGCCCGCCACGGCGCGGATCAGCTCTTCATCCCTCACCCCGCCGGCTTCCGCCGCCAGTTCAGCCGGCTGCGAAACAGCCTCGATGGCCTGGTTTTGCAGATGGGTCAGGGCGATCATCACGGTGTCCTCGTCCGCCCGCTGACAGGCCTCGCTGACCAGGGCGACGCGGACCAGCTCCTCGGCCTCCCACCATTCGGTATTCCAGTCCGGATTGGCGGCGGCGTTCGCCGCTTCCTCCCAGTCCATGATCGGCGCGATGCGGGAATCGGGGAAACCCAGGGCCAGCAGATAATCTTCCGACAGCAGCTCCTCCCGCCCGTCGAGCTCCAACCCCAAGGCGCCATACCAGGGCACCTCGCTCAGCATGCGGACGAATTGGGAGACCGCCATGAGGCCCGGAAAATCACGTAATTCAGCCTCGTCCAGGAATTCGTACTCGCCGCCTGCCATTTTTACGCCGCCATGTTCAGTGGTTGCCGCGATCTTGGCGCCACAGGCCCAGCTTTTCCTGGATCGGGCGGTCCGAGAAACTGAACAGCACCGCATCGCCCACCGCTTCATGATGATGGCGGTGCCAGCTCGGCACGACAAAGGTATCCCGCGGCCCCCAGGTCAATTCCTGGCCGCCGACCATTGTCCGGCCGGTACCCTCGACCACGCTGTAGACCATACCGTCCGTGGACCGGTAGGGCGCCGTGGTCATGCCGTCGGGCAGCAATTGCATGAAGGTGCCCATGGTGGGCATGGCGTAATCGCCGGTGATCGGGTTAACGTAGCGCATCTTCAGGCCATGGCAGGGGTCCCATTCCTCGGCCTTGCGCATCTGCTCCAGCGCCTCGCGGGTCCGTGCGTAGGGATAGTTGAAGACGGGGGAGGCGGGCGTTGTGTGTTCATAGCCGATGGGCAGCAGCCCGGAGCCGAACCGGGCCAGGCTGTCGCCGGTGGGGCGCGAGAGGGCCTGGCTGTCGTCTTCCAGTTCCTCGGCGAAACTGGCATTGAAAAAGCTGACAATGGGAATGTCCAGACCATCCAGCCAGACCATGGGCTCGTCCCCCTCGTTGCCGTGATCGTGCCAGGTCCACGATGGCGTGGTGACGAAATCTCCGGGCCGCATGATGGTCCGCTCCCCCTCCACCGCCGTGTAGGCGCCGGTGCCTTCGACAATGAAGCGCAGGGCGGTCTGGCTGTGGCGATGGGCCGGCGCCACTTCGCCGGGCAGGATCAGTTGCAGACCGGCGTACAGGGTGTTGGTGATTTTGGATTGTCCCTGGTAGTTCGGATTTTCCAGGATCAAGACCCGCCGCACCGCCTCCTTGGCCGTGATCAGGCGGCCGGATTCCATGATGTAGGGTCGGATCTCGTCATAGTGCCATACCGCCGCCGCCTCCGCCTGCGGCTCCGGCGTCACCAGGGCCGAAAGCACCTCCCACAGGGGTGTCAGGTGCGACGGCGCGATGCGGTCGTAATAGGCTTGGCGTGCCTGATCCGTGGTCGTGTCGGTTTGGTTCATGTCTTCCCTTGTTCAGCCAGTTCATGCACCGTGTAAAAGGGATCGGCATGCAGATCATCGGCCCTCGCACCCAACTTGGCGGTCAAGTCGCGGATGGCATCGACCATGGGCGGGGGCCCGGCGGTGTAGATCTTGGCTCCGTCCATGGTGGTGAAATCCTCGGCGATGGCGTCATGCAGAAAGCCGGTCCGCCGCGTGGTCGCGCCGCTGGGCTCCGAAAGCACGGGCACAAAGGTAAAATTGGCATGTTTCGCGGCCATGGCCTCGAAATGGCCAACCAGATACAAATCCCTCTCGTCGCGGGCGCCGAAATACAGCAAAATCGGCTGCTTCATGCCCTTGGCCAGGGCCGTTTCGACGATGGACTTGATCGGCGCCAGACCGGAGCCGCCCGCCGCCGCCAGAATGGGACCGGTATGCAATTCGCGCAAAAACGCCAAGCCCATGGGGCCGGACAAGGCAATCTTGTCGCCCATTTTTATTTTTTGCGCCGCCGCGCTGACCTGGCCGCCATCGATGGCGCGGATATGAAACTCCAGGGTCTCGCCAAAGGGTTCCCCGCCCATGGAGAAGTCCCGGGCGGGCTGTCCCGGCAGGGTGAGGGAGGCATATTGTCCGGCGGAAAACGCCATGGCGCCCGGCGCCTGCAATCGCAGGACCACGATGTCATGGGTCGCCTGTTCCACCCTGCTGACCGTGCAGTCGAGGTTCTGGCTCATGTGCTGAACGGTTTCCTCCAGATCCAGCCAGGCCACGTCGCAATCGGACATGGGCACGGAACTGCAGGCCAGAATCTGCCCCTGTTCCCGCTCCTCGTCGGTCAGGGCATATTCGGAATAATCCGACATCTCCACCTCGCCCGCCAACAGCCGGGATTTACACGCCCCGCAATTGCCCGACTGACAACCAAAAGGATAATCGATCCCCACTTCCAAGGCGGCTTCCAAAATGGTTTCGTCTTCGCCTATGGTCAGGGTCTTGTCGGTGCCACGCACTTTTACTTGATAGCTCACGTTCGTTCGGTCCCCATGGTCTTGTCGTGTTTGCCGACAGATTAAGGCACAATGTGGCTTTCTCCAATCGGCGCGAGGTGGCATTAGTACACAGTATGAATGAATTTGACCATGATCTGCTGCCGGGCCTGATCGGCTATAATTTGCGCAAGGCGCAGACGGCGGTATTTCAGGATTTTTCCCGCAGTTTGCAGGATTGCAACATCACGCCGGGGCAGTTCGGCGTGCTGGTACTGATCCGGGCCAACGCCGGTCTGAACCAGACCTCGTTGGGCCGGGCGCTCGGCATTGACCGCTCCACCGTGGTGGCGGTGATCGATAAGTTGGAGGGGCGCGGCCTGGTGGACCGCACGCCGGCGCCCAGCGACCGGCGCTCCTATGCCTTGCAGCTATCGGAAAGTGGCGGGGCATTGCTGGAACGGGCGCGCGGCCTGGTCATGGCGCACGAGGCGCGCATTGCCAACGATTTGAGCGCGGGGGAGCAGGCACAATTGATTACCCTGCTGTCCCGTTTGGCGGACGGCTGAATGGAACCGGATTAGCCGGCAAACTAGCCGATAAACGGGTTCTGATAACGGCGGGGACCAGCGGCATCGGGCGCCAGGGTCCTTGTCACTGTTGCGCTGTATTAACTTGGGGAGAGAGCATGAACCGAAACGTTGTCATCACCTGTGCCGTGACCGGGTCCGCCGATACGGTGAACAAACATCCCAACATTCCCGTCACGCCGGAATAGATCGCCACCGCGTCCATCGAGGCCGCCAAGGCCGGCGCCACCATTGTCCATATCCATGTCCGCGACCCCAAGACGGGCGAGGCCTGCCGCGATGTCCATTTATATGCGGAGGTAGTGCAACGCATCCGCGACAGCGGCACGGACGTGGTGCTCAATCTGACCACGGGCATGGGCGGTGATATCTATCTGCCCCCCCCCGACGATCCCCTGCGCCTGGGCCAGGCCACGGACATGGCCAGCGCGGCGGCGCGCCTGGAACATATTCGCGACCTGTTGCCGGAAATCTGCACCCTGGATTGCGGCACCATGAATTTTGGCGAGGGCAATTACGTCATGACCAACACGGTGGATATGCTGCGCGTCATGGCCAAGGGCATTCAGGACCTGGGCGTCAAGCCGGAGGTGGAGGTGTTCGATTTCGGCCACCTGTGGTTCGCCAAGCAGTTGCTGGAAGAGAACCTGCTCGACCCACCCCCCCTGTATCAATTCTGACTTGGGCATCCCCTACGGGGCGGAGGCGAATACCCAAAGCATGAAGGGCATGGTGGACAATCTGCCCCCCGGCGCCATCTGGTCCGGGTTCGGCATTGGCCCCATGCAGATGCCCATGGTGGCTCAGGCCATGTTGCTGGACGGCCACGTGCGCGTCGGGCTGGAAGACAACCTTTATCTGGACCGGGGCGTCCATGCCACCAATGCGACGTTGGTGGACCGGGCTGTCAATATTATCGAAAACCTGGGCGGCACGGTGCAAACGCCGGCCGAGGCGCGAGTGACCTTCGGCCTAGGGTGAAGTTTCCATGATGCTGACACTGGGGCGGCAAAATGAATAGCATTCTGGCGATTCCTTTCGACTGACGGGAAACCGCAATCGGTCGGGAACGGGTGATAGTTTTAACTGGGGGCGCCGAAAGCAGTGGCAAAGGGACGTGAAATTCCATTCTGGCGAACGATCGTCCGCACCTTCGGTTTCTTCTTCTCGTCAAAATGTTTGGGAAGAATTGGCTTTTGGCAAACGCTGCTGTTTTTGGTTATTCTTCTTGTCGTGGCCGAAGAATTGTCGGAGTATTTGGCCGTTTTGAACAGCCATTTTCTCGCATTCCTCTTGATATTCCTGGAGTGCCTGATTTTGTCGCCCTTGGCCATATCCATACCTAGAAAAATTCTAATCGGTGAAGATATTTCCGCGGAATTTAACTTTACCAGAAGAACAATATTGTATGCTTTTGTGGCCTTTATATTTGCATCATACAGTATATTTATATCAGTTTTCATCGAATATTTGAATATAACTAAATATTTATTTATTCACCCGGTTTTATTAATTTTTTTACTTGTATTAAGTATTTTGTTGGGCCGAATATCGGTATATTTGCCCTTCTTGGCCATCGACGACCGAAAATCACTGAAGGAATGCTGGCTTGAAACCAGGGGAAACACGATACGCATCTGGTCCCTGAATGTTTTTTTCGGAATATTCCTGTTTATCATCTTCTCGCTCGCCACGATGGCGGCAATGCCATTTTTCGGCGCTAAATTTGCCATGGATGGATCCATGCAAATTCGCGAAACGATCTATACCAACGCGCTATCCATTGCGGGCGACATGGTTACGATGATCATGGTGATATTGTACGTTATGCTTTTGTCCCACATCTGCCTGGAATTGAGAGCCCGCGATGACGGCGGAAAGTCGGCATGAGGCAATCTCGCGCGGTGACGGTACCACCGGGCTAGAAATTAAACGCTCTTAGGGGATCAGTCCGCCGCCACTTGTGCCGCAATCTGTATCTTGTCCCATTCCCCCCGCATCCATTCCACGCAGGCAATGGCCTGTTCGAACAGGGAGTATTTGCAGCCCTCGCCGTAGTCCAGATTGGGGATGAATTCCGTCGAAATCTGGCCCAGGGGGCTATCGTCGTCGGCGGCGTGGTGGGCCAGCAGATTGCGCACCACTTCCTTCCACGGCTCCAGGGCATCTTCCCGCCAGGGTGAATGGTAGGCGCCGGGGGCTGGTTCGGCAAAGGGGTATTGGATGCCCCGACCGGGATTGCCGTGCTCGTCACTGGCGTCCAGGTTCAGGGGGTTGTTGGGGATGGCGGCGCGGGCGTGGCAGTGGCCGATCCAGTTGTTGGCAATCCATTGGCTGCAGACATCGCCCTCCCGGTAGGGATCCAACACCAATTTTCCCGAGGCCACGTCGTCCGTGATGTCGAAGACTTCCTGTTCCTTCGGGTTATCAATTTTGAAGATTACGTGGCTATGATCCAGGGTCATGCGGAACGGCAGGCCGCGCGCCTCGGCCATTTTGCCGACGGGGACAACCCGGCGAAAATCCTCGGACCACATGTTGACGTGGACCTCGATGCAGGGCGTGACGCCGTGGCGGTCACCCAACTCCAACGCCCGTTCATAGAAATCCACCACGTCCCGGTCACTGGCCAATTCGCCATCGGCCCGCTTGGCCAGAACCTGTACGTTATGCACCGTCGAGCCCAGGGAACCGGCGGTCGCCAGATTGCGGGCCAGCAATTCCTCGTCCCGCCCCGCCACATAAAACCAGCCGCTGCCCCGTACGGGCAGGCCGTATTTTTCCGATGCGGCGCGGAAGTCTTCGATCTCGTGAGGATCGGGGGTCTTGTCCACGTAATCAAATACCCCGGCCTCGCGCACCATGGCGAAACGGGTATCGATATCGGGCATGCCGTCGGCCTCGGCATGGCGGATGCCGTTGGTCTGAATGCCGAATAATAAATCTTTGGCCATGATGCCTACTCCGCCGCCTGTGTGATCACTTCCGTGGTGCAGCGGCGCAACTCGCGCAATTTGCTCAGATCGTAGGCCCGGCCCCGATGCAGGGTGCATTGGTTGTCCCACATCAGAACATCATTGGCCTGCCATTCGTGGCGATGGACGAACTGCCGCTGCGTGGCATGCTCCAGCAGGTCGTGCAGCAGCATGCGGGCCTCGGGCGTGTCCATGCCGCCGATTTCGCGGGTGTGGATGCCGATGAACATGGACTTCCGGCCGGATTCGGGCACCGTATGGACAAGGGGCCAATGCACCGGGGGGAAGACATCCATCTCCGCTTCCGAATGGTGGCTGCCGCCAAGCATGTCGCGGGAATGAAAGGCGAAATGCTCGGCCACCAGGTTTTCCAGCCTGGCTTTCATGGCATCGCTCAAGGCGTCATAGGCGGCGCGCTGGTCGGCGAATTCGGTCTGGCCGCCCTCGCTGGGCAGGTCCATGCCGCAGAGGATGGAATATTTACCCGGCGGCGCCTTGAACGAGCTGTCGCTGTGCCAGAACTGGTTGGCGATCAAACTGACATTGCGCAGGTTCGAGGGGGGCAGCACATTGCCCTCCAGATCTACATTGGCCAAGTCGATCACATCCACGTTGGCCAGCCGCCGCTTGCGTTTGGAGCCCAGCAGCAGGCCCTTGTCGATGGGCCCGAAGTTGCGGGTGAAGGCGGCGTGTTGATCATCGGCCAGGGGCTGATCGCGAAAGATCAGCACCGCGTATGTGGCTATGGCCTGGGCGATGCCGCCGACCTGTTCCGCGCTCAAGGGTTGGCTCAGATCGATATCGCTGATGGTGGCGGCGAACGATGGTGTGATCGGTTCGATATGCATAGCTGTCCCATCTGCTCCTAGGTTGTCGCCCAGCCGGGGGGCGGGGCGCCCTTGCCGGGATGAATAGTGCCACAATTCGGGCAGGTCCGCGCCGCTTTGTCATTATGAAAGTCTTCATAGAACCCGGGCAGCTGGCTGACGATGCCGGCGGCGGAGGTTAATGCCGCCTCGATCCGGTGCACCAGGGCCTCGCAATCGAAGCAGTACCACTCGAACGCCTCCAACATGCCGAACATGCGCGGGCTCTCCACCACAATACCGATGGAGCCAGGCTCGGGCCGTTGCGGGGCGTGGCGCACGTGAGGGGGCAGGAAGAATACCTCGCCCTGGCGGATGGGCACATCGTAGATTTTGCCGCCATCGGCGATTTTCAGGACCATGTTGCCGCGGTACTGAAAGAACCATTCCTCCACCGGGTCATCATGGAAATCCATCCGCCCGTTGGGGCCGCCCACGACCATGACGATCATGCCGGTATCCGTGTGCAGCATTTTGTTGCCCACGGGGGGTTGCAGGAGGTGCTGGTTCGCCTCGATCCAGGCTTCGAAATTGAAGGCTTGCAGGGTTGGGTGCGTTGCCATTGCGTGCTTTCCAGCCACGAAAAGGTGAGCGGGGGTTAGGCGACCCGGCCCATTTTGCCGCCCACGTTGCTGCCTTGGCCACGGGCCAGGGCGTGCTCCGCCACCGCCTCGCCAAAAGCCGCGAACAGGGCCCGGTAGAAGTCATGCTCTTCGGTGCGGTATTCCGCATGCCATTGTACGCCAATGGCAAAGGTCGGCGAACCGGCCACCCGCACCGCCTCGATCATGCCGTCGTCGGCCACGGCCTCGACTTCCAGGGCGCCCGCCAGGCGGTCGATGCCCTGGGCGTGCAGGGTGTTGACCATGACTTGGCTGGCGCCATCGGCCAGGTCCTGCAAAACACCGCCCCGGGTCAGGGTGATGCGCTGGCGGGCGCCGAGCTGGACTTCCATGGGTTTGTCGCGGGGGCGGCGATGGTCGAAATGGTTGGGTTGCTCATGCATATACTGATGCAGGCTGCCGCCCAGGGCGACATTCATTTCCTGAATGCCCCGGCAGATGCCGAACAGGGGCACATTGCGTTCCACGCAGGCGCGGGTCACGTCCAGGGCGATGCCGTCGCGGCGGTCGTCCAGCAGGGAATTATCCCGTGGCTCGCCGCCGTCATAATGGCGCGGATGCACGTTGGAGGCACCGCCCGTGAGGATTACCCCGTCGATATTGTCCAGCAATGTGTCCACATCGGCGTCAAAGCCGAGTGCGGGCAGCAACAAGGGCATCGCGCCGCAAATCCGCCGCACGGCGACCACGAAACGGTCGCCGGCGCGATGGCTGGCATGATGTTTCATATCGTCGTTGTAGTTACAGACGATGACGACGATGCCCGAGGCTTTTTCGCCAATCGGCCGGGGGGCGTTGCGGTTGGCGGCGTTGTGTTGTTCTTTTGGCATATCCATTCGCTATCACGCCGCCGCGCACGGGGCAAGTCTTGAGGGCTGGCCCGGCCGTCGTCAGGATGATCAGTTCAATCGCGCGGCCTGGGCCATGACTTCGACCGCCTCGTCCTGACTGGCCCACATGACCAGGCCCGTGGCGCCCGAACCCTCCCAGGCGCGGTAACGCTGTTTGATCCGCGCGGGCGGGCCGACCAGGGATTTGACATCGATCCATTCGTCGGGCACGGCGGCCACCGCCTCCCGCTTGTGGCCGGCCAGGAACAATTCCTGGATGCGGTCGGCAGCCGCGCCAAAGCCGCGCCGGGTCATGTTGTCCTTGTGGAAATTCTTGTCCTTGTGGCCCATGCCGCCCACGTAGAGGGCGACATCCGCTTTTTGGCGGTCCAGGGCGGCCTGCACGTCATTGTCAACGTCCACCTTGGCCAGGGCCATAATTTCGAAATTATCCAGGGACTTGCCGCCCCCCGCCCGGGCAAATCCCTCTTCCAGCCAGGGCAGGTATTCGGGCATGGAACCGGGGATGAAACCGTGCGGCAGCCAGCCATCGGCGATTTCCGCCGTCAGGCGCACCGTGGCCTCGTTGCCGGTGCCCAGATAGATGGGAATATTGGGGTTGGTATGCAGAATGGATTTCAGCGGCTTGCCCATGCCGGCCGAACCAATCCCGGTGAAGGGCAGGGAGATTTCCTTGCCCTCGTGACTGACCGGTCCCTCACGGTGCAGAATGGCCTTCATGATCGTGACGTAATCCTTGATCCGGTAATACGGTCGGCCCCAGGGCTGGCCGTACCAGCCTTCCACGATCTGCGGTCCCGAAACGCCAATGCCGGCAATAAAGCGGTCGCCGCCCGCCAGGGCATCCAGGGTCGCGGCGGTCATGGCGCAATTGGCCGGCGTCCGTGCCGCCAGTTGCATGATCGCCGTGCCCAGCTTGATCCGCGACGTCACCGCGGCCAGATAGGCCAGGGGCGTGATGGCGTCCGAGCCATAGGCCTCCGCCGTCCAGACCGAATGAAAGCCCAGCTCCTCGGCCCGCTGCACCAGCTTGACCGGAATATTCAACTGAGCGCCGGAATAACCCAGCATCAACGACAGTTTCATGAAAACCTCTTTGGAGTATAGGCCCGACCACGACGGGGCATTGGATCACGTTTGCCCGGCGGGCGCAAAAGCAGGTGCAAAAAAGGCCCGATGGCATAAACCATCGGGCCCTTTAGCAGTCTTCTACGATGAGCAGTCTTCTAGGATGTCTTCGTCAAAACTCCGGCCGGCCCCTCACCATGTTGGGAGGGCTGCCCGGCTCAGGCCGTGAATTCCTGCTCTCCCGGCTTGGCTATGCTTTTCACCAAACCCGATACGGCGGACCGGATCGAGGGGTTTTCGATTGCGCCGAAGTTACGCACCAATTCGATGGTCGAGCGATTCTTGCCGCCGTGGCCCAACGGTTCCGCGTCGGCCGTTTCGTCCAGCCCCTCGAAAAAGAGGCTGACTTCGGATTGCAGTATTTTCGAAATTTCATAAAGTCGGCCGGCGCTGACACGGTTTGCGCCGGTTTCGTACTTCTGGACTTGCTGGTAGGAAATATTCAGGGCATTGGCCAAGTGTTCCTGGGTCAATCCCAATCCTGTGCGACGGTCACGAATTCGGCCGCCCACATGGGCATCGACACGTTTCGCTAGTATACCCATAATCACCTCGTCGTTTTGCGGTTGAGTCCTGGGTGTCTCAACCGTGAAAAATTTCGTTTGCTAAGACCTCATCAGCGCGCCGCAACCATGGCAGCAATACAAGGTCGATGTCAAAAAATATCGTATGACATTTATCATATCACCGCCAAACTGCAATCGCCCAAATGGGCGCCTTCAATGCAACGTATAGCTGTTATTTAGAAATCAACAGTTGCATTGTCATGATGCCGTATGGCGATAGAGAAAGATAGGTCAAATAATCCGTGTTGACAGGCGGGGGACAATTTTTTTTTGTTTTTTGCGGAATTTCGCGGTCCAGCTTGCCCCAAGTCCGTGTTATAAAGGGCCGTGCCCGTGCTGCGGGCAGGTTTTTTTGGGTCTTCTTGATACATGATGAGGGACTGGGTTCGAATTATTCCGCTTCGCCAACTTGGGAGGGGCCTAGTTACCCTATGTCTTTGCGCCATGATGTCCGCCGTCCTGGCCGCCTGCAGCAGCGACGAGGTCGCCTATGAAGAACGCCCGGTGGAGGCGATTTTCAACCAAGCCATGGACCGCCTGCTGGATGGTGATGCGGAACTGGCCGCGGTCGATTTCGACGAGGTTGAACGTCAGCATCCCTATTCGGTTTGGGCCCGGAAATCGCAATTGATGGCGGCCTATTCTCATTATCGGGTGAATAACTACGACGACGCCATTTTCACCGCCCAGCGTTTTCTGCAGCTGCATCCTGGCAACCGGGATGCCCCTTATGCCTATTATCTGATCGCCATTTGCTATTACGAACAGATTACCGACATTGGGCGGGAACAAAAGATTACCGAACAGGCCCTGGATGCCTTGCGTGCGGTCGTGGACCGCTATCCGGCCAGCGAATATGCCCGTGACGCTAGTCTGAAAATCGATCTGGCCCGGGATCATCTGGCCGGCAAGGAGATGGAGATTGGCCGCTATTATCTTGATCGCGGTCACTACGCCGCCGCCATCAACCGTTTCCGCCATGTGGTCAGGGATTATGGCACCACCTCACATGTGCCCGAGGCCCTACACCGTCTGACGGAAGCCTATCTGTCCCTGGGCATTGACGACGAGGCGAAAAACACCGCCTCGGTCCTGGGCTACAACTATCCGGGCAGTGAATGGTATCTGGACAGTTACGCCCTGTTGACCGGAGAAGATCAGCGGCTTGACCCGACGGAAGGCCAACCTTGGTATAGCCGGATGTGGAAGTCTGTGTTTTAGTTCCGGGACATGCTAAGCGCGCTGTCCATCACCGATATTGTTCTGATCGATCAGCTTGATCTTGATCTGCGCAGCGGGCTGTGCGTGCTGACCGGCGAGACCGGGGCGGGCAAGTCCATTTTGCTGGATGCGCTGGGCCTGGCCTTGGGCAGCCGCGGCGGCGCCGGATTGGTCCGCAAGGGCGCCGATCGGGGCGTGGCCGTGGCGGTGTTCGAGCCGTCGGCGGGACATCCCGTTTGGGCGCTGTTGGCGGATCAGGGGCTGGAAGCCGATGACGGCGTGATCCTGCGCCGTCAGGTGGGCACGGATGGCCGTGGCAGGGCCTTTGTCAATGACCAACCCATTTCAGCCGGCCTGCTGCGGCGGTTGGGTGAATGTCTGGTGGAGGTGCATGGCCAGCATGATGCGCGCGGCCTGCTCAATCCCGCCGGTCACCGGGCGTTGCTGGATCAATTCGCCGGCCTGAAAAAACCCTTGGCGGCTTGCGATGCGGCCTACACCCAGATGCGCCACACCGCCGGGGCGTTGGCGGAGGCGCGGGTGGCGGTGCGGGCGGCGCGGGACGAAGAGGATTATCTGCGGCATGTGCAGGCGGAATTGCAGGCCCTGGAACCAAATATTGGTGATGAGGAGGATCTGGATCGGACCCGCACGCAATTGCGTCAAGGCGAAAAAATCGCCGACGCCTTGCGCGATGCCAAAGTGGCGCTGGGGGGCAGCGATGGCCAAAACGGCGTGGAACAGAGCCTGCGCATTGCCCAGCGTGCCCTGGAACGGGTGGCGGAAAGCGCCGGCGGCGCCCTGGACGGTGCCATTGACGGCCTTGAACGGTCGCTGGGCGAGGCTATGGAGGGGATTGAAGGCGTGGCCGATGCGGCCTGCTCCCTGGACCTGGATCCCGCCCGCCTGGAAGCCGTGGAAGAACGCCTGTTCGCCCTGCGCGAGGCGGCCCGCAAGAATCGTGTCAGTGTCGACGGCCTGGTTTCCCTGCTGGCCGATTTCACCAGCCGGCTGGAAAGTATCGATAACAGCGGCCAGCGGCTCGACGCCTTGGAAGCCGCCGCCTCGGCGGCGACCGCCGCCTACTTGGAGGCGGCCCAACGCTTGAGCCAGGGCAGGACCAAGGGCGCCAAGAAACTGGACAAGGCCATGGCCGATGAATTGCCGCCCCTGGCGTTGGAGAAGGCCGAATTCCGAACCCATATAGTGCGCCGGGACGAGGACGGATGGAGCGGCCAGGGCTGGGACCAGGTTTCGTTTCACATCGCCACCAATCCGGGCAGCGCGCCGGGGCCGTTGAACAAGATCGCCTCGGGCGGTGAACTATCCCGTGTCATGTTGGCGTTGAAGGTCGCCCTGGCCCAGAACCGGGAATCGGCCTCGCTGATTTTTGACGAGGTGGACAGCGGCATCGGCGGCGCTGTCGCGGACAAGGTGGGGGAGCGTCTGGCCCGCCTGGCCCATGATACCCAGGTCATCGTGGTCACCCATTCGCCCCAGGTGGCGGCGCGGGCCGGGCATCACTGGCGCATCCTGAAGCAGATGAAAGGCGGCAATGCCCGCACCACGGTGGAGGACCTGGACCCGGACCGCCGCCGCGAGGAAATTGCCCGCATGCTGGCCGGCGCCAAGATCACCGACGAGGCCCGCGCCGCCGCCGATAGTCTGCTGCAGGCGGCGAGCACATGAGCGACCTTGCCGTCGTGGCGGTCGAGCGGTTGGATAAAGCCGGCGCCAGGAGCGAACTTGCCCGTCTGGCCCTGGAAATCACATTCCACGATGCCGCCTATCACCGCAACGATGCACCGGAAATTTCCGATGCCGACTATGACCAGTTGCGCCGGCGTAATGCTGACATCGAAGCGCAATTCCCTGAACTGACCCGCCCCGACAGCCCCTCGGCCCGGATCGGCGCGCCCCTGGCCGAAGGCTTTAAAAAAGTCCGCCACGCCCGGCCCATGCTGTCACTGGGCAATGCCTTCACGGAGGCGGATGTCGCCGATTTCCTGGCCGGCATCGGGCGCTTCTTGAAACTGCCCGAGGGCGAGCCCATCGCCATCGTGGCGGAGCCAAAGATCGACGGGCTGTCCGCCGCCCTGCGCTATGAAAATGGCGCCCTGGTTCAGGGCGCCACGCGGGGCGATGGCGAAGTGGGCGAGGACATCACCGCCAATTTGCGCACCATTGCGGATATCCCCCATGCCATCCATGGCGCGCCGGATGTGTTCGAGGTGCGCGGCGAAGTCTTCATGACACACGATGCCTTTGCGGACCTGAACCGCCAGCAGTTGGCGGCCGAAAAAACCGTCTATGCCAATCCCCGCAATGCCGCCGCTGGCTCACTCAGGCAATTGGATGCCGCGATCACGTCACGTCGGAATCTAAGCTTCCGCGCCTACGCCTGGGGCCAGGTCAGCGACCTGCCCAGCGATCGCCACGGCGGTGTGCTGGGCGCGATGGCGGCTTGGGGCTTCAAGGTGCAGGCGCATGCGGTCTGCACCTCGGTCACCGAGTTGATGGCCTACCATGGCGAGATGGAGGCCGGCCGCGCCAACCGGCCCTATGACATCGACGGCATCGTTTACAAAGTGGATCGCCTGGACTGGCAGCAGCGCCTTGGCGCCGCCTCCCGCTCGCCGCGTTGGGCCATCGCCCACAAATTTGCCGCCGAACAGGCCCAAACGACGGTCGAGGATATTGACATCCAAGTTGGCCGCACGGGAAAATTGACCCCGGTGGCCCGTCTGGCGCCAGTGACCGTGGGCGGCGTCGTGGTCTCCAACGCCACCCTGCACAACGAAGATTATATCGCCGAAAAACAGATCCGCGTCGGCGCCACGGTATTGGTGCAGCGCGCCGGCGATGTCATCCCGCAAGTGCTGGAAGTGGTGAAGCCGGGTGCCAAACCGTTTGTTTACCCCACCCAGTGCCCGATTTGCGGCTCGCCGGCGGTGCGTGACGAGGGCGAGGTGGATTGGCGTTGCAGCGGCGGCCTGAATTGCCAGGCCCAGGCCGTGGAACGCCTGCGTCATTTCGTCTCTCGCAACGCCTTTGATATCGAGGGTCTGGGGGAAAAGCAGATCGCGGCGTTTTATGCGGCCGGTCTGGTCACGGCGCCGGCGGACATTTTCCTGCTGCGCGCGCATCTTGAAGACGGGGAGACGCCGTTGCGGGACTGGGAAGGGTGGGGGGAGACCTCTGCCGCGAACTTGTTTGACGCCATTGATGAACGCCGGGTGATTTCCCTCGACCGTCTGATATTCGCCCTGGGCATTCGGCACGTGGGTCATGGCAACGGCAGATTGCTGGCCCGGCGTTACGAAACCCTGGACGCGTTCGAGGCCGCCATGTCGCCGGATAATCTGGAGGAATTACTGGATATAGATGGCATCGGCGGCAAGGTAGCCGAGGGGCTTTTGGCCTTCTTCGCCGATGCCAACAACCGATCGGCGTGGGATGCCTTGGTCGACCAGCTTGACGTCCAGGATATGGTGCGCGCCGCGACCACGTCCCCCGTGGCCGGTCAGACCCTTGTGTTTACGGGCACCTTGGAGCAGACCTCCCGGGCCGAGGCCAAGGCGCGGGCGGAGGCCCTGGGCGCCAAGGTTTCGGGTTCCGTCTCGGCCAAGACCGATCTGGTGATCGCGGGGGCGGCGGCGGGATCAAAGTTGAAGAAAGCCGAGAGCCTGGGTGTTAAGGTCATCGATGAAGCCGGCTGGCTGGAATTGATCAGCCCGCTAAATGAATAATTGTGTGAACAAGTGAATGCATAAACGAGAGAGGACGCTGACGTGAGTACGGAACTGGTTAACTACGAATCCAAGGACGATATCGCCATCATAACCTTGAACCGGGCAGACAAGCTGAACGCCCTGGACGTGGACCTGGGCGAGGCCCTGCGCGGGGCCCTGCAGCGGTTTCAGGCGAGCAGCGATAAGGTCGGTATTCTGGCGTCCTCCAACTCAAGGGCATTTTCCGTCGGCGCCGATCTGCGCAATCCCGGCGAAATCTGGCGCTTCACCCCCAGCGTCGGGGTTGAGGTGGATAAGCCGCTGATCGCCGCGGTGGACGGTTTCGTGGTCGGCGGCGCCGTTGTTCTGGTCCAGTTTTGCGACCTTTGCGTGGCGGCGGAAACAACGGTGTTCAGTTATCCGGAGGCCAAGGTGGGCGTCTCGGGCGGCCTGATCTCTTCTCTCGCGGCCCGCATTCCCCACAAAATCGCCATGGAATTTGTCCTCTACGCCTCGGACCTGACGGCCCAGCGGGCCTATGAGGTGGGCATGGTCAACAAGGTGGTGCCGGCCGATCAATTGATGGATGCGGCCATGGATTACGCCCGGACGCTCTCGCAGCACGCGCCCATGGTGCTGTCCACGTTGAAGCGCTTTGTCGCCGAAGTGATCAACAAGGGGCCGTCCGAATTGGGCGGCATCGCGCGGCGTTCGACCGAGGCTATTCTGGACAGCCAGGACCGCGTGGAAGGCATTGCCTCGTTCAAGGAAAAACGCGCGCCCAAGTTCACGGGACAATAAGATTTACCGGACCATAGGAGCCGCACCCGCCATGACAACCGCCCTGACCCCGAATGCCGCAAACCATGAAGGGTTGGGGCCCATGGCCTCCCGCTTCGTCGAGACCCATGCTCTGCCGTGGGAGGAGACACGGTTTCCCGGCGTGCAGGCCAAGACCTTGCTGGTGGACCGAACCACCGGCGTCTTGACGGTGCTGTTGAAGATGGCGCCCGGTGCCCTGCTGCCCGACCATGAGCATGTGCAGATCGAACAAACATTCGTTATCGAGGGGGCGCTGGTTTGCGGTGAAGGCACCTGCAGCGCGGGCAACTTTGTCTGGCGCCCCGCCGGCAGCCGTCATTCCGCGGGCACGCCCAATGGCGGTCTGATGCTGGCGATGTTTCAGCTGCCGAACAAGTTTTTCGAGACCGACGGCCGCGCGACTGACATGCTGGCCCAGGATTGGAACGATTTCTGGGGCGGCGCCAGCGCCAATAATCTTTAGTTAGCTCTTATACCAACGTGCGGTATTAACCCAGATCATTGATGGACGGGGCCGATTGTTCGATTTGATAGATATAGTTCATGCCCATGCGCATCTCGGAGAGAATGAAATCGGCTTTTGAAACCGGGCCGCCGCGGCCCTTGGCGAACTTTTCATCCCAGGAATCCATCTTCACCAACAACCCGCACAGCACCCCGCCAATGGTCACGTAGTGCGCTTCGATCATTTCCTTCATGGCCTGGAAGGTGGCGGCGTTGATGTTGTCCCACAGTGTTTTGGAGTTGCGGTCGAAGCTCTCGAACCGGCCGGTTAACGATGCGGTGATATCGTTAAAGCGCATCTGCAGGGTTTCACAGGTTTCTTCAAACCGCGGCATTTGCCGAACTTGGTAATTTTCGTTGATTTCATCCAGTTCATCGAGAAATGCCGTCACCCGGGGAATGATATCGTCCAAGGCACCTTTTTAGTAGGCCAACGACAGGAAGACATCGCCATATTCCTCCAGGAAAATGGGCACGTCCATCAAACCGATGCCCAGCTTGTCGGCGATCATTCTGAGATTCTTGATGGCCTCGCCCTTGTCGGGGCTTTTGAACATGGACAGCAGCTGGTCCATGTCCTCGATCTCACTTTCACCGCCGCCATAAATTTGCGACAACAGCGGCCGGGTGAATTCGGTCATGTACGAGGTCAATTCCTTGGCCTTGCCCTCGGACAACTGCAACCCCGCCTGATCCGCGATGGGAATACCCAGTCGGCGCAATTCTATGCGCAAACTGTAGACATCAAAGCTGTGCAGCTTTTCCATCGGCCCTAGTATGGCCAGGTCTTCCTTGAATTCGTCGGTGTTGTCAAAGACGCTTTCCA
>JAYGEA010000315.1:0-1736 GCA_046582635.1 Alphaproteobacteria bacterium
GCCTCGCCCAAGGTCAGGCACATCGCCAAAACAACAGTCGAAAGAAAATAAATCACGCCATGTCCGCCATGATTCAGAATTACCGCGCCTTTCAAAGCATGGTGATGACGCGGACAAGTAATATGAACGGGTTCAGGCTCATGGCGCCGATGAAAATTCTTACTTGCATGTAATTTAACCACAAAATGAGGTGTTTGTACATCCGACGTCACAGTTTTTATCGTGCCAACATCACCATTTTTTTGATTTCAATGGCTTAGAACTTCAATTATGGTTAATAGAAGGTAAAACTGTAAGAAAATCCGGCAATAGCGCATTGACCAGTTTGCCGGGATTGGCGCGGAACTGGGAAGCGACGGTACGGGAGGGGCGGGAGCGGGGCATTTGACGTTACTATGCCTGCCTTCGACGACGCGGATGGCGATATTATTCTGCGCTAAAACGATCTTGGCATTGATCGCCTGGTCCTGGTCGCGCCACGGGCCCGGGACGCCGCCCTGGCGTTTGTCGACCGGTTCGCCGAAATGAACACCCGCGTGGCTTAGAAAATTCCGCTTTGACCGAAGTTACCGGGCCAATTCTGAAACGCTCTAACCTTGCAACAATTGCGTCCGGGCCTGTTCGATAGTGGCCCGCGCCATGGCTTCGTGGCCCGCATCTCCGGCGCTGGAGAGGGGATGCTCGATCACCCCGAAATCATAGTCCGGCATGCCCAGGACCCGGCACATCAATTCCGCCGCGCTGACAAATTGCGTCGTCATGACGCCGATTGCCGGCACGCCGAGGCGTTCCGCCGCCACTGCGTCATGCAAACTGCACGACGAGCAACTGCCTCAATCGCCAATGCCCGCGATCACCGCGTCCCATTGGGTAATTTCCGCCACGATGGCCGTGTCCGCGGGCGCGCTGTAGTTGGATTTCACCCGCACCACCACCTCCGCCACGCCGAATTCATCCCGCAGCATGCGGTCCAGATGAGAGAAATATCCCACCGTGCCTTCCTTGCCGTTGGAGATGAAGCCAACTGTCTTTCCTTGTAGCGAGGCAAGACGCGGCGCCGGTTGTCCCTGCGCTGCTTCGCTTTCGCTGCTTGGATCCAAAACCCGTAATGTCATATCCCAATAGCTCCCTTCAAACACTCATTACAATTTCGGCGGTTCGCAATCCATGCAAGCGCCGATGGCCATGGTAACCGCGTGGCTTTTATGGCCCAGCCAGGGCGGAATGACGGCGCCAAAACCGCCCGCCGGACCGCCCGCCGCGATGACCAGCAATTGATCGGGGCTTTCCATGGCCGGATAAACCGTATCGCCCCGGTCCCGCACCACGGCGCCCTTGCCCACATCGGCCCATTCCCGGCGATGGATGCGGGCGCGTTCGAAAATAAACTCGGCCACATCCCGCTTGCTCCACCCCGCTTTTTGCAAATGCCGGCGCAGTTGCTGTGGCACGATAATGGCATAGTTGCCGGGCCAGATGGAATAATGGCGCATATTGGCGCGGATTTCCGCCGCGAAGGTCTCCAGGATCTCCTTCCGCTCGGTGGTCCATTCGTTCATGATCTGGCGCGGCGCCCCGGCCGCCAGCACCGTCACGGCGGAGGCCTCTTTCGGAATATCGTTCTGTTCCGCCAGGCTCAACCAACTGCTGTCCTCTTCATCCTCGGCAATGCAATAGCTGATCTTGCCCGGGTGGCCGATGGTGGAACGGTCGATGCCCCCCGGACGCACGTCCAG
>JAYGEA010000330.1:0-6055 GCA_046582635.1 Alphaproteobacteria bacterium
CAGACGGGCCCTTCGATCAAACCATATCCCGTGGCGAGTTCTTCCATTTGGCGTGCCTCCCGGCTTCATTGTTATTCAGCCGCCAAATCATCCCCCGCCAGGGCGCGGCGCACAAGGGCCGCCGTTTCGGCAATGCCATACAGGGCGGCGAAGGAACCGAAGCGCGGTCCCTGGCTTTGCCCGAACAACACTTCGTACAGCGCCTTGAACCAATCGCGCAGGTTCTCGAATTCGTGCGCCTTGCCGATTTCATAGACCCGGTTCTGGATATCCGTGCCCGACAGGCCGGGCTCCATGTCCTCAAGTGCCGCCAGCAGGTCGGCCATCGCCGCCCGTTCCAAATCGTTGGGCTGGCGGTATTGTTTATGGGGCTTCACGAAGTCCCGGTAATAGTTGATGGCGTAGCCCACAAGGGCATCCAGCTTGGGATTGCCCGCCGGCGTGGCGCCGGGCGCGTAACGGGAGATGAAACCCCACAGGACGCCTGGGTCCTCGGAATTACAGGCCCCGGCCAGGTTCATGAGCAAGGCGAAGGTCAACGGCACGTCCTCTTGCGGCGGCTGGCCGCCGTGAATATGCCAGGCGGGATTGGCCAGTTGTTCGGCCGGCTCCTGCCCTTGGAAACTATCGAGAAAGCGCAGGTAGTCGTCCGCCGCCCGGGGTATGACATCGAAAAACAGCCGCTTGGCCCGGCGCGGCTGCTGGAACATATAAAGCGACAGGCTTTCGGGCGAGGCGTAACGCAGCCATTCATCGATGGTGATGCCGTTGCCGATGGATTTGGAGATCTTTCTGCCCTGATCATCCAGAAACAGCTCGTAGGTGAAGCTTTCCGGCGGTCTGGCGCCCAGAATGCGGCAGATCTTGGACGACAGCTTGACTGATTCTATCAGGTCCTTGCCGGACATCTCGTAATCCACGTCCAGGGCGAACCAGCGCATAGCCCAATCCGCCTTCCATTGCAGCTTGCAATGGCCGCCCGTCACCGGCACCTCGACCTTTGCGCCCGCGTCATTTTCGTAAACAACGGTGCCCGCATCCAGGTTCCGCTCGATGATCGGCACCTGTAAAACCTTGCCGGTATCCGGGCAAACCGGCAGGAAGGGGCTGTAGGTGGCCTGACGCTCGGGCCCCAACGTGGGCAGGATCACGCCCATGACCTTGTCATATTCGCGCAACACCGCCATCAGCGCCCCATCGAATTGCCCCGAATGGTAACAATCCGTGGAGGAGAGAAATTCGTACTCAAAGCCGAACTGATCCAGAAAGGCCTGCAGGCGGGCATTATTATGGGCCCCGAAACTATCGTGGGTGCCGAACGGATCAGGCACCTTGGTCAGGGGCATGTCCAGATACTGGGCCAGCATCTCCTGGTTCGGCACATTGTCGGGTACCTTGCGCAGGCCGTCCATGTCATCGGAAAAGGCCACCAGGCGGGTCGGGATATCGCACAATTCCGCGAAGGCCCGGCGCACCATGGAGGTCCGCGCCACCTCGCCAAAGGTGCCTATATGGGGCAGTCCCGAGGGGCCGTATCCAGTTTCGAACAGCACGTGGCCCTTGTCCGGCGTCTGGCTGTTGACCCGTTTCAAAAGAGACCGCGCTTCTTGAAAGGGCCAGGCCTTGCTCTCTGTCGCGATTTCTATGTTCTTCGTCATGATGCTCCATCCTTAAGGGGCTGGGACATTAGTCAAAATGTTGGCCACGTCAACCGGTGGTGAGCGGCCCCCTACCGCCCTATGATGATCGCAACATGACATCACATTCCCAACCATTTTCCGCCCCCGCTCTTGTCGCCGGCGCCCGGCTGACCACATGGCTGAGCACGGATGGCGAAGTGGAGGAATTGACCGGCGCGGCGGCCATGACCAGGGCCGGAAAAGAAACGCCTATCGTCTGCCACGCCCTGGCCACCGCCACCCGGTTGGGCGCTAAGTCCTTGGCGGCTTACGATGTCTTGGAGCTGTTCGCATTTGCGCGTCCGGCGCAGTTTTGCCTGCCCACGCCCGGCGGCCTGGCGGCAGCCTTGAACCTAACCCCGCCCGGCGATGCGGCGGACGCCGCCCTGACCCTGCAACAAGCGGCACAAGCGCTGCTGGCGGAGCTTGGCGGCACCAAGGAGAACAGGGAGAACCTGGGCGCCATTGCCTTTGTCATGGCGCAGTCGGGCTGGCGCTGGGGGCCGGCGGTAATCGCCGCCCTGGGGGTGCCGGCGGATAGCACGGGGGGAGCGCTGGCCGCCTGGCAGCGCCTGCCGGAGCGCGAGGACGGCCCCAACCCACCGCCGCCTGGCGATCATGCCATCAGCGGCGATGCCGCCCAGGCGCAATTGGCCGAATTGATCGGCGAGAATGCGGAAAATCGGCCGCAGCAATTTGACTACGCCGCCGCCGCCGCCGCCGCCTTCACCCCGCGCCGGGAGGCCGACATGCCCCGCCTGGTTCTGGCCGAGGCGGGCACCGGCGTGGGCAAGACCCTGGGCTATATCGCGCCGGCTAGCCTGTGGGCGCGGAAGAACGGCGGCACGGTCTGGCTCTCCACCTATACCCGCAATCTGCAACGGCAGATCGATGGGGAACTGAGCCGCCTGTATCCCGACCCGGTGCAAAAGCGCCGCAACGTGGTGATCCGCAAGGGCCGGGAAAATTACCTCTGCCTGCTGAATTACGAGGAGGCCACGAAGACCCTGGTAATGGACCCTGGGGGCCCGGGCGGTGCCATCGCCCTGGGCCTGATTGCCCGCTGGGTAGCGCACAGCCGGGACGGCGACATGATGGGCGGCGATTTCCCCAGTTGGCTGGCCACCTTGTTCGGCGGCGGCACCATCGCCGCCCTGACCGACCGGCGCGGCGAGTGCATCTATTCCGCCTGCCGGCATTATTCCAAATGCTTTATCGAGCGCAGCCGGCGGGAAAGCATGAACGCCGAAATTGTCGTTGCCAACCATGCCCTGGTGATGATCCGCGCCGTGTTGGAGGCGGGCAGCGGGCAACTGCCCCTGCGCTATGTCTTCGATGAAGGGCACCACGTCTTTGACGCCGCCGACAGTGCCTTCGCGGCCCATGTGGCGGGCAGCGAGGGGGCCGAGCTGCGCCGCTGGATCTTGGGCTCCGAAGGGGGCAACCGGTCGGGGAGCCGGGGCGGCGGCAGGGCGCGCGGCCTGGAGGCACGGATCGGCGACCTGATCGGCGACGACGGCAGCCAGCTCCTGCAGCAGAACATCATGCGCGGCGCCCGCGCCCTGGCAGCGCCGGGCTGGCTGACCCGCCTGGCCGAAGGCAAACCGCGCGGACCCATGGAAACCTTCCTGGCCCAGGTCCGCCACGTGGTCCTGGCCCGGGTCGACAATGACCGCTCCCCCTATGGCCTGGAAGTATCGGCGGAGGAGCCCGACGCCGATCTATTGCAGGCGGCCAGCGAGGCGGCCGCCGCGTTCGAGGCCCTGCGCCGGCCCATGTTGGAGTTGGGCCGCCATATGATCGCCCGCCTGGACGATGATGCCGAGGATTTGGATACCTCCACCCGCCTGCGGCTGGAGGCCAGCGCCCGTACCTTGAAGCGCCGGGCCGACATGGTGCAGGCCTGGCGCGCCATGCTGCTGGATCTGGGCCAGGCCACGCCGGAGCATTTCGTGGATTGGTTCTCGATCGAACGCTTCGGCGGGCGGGATCGGGATATCGGCATGCGGCGCCATTGGATCGATCCCACCCAGCCATTTGCCGAGGCCGTTCTGCGCCAGGCCCACGGCGTCGTCATCACCTCGGCCACCCTGCGCGACAATCCGCCCGATGCCCCCGACGACTGGCGCTCGGCCGAGGTGCGCACCGGCGCCCTGCATCTGCCCCTGCCGGCGGAGCGCACCAGCCTGACATCACCATTTGATTATCCCGGCGCCACGCGCATCCTGGTGGTGCGCGACGTGAACCGCAACCGGCCCAACGACGTGGCCGCCGCCTATCGGGAGCTGTTTCTGGCGGCGGGGGGCGGCGCCCTGGGTCTGTTCACCGCCATCCAGCGCCTGCGCGCCATCCATGAACGTATCGCCAAACCGTTGGATGAGGCCGGCATACCGCTGTTGGCGCAACACGTGGACGCCATGGATACGGGCACCCTAGTGGATATCTTTCGGGCCGAGGAAAATACCTGTCTGCTGGGCACCGATGCGGTACGCGACGGCGTTGATGTGCCCGGCCGCTCGCTGCGCCTGATTGTCTTCGACCGGGTACCCTGGCCCCGCCCGGACATCCTGCACCGGGCCCGCAAGAAAACCTTCGGCAAGGGCTATGACGACCTGATCCCCCGGTTGCGCCTGAAACAGGCCTATGGCCGCCTATTGCGCCGGGCCGACGACAAGGGCGTCTTCGTCATGCTGGACGGCATGCTGCCCACCCGCCTGACCACCGCCTTTCCCCCCGGCGTGGAGGTCCAGCGCCTCGGGTTGGCCGAGGCGATCCAGGCAACGGGCGATTTCCTCAAGGATTGACCTTAGGCGGGAAAGTCTCTACAACCCGCGCCATTCAAAAGGACGAGACCATGTATCTGTCAACCATGCATACGGCCAAGACACTGCTCTCCACCGCCACCGACACCGTAGTTGGCGGCGGCGTGTCCGTATGCATGCCAAGCCTCAAACGCACCGCATTGGGTTGGCCTGATCTAAGTATCGAACGTCAGCCCCCACCTCCGAAGGGCTGACAGATAAACTTCCAAACATAGGCTTTCTGTTCCGCCATTCGGGCCAACCGAAGGATTTGGAACAATGTTTGGCGAAACCAAAAGCCACGACCCAACCCGCGGCACGGTGCTGTTGTTGTACGGTATAATCGTCTGCCGCAGCATGGCGTTCCTGGTGCCTGTGGTGGTGCCGTATTTTGCCCGGGAAATCGGATTAAGCTTCCAGGAATTCCTGGCTTCGGAGTCCATTTTCGCGGTCACTGTTGTGATCATGGAAGTGCCGTCCGGCTAGCTGGCGGATGTTTGGCAACGGAAAGGCGCCATTGTCCTGGGCGGCCTGTTCAGCGCCGTCGGCGTGGCCTTGTTCATACCCGCCGACAGCTTCGCCGATGCCGCCCTGGCAAACTGCCTGATGGGGATTGGCATCAGCCTGTTTTCCGGCGCCGATGCCGCATTGCTGTACGATGCCTTGCAACAACACGGCCGGGAAAACCGCTACCGGGTGATCGAGGGCCGCCGTCATGGCTTCGGCCTTTATGCCGTGGCCCTGTCCTCGCTGGCCGGTGCCTGGCTGTTCACGGTCAATCCTGATTTGGCGGTGTTGGCCATGGCAGGCGCCTATCTGGGCACCGCGTGCCTGGCCTTGTTTCTGCAAGAGCCCGAACGCCGCCGCCATGTGGCGCGGGGTTCCGGCTGGCGCGCATTGCTGACCGGCAACCGGGTTGTTGTCATGGCCATCATCACCACGGCGGTGTTATTTTCGGCCACCTCCGTCGCCATGTGGACGCAGCAGCCCTATTATCTGGCCCTGGGTATCGAGGTGAAATGGTTCGGCCTGTTGCTGGCCCTGGGCTTCGGGATCGGCGGCCTGGGCGGGCAATTCGGCCATCTGTTGGACCGCTGGCTGGGCGCCCTGCCCGCCTTGGCAGCCATATGGGCGGTGCTGGTCCGGGCCTTCATCGGCGCCGGGTTGTGGCCCGGCTGGGGCGGGGTTGGAATGCTGCTGCTGGGTCCGGCCGCCTGGGGTGCGGGCTGGCCGCAAATGCAGACCATCATCAACCAGCGGGTGGGTTCGGCGCGCCGCGCCACGGTGCTGTCGGTGGCGGGGGCGGGGATCCGCCTGGGCTTCATCCCCCTGTCGGCCACCATCGGCCTGCTGCACACGGCGCACGGCGTCGCGGTGGCGGTGCTGGGACTGGCGGCTATTCTGTTCGTCCTGGGTGGGCCCGCGTTGTTCCTGCTAGTGTTCGGTCACGTTTAAATGATTCCCTGATGGATTGAAGTATGCGATTCTTGAGGGATTAAAACAAACATTTTGATTTGGGTTTGTCCTGGTGACCGGGTCCGTTTGGAGCGGCTTGTTTCGGACCGGAATACGCCG
>JAYGEA010000354.1:0-2379 GCA_046582635.1 Alphaproteobacteria bacterium
AACTCCCGGCACAAGGCACTAATGCTCTCGGCGCCATCGAGATAGGCCGCTACAAAACACATTCGTTCATTCATCGCACAAGTCTCCGTCCAAGGCATCGGCTGGTCCTCCCAGCCGACAGTGTGGACTGTTACCTATGTCATGACGTAAATGTGTTACCTATCTCGTGACTAAGGACCGGGCCGGCGCGGCTTGAAAAGCGCCAAAACTCAGTGCCGTTTGGAACCGCGCCGCCGGTCACGAAATTGGTGGATCAGGCGCAGGCTCCACCAATAGCCCAGGAAGGCGCCGGCGAGGGCCCAGGGCAGGCAGCCGATCAGCATGGGGACGCCCCAGGCCTCGAATATACCAACCGCGTAAACCCACAGGGATTCCAGGAAGGTGGCGTCGGTTTCCAATAGCCCGACCAGACGCTTCGAGAACATGCCGTAGCCGCCGCTTTCGCCCCAGCGGCCCAACATGGCCTCGCCGGTGAGGAGAAAGACGTAGTAGATCGGCGGCACGGTGAAGACGTTGGTCAACCAGGTCCACAGCATGCCGATCACTACGTTGAAGTCCCAGTCCGGGCGCAATATTCGCACCAGGGCCCAGATGCCGGCCACGATGGCCATCTGGATCCCGACGGTCGGCGTCAAGGCCACCAGCAGGCCGACAAAGACCCCACGCGCGGTATAGTCGGCGGCCTCGGGGGAGCGCAGGATGGGCACGACCAAACGCAGGCGCATCAAACGCCAGAATCTCTGCCAGGCATTGTACTTCATATTGTACTTCGTTGCCCTCACGGCCACGATCGTCCTAGTCCTTTTTCAAGGCGCCGCGCTTGCCCACCCGTTTCATCACCGCGCTGCAGACGAACAGGGTGGTCTCGCCCACATGGATACGGCCCAGCACAAAAGCCATGCTGCCCGTGCGCCGGACCAGTTCGCCCCGCGCCTCGACCAGATCACCGGCATGGGCGGCGGCGGCGAATTCGGAATTGAAGGAGACCGTGACATAGGCATCGTCGGGCTCCCCCTTGGCGGTGACCGCCATGGTCAGGTCGGCCATGGTCATCAACAGGCCGCCGTGGATCACGCCATGGGCGTTGGAATGGCGTTCCTCGGTGCGGAGGACGAAATGGTGGCTGCCGTCTTCCAACAGGCGCCAATGAAAAGGCCCGGCATCGTTCTCGAACGGATCAACGGGGTCGTAGATGGTGTAGCCTTCGATGGGCGCGGGCGTTGGGGAACTTGACATGACTTTGATCTAACCTTTGAGGAGGAGGACCTTAAATAGAAGATTGGGAGCGAATTTGCGAGGCCTTGAACTGCTCCTTGCCGATATTGGCGGCCCGTTCCACCGCCTCCCGGCCGCCCACGCGCTTGAACCAGGCCCGCAGATGCGCAAATTCGGTCAGGGCGATGCCATAGGCTTTGTAGCCCCTGATCCACGGCCAGGCGGCCATGTCCGCAATGGAGTAATCCCCGGCCAGGAAATCCCGGTCGGCCAATTGGGTATTCATGACGTTGTACAGGCGGATCACTTCGTCGGTGTAGCGTTGGATGGCATAGTCGATCTTGTCCGCCTTGTAGTTGCGAAAATGCGCCGCCTGCCCGGCCATGGGGCCCAGGCCCGCCATTTGCCAGAACAGCCATTGTTCCACGTCGCTGCGCCGCCGCTGATCGGTGGGATAAAACCGCCCCGTCTTGTTGCCCAGATATTGCAGGATGGCGCCGGATTCAAAGATCGAGATGGCCTCGCCCCCCGGCCCGTCCGGATCCACCAGGGCGGGCATGCGCCCGTTCGGCGAGAGGGCCAGGAAGTCCGCTTCGAACTGCGCCTTGTTCGACAGATCAACCCAATGGATATCGTAAGGCAAGCCGCATTCTTCCAACATGATGGCAATTTTCCAACCGTTGGGCGTGGGCCAAAAATGCAGTTCCATGGGCGCCATGTGGCCGTGTCCTCGTTCGCTTTGTGCCGCGCCCAAACGGGCTCATCTCGAGCCGTTTGTTGGGGCCGTTGCAGGATGGGAGTCAGGGTCTTGCAGCCAATTGCATAGGTATTTCACCGTCGCAATAATAATTCGTTTATCGCCGGGATGATAGCGGGCGACATTGCCCAGCCAAAACGATATTGGTCCATTTCCTGCCTGGGTTCGGCCGCGCGCATTCGAGAAGCAAGACATGGCCCCTGTTGTTGACACAAAAAAACGCCGACCCAGATTATCTGGTCTGGCGTCGAAAGGTTGTATTTCAAAAATGATCTGACGGAGCGGCGGATTAATCTTCCTCTTCCGAGTTCCGTGCGCCGATGAGCTCCGCCGCCCCCGGCAGGGCCGCGGCCAAGGGGACATTGTTGAACTGAAGTACCCGGTTGACGGCGGTGTTGCCATTGACC
>JAYGEA010000054.1:0-28442 GCA_046582635.1 Alphaproteobacteria bacterium
AGGCCCGCCGGCTCCTTGCCATTGCCCTTGCCGGCCATCGCCGTGGTCGACATTGCAATGACGGCTGCCACGGCGGCGGCTGAAACGATGATTTTGATTGCTTTCATGATATCCACTCTCTGTTTGAGCCTCATAATTCAATATGAGCTCGTTGGCGGCGCCATTGCCGCCTGTCCAAAAATGCGGAGCAATTTTTGTGCCCAAATTCAGGCGCGCTTGTTCTCGTTTTTTCTGCGCGCGCTAAGTACGGAAAAGACCTTGGCGATTTGCCGTGTGGCTTTCATTGAATTCGATGCAAAACCCGTGCCAACTGTAACGTCAAAAAAATTCGCAGTTTTTCAAGGTTTCTCAACCACGGGCCCGCCGGTATGTTCCATCTTTGGACTTCAGGAGTCCAAACTCGGGATTCGAGTATCATAATATGGGTAATAATATTTTAAGTTTAATATTCGTTAACCATGGCTGACGCGGAAAATTCATTGGCCATGGCCGCACGCCATGTCCGGCCAGGTAAGCTTCAAGTGACCGAAACACCCATCAAAAATGACAATTATTCCGGTCATTGTTTTCTGAGAATGTTGTGAGCCTGGCCGATGTGACCGTTATGTCTTGGCCATGGAGGATTTGGTGGAATATATATTTGCCCCACATTGAAATGAGGGATTTCGCGTGTGTCCGAATACGTTGATAGCCATTATGCCCGTACCCGCATCGCACTGCCCCCCTGGCCGGAGCTGGAGGGCGCCATCGAGGTCGAAACCTGCGTCGTTGGCGGTGGTCCTGGCGGGGCTGAACACCGCGCTGAGCTTGGCTGAGATGGGGCGCGATGTCTGCCTGTTGGAGGGCCGGCAGATTGGTTGGGGCGCTTCGGGGCGGAACGGCGGCTTCGTCGGGGCGGGGGGTATGCCCGGGATCTGGCCAGTCTGGTGCGAGCTTTCGGCGTCGAGGATCTTCTGCAAAAAGAACGAAGAGCAGCCGGTAAAGCAGTATCAGCGCAGATTGGCGAACTTCCTCACAATAGGTTTGCGGAATTGGTTTTGGTGGCCGCAGGGGATCGCGGTCGGCGATAGCGGTGACTAACCTTGGGAACAAATCATTGAACACCAGTGCGGAAAGATTTCCCGCAACCTTGGCCTCCCAATTTCTCCCTTCATCAATAGCATGAACAAGAAAGCTTTCATGACGATCTGCTGTAGGAAGGAAAGCCTGCTTACGGAATAACAGGTAAAATATTTTGAGCCAATGCGGGCGCTCCTCCGGACCAGGCGCAAATAGGTCATCATCAAATCCGTCAAGGCTAAGAAGAGCTGGAATGTCTAATTCGAGAAAATCTTCAGACCGGGAACGAGCCAGTTGGTATTAGAGCCGCCAATGCCGTCCATTGGTCAATATGCCCCAACGAACCGCACCATCGGATTGAACATCTGCGACTGAGAGGTATCGGATGATCTGACTAGAGGGGGGACTTTCCCGCCCACCCGCGTCCGTCTTGTCGCCCCGATCCAATGGTCTTAGCCATTTTTTGTTTTCAACAACGGCGACACCGTGCTTATAGGCATCGGCATTTGATTTTTGCCCGGCTAATTGCTTTGCTTCGGTATTGGCAAAGAGCAGCATGTCGGGGACATCCGAACGACCTTTGCGCGATGTCGTCAATTGGGTGGAGTAGTCCGTCCAGCCTAGGGCTTCCAGAATGGGGAATATGAGATCGTTTTCAGTATTGGCTTCGTTGGGTTTCCCATCTACTGGGAATGCCGCAAAAATCTTGCGGACAGTTGCCTCGAATTCCGATAGCTTGCCTTCATCCACGCCAGTCCATTCCGAAGCAGAGGCGATACCTTCTTCAAGGAAGAATCCTGTAAACAACGATCCTAAAAACAATGGCGTCTCTTATTTTTTGCAGTCTACGAATCAAGAACAGATTTGCATCATAGGTTGCGCTATACCAGCCAAAATTCGTCTCATGAAAAATATCGAGGTCTTGTTTGCTGAAATCATTAACAAGAATTGGTGATGTTCGCTATCCAAGGCGGCCAAATGCGATTGGACTTTGAATTAATCACAGCGTCGTCACGAATTCCTAGATGCAAAGCCATGAAGCGTCCCGCTTTTCAGCAAATTTTCAGCACGTATGAAAGACCGAATATTCTTTTCACGTTTGCAATTCGGTGGATACCGTTGCAGGATTAAACTTTGGAATAAGAAAAAATGAAGACCTATTTCAGGTCGGTTTTGCAATCAACGGTGAAGCCTCCATGTCACAGATTTCAACAACTGATACCATCCTTGATGCGCCGGAAATGCGGTTTCCCATTGATCTGTCGAACTCGATCAACAGCGTCCGGGATCTGTTCCATGCGGCCACCAAGAATCAATGGGACCCGCGCCTGGACATTCCCTGGCAGGCGTTCGAAAAGTCAAAATATAGCGAAGAACAGCTATGGGCCACGCGCAACGCCTGGAGCCGGCGGGCCTGGCTGGAATACGGCGCAATTTCGGAAAGCCCGGCAATTCAGATCCGTTTCGCCCGTGAAAGCCGGGAAATGGACCTGGGTCTGTTTTTCACCGTTCGCTCGCAAGAGGAAGCCCGCCATGCGGAAGTCTGCTACCTGATGGCGGAGGCCTGCGGCGGCTATATTGACGCCCCGCCGTTGCGCGAATACGAAGGCAATGTGGTCACGCACGGGGTGCGCAAAATGGCGCTGGACCCCGATTGCCTTCTGGAAGCCTTGATCGCCGCCCTGGTCTGCGCGGCCGAAGAAGTCGCCTTCGACGTTTTCAAGCATTTGGCGGAGATCACCACGGATCCCATCGCCAAGGCCTGCAGCCGCGGCATCATGCGCGATGAAGTGCGCCACTGCGCCTTCGGCTGGCATTACATGGCCAAGCGCGCGCCGCACCTGGACGTGGAGGAATTGAAACAGGTGGAGGACGCCGTGGCGGTGATGATCCAGAATGTGGAAATGAACGGCTACCATAGTTCCTGGCTGGCGCAGGACGACACCGAGGCCACCCGCGCCGACGTTGAATGCGACCGCATCACCTACGAAGCGGGCCTGGGGTCGACCATAGAGGCGGTGGAGAAACCGATTTTTATCGCATCGGTGCAACGGATCCGCCAGCAGATGCGGGCTTGGGGTTGTGAACTACCGCCATTTTCTCATCCCAGAACCGGGACCATCTGAGTGGCTGGCCATTAACAATGCAGCAACCGCAGCCACCGCAGACGAAAATGCTGATTGAACGGCGTTTTCCGGTCCGCCTGGGCCAACAAGTCGCTTCCTTGGAAAGCGCCTATCGCGAAGAAAAGAGCGCTCATTGGAACCCGGTTGCCGATATTCCCTGGGATCTGCTGGGCGCGGACAGCCTGGAGCAATCGCACAGGGACGCAGCCAGGCTGATGTGGAGCCGCCGCCTTTGGGCCGCGTACGGTTATCTGTCGGAAACACCGGCAACCCTGATCCGCCTTTGTCTGGAGTTGGACCGGCCCGTTTCACCGAAGTTTTTTCTGACCGTGCGCAATACCCAAGAGGCCTGTCATATTGACGTCATGCAAAGGTTTGCCGAGGCCTATGGCGGCTTTATTTCGAAACCTGCTTCTTCGGCCTACGCGGCGGCCTTGAACCTGGATCTGGCGCAACGGGTCCTGCATGCGGATACCAATATCGATGCCTACATCCTGGCCCATTGCGCCATAAAAATCGGTGCCGAGGCCGCGCTCTACAAGCTGTATGGAACCCCGGTCAAGAATGCGGTCAAGAATAAGACCATCGCCACCGCGCTGGGCCTTATCGCCGGGGACAAGCGGCGCCATGCCGAATTTGGCTGGGACTTTGTCATGGACCGCATTCATGCCTGGGACGCCGACGACCGGGCGGCGGCGGAAGCCGAAATCGTGCGCACCCTGAACGACGTCATCCTTAACGGTTATTTGACGCCATTTTTTGCGCCATCCGGTTTTGCGGATGAAGAAAAAGCAGCGGAAGAGCACGCCGCCACGGCCGGCCTGGGCAGCGCCGTTGAAACCCGGCAACGTAGCGTTTTGGCCGACTACCTTGGGGAAACCCGTGAACGGCTGGCCGGTCTGTCGATCAAGCTGCCAGACTTAATCGCCGTGTGAGGGCGCCCGTGAGTGATATCACGCTGGAGCCGCTGTATTCCCTCAGAGGCCGCTCGACCACGCGCGAGGCGGTCTATGCTGACCTGCGCCGGCGTAGCGAGGCCTTGCGCACACATCCCAAACTCCGCCTTGATGTGCCCTATGGCCCGACGCAGCGGGAGCGTCTTGATGTTTTCACCCAGCAAGACGGCGCAACCGTGGTCGTCTTCGTCCACGGCGGCTATTGGCGGGCCTTGGATAAGGATATTTTTCTGGCCCTCTGCGCACCGTTGGCCGAGGCCGGTTTCGTCGCCATCAATGTGGAATACGGCCTGCGGCCGGACTTCACCGTGCCGGAAATTATCGCCCAGGTCCTAAAGGCAATCACCTTTATTGCCGGCAACGCGACCGAATATGGCGGCCGCGCGGACCGGATTATCCTTTGCGGCCATTCAGCTGGCGGGCACATGGTCGCCTGGGCCGCCACGATAGACTGGCGGGCCCTTGGCATGGCAGGCATGGAGATCCGGGGCGTTGTCCCGATCAGCGGCATTTTCGATCTTGAACCGCTGCTTCGGACCAGCATCAATGACGATTTAGAGCTGGATGCGGACACCGCGCGTGCGTTCAGTCCAATCCACTTCCCGGATCGCCGGGACCGCCAGGATCATCGGCTGCCGCCGACGCTGGGTATCGTCGGCGGAGGGGAGACCCAGGGCTTTCTTGATCAGACGCGGATGTTCAACGCAGCGCTTCAAGCTGCCGGACATGAGGCTCAAATGTACATCGCGGACGGCCTCGACCATTTCAGCATTTGCCAGGCGCTAGCCGATCCGGACAGCCCGGTATTCGCCCGCCTCATGGCTTTCATAGAAACGCAAATCAGCCGGTAGGTGTCTGGCTTCAACGCTGTGTTTGGTTGCAAAATCTTGCCGTGGCAAGCTGCGGCTTGGATTTGCCAAGCTGCGAACTATTCTGCCTCGACGATATGGCGGGCAAAATCACCGGTGTCCGGGTCCATGATCCATAATTTACCTTCCGCGATATCGAACCAGGCGCCGTGCAGGGCCAGGCGCTGGCGGCCCTCCAGGATGGAGACGCAGGGGAAGGTGCGCAGGTTGGCAATGGAGAAGCGGATGGAGATGTGCTCCAGGGCGGTTTGCCGCTCGGCCCTGGTCATCCATTGGTTGGCGACGATGGACTGCGCCGGGGGGGCAAGCAGTTCCATCCATTTGCCGATGAAATCGCCCGGTGACAGCGGATCGGCGGCGGGGTTCAGCGCCGCCTCGATGCCGCCGCAACGGCCGTGACCCAGGACCACGATGTTCTTCACCTTCAGACCTTGCACGGCGAATTCCAGGGCGGCGGAGGTGGCGTGATAGTGGCCGTCGGGCTCGTAGGGCGGGACCAGGTTGGCGACGTTGCGAACGACGAAAATCTCGCCGGGCGGGGCATTGAATATGGTCTCCGGCGCGGCGCGGCTGTCGCAGCAGGCGATGATCATGGTCTCGGCAACCTGCCCCTGTTCGGCCAGGCGGCGGTACCGCTCGCTGATATCGGCGAAATTCTTGGTTCTGAATTCGCGATGGCCGTCAATCAGGGCACTGGGAAATTGGCTCATGCGCCGGCCTTTTCCCGCACGTCTGTCAGCTCTTCCCGTATGGCGGCGAACACATCGTTGAACATCGCCGGCGTCAGGCGGCCCGTGTTGGTGTTGTAGCGGGAACAGTGATAGCTGTCGAAGAGGATCTGGCCGTTGCCCACCTCGTGGCGGGCGCAATGGGCAAAGGGATAGGCGGCCCGGCGCAATTCCAGGGTGGTCAGCAGGCTGTCATGGGCGATACGGCCCAGGGCCAGGATGGCGCGGGGTTTGGGCTCTTGCGCCAGTTCGGCGATGAGGAATTGTCGGCAGGTCTTGATCTCGGCCCCGACGGGCTTGTTTTGCGGCGGCACGCAGCGCACGGCGTTGGTGATGCGGCAGTCCACCAGGGCCAGACCGTCATCGGCGCGGCGGTCGTAGGTGCCGGAGGAAAAGCCATGCCCGGCAAGGGTTTCATAAAGCAGATCGCCGGCGAAATCCCCGGTGAAGGGCCGTGCCGTGCGGTTGGCGCCGGTGACGCCGGGGGCCAGGCCGACGATCAGCAGCCGGGCGTCGCGCGGCCCGAACGAGGCCACCGCGCCGTTGAACCAATCGGGCTGTTTGGCTTGGTTGTCCCGGCGGTAGGCAACCAGTCTGGGGCAGAGACCGCAATCGGCGGGTGGATCAAGGGGATCAAGGGGGGGTGGTTTGGCCATATCCCCATGACGCCGCGGCATCAGGCGCTTTGGCTCTCGTCATAATCTTCGTAGTCATCATCGTCGTCATATTCGTCGAAGCCATCGTCGGCGTATTGTTCGTCTTGCTGTGCGGCCTGATTTTCAGGCGTGGCGGGCTTGCTCTCCCGGGCCGGTTTTTCCACGGTTGCCGGGCGGCGGTTGCCGGCGCGGGAGATTTCCGGGATCAACTTTTCCAACTCCAGGAATTCATCCGCCTGGCGGCGTAGTTCGTCCGCCGCCATGGGTGGAGAGGAGCGCACGGTGGAGACCACCGTCACCCGCTTGCCACGACGCTGCACCGCCTCCACCAGACGGCGGAAATCACCGTCGCCGGAAAAAATATAGAGATGATCCAGGCTATCAGCCATTTCCAGCATGTCCACCGCCAGTTCGATATCCATGTTGCCCTTGATCTTGCGCCGACCGGTGGCATCCGTGAACTCCTTGGTCGGCTTGGTCACCATGGTGTAGCCGTTGTAATCCAGCCAATCCACCAGGGGGCGGATCGGGGAATATTCCTGATCCTCGATCAGGGCGGTGTAATAGAGCGCCCGGACCAGGTAACCTCGAACCTTAAAAAAATCTAGCAACTTCTTGTAATCAATATCAAAACCAAGCGCGCGAGCGGCGGCGTAAAGGTTCGATCCGTCGATGAAAAGAGCAATCCGTTCGATCGGGTGTTCATGAGGCTGTGGCATGACTAGTCCTAACTATGAATGACTTGTTATGAAATATTGTGAATATGGTCTTGGTATTCTTATATGGCTGTTCTACACGAAATTTGGGGCGAGGACCATCCATGTTCAAGTCAGGGGCAAAAAAAGGCGGTGGTGACGGGGCGGTGGTTGAATGATCCTGCTTGGACTTGGCGGAAATCTGCCATCGCCGAAATATGGCTCTCCCGCCGACGTTCTTGCCGCGGCGTTGGGGCTTTTGCCGCAATGGGGCGTGCGGGTGCTTGATTGTTCGCCATTGTATCGCTCGGAACCAGTTCCGGTTTCGCAACAACCGTGGTTTGTCAACGCAGTTGCCCGGCTTGACACCGCATTGGCCCCTCAGGCCCTGCTGGCCCTGCTGCATCGGGTGGAGGCGGGGATGGGCCGGGTGCGGGGCGAACGCTGGGCGGCCCGGATCGTCGATTTGGACCTGTTGGCGTACGGCGATCGAACGATCAGGCCTGCCGGGCCTGATGGCCTGGCCATCCCCCATCCCAGAATGGCGCAACGGGCCTTCGTGCTGGCCCCCTTGGCGGACCTGGCGCCGGACTGGCGGCACCCTGAATTGGGCAAATCCGCCGCCGAACTGCTGGCCGCCCTGGGGCCGGATCAGAATTTGCACAAGATCGGCGATTAATTTGCCCTAAGTTATTTGCACTATTGCCAAATGTGCTTTACATGAGGCTTGAATTGCGGCTCATCCATGGCCGAGTGGTGGAGATATTTCGATTATGGCGCGTGTTACCGTTGAAGATTGCATTGATAAAGTCCAGAACCGCTTTGACCTGGTTTTGATCGCCGCCTCCCGCGCGCGGCAGATTTCCGCCGGAGCGGAGCTGACCGTGCCCGAGGACCGGGACAAGAATTCAGTCATTGCCCTGCGCGAAATCGCGGAGGAAACCATCTCGGCCGATACCCTGCGCGACAATGTCATCCAGACCATGCAGCGCCATGTGGAGGTGGACGAGCCGGAAGAGGACGATATGGAGGCACAGATGTTGAGCCACCAATTCGCCGACAATATCGATGAATCAGAGGTTCTGGTGGCCGACCCCAGCCCCGGCGATGAAGATATCTCCGTCCCTGACGTTTCCTTCGATGACGGAGATGCGGCTTAAGGCCGATCGCGACGGGAAACACGCCGCGCAGCGGTTGGGCAAACAGCCGGCGCCGCCCCTCGCGGCGCCGTTTTCGTCTGTTTATGACCTACACTGGATTGGCACATGATCCGGCAGTTTGAACTGGTTGAACGGGTTGCCGATTACGACAGCCACGTTGACGAGGACCTGCTGAACCGGGCCTATGTCTTTTCCATGAAGGCCCATGGCAGCCAGAAGCGCGCCTCGGGCGATGCCTATTTTTCCCATCCCGTGGAAGTTGCCGCCATCCTGGCCGACTACAAACTGGATTGCGCCACCATCGCCACCGCCCTGCTGCACGACACGGTGGAGGATACCGTGGCCACGATCGAACAGATCCGCGAACTGTTCGGCCCGGACGTGGCCCGCCTGGTTGACGGCGTCACCAAACTGGCGAAGCTGGAGCTGCACCCGGAGGCCAATCATCAGGCGGAAAATTTCCGCAAGCTGGTGCTGGCCATGTCCAACGATATCCGCGTCCTGCTGGTAAAGCTGGCGGACCGGCTGCACAACATGCAGACCCTGAGTTACCTGAAATCCAAGGAAAAACGCCTCCGCATCGCCACCGAAACCATGGAGATCTACGCGCCATTGGCGGAACGTCTGGGCATGCAGCGGCTGAAGCAGGAACTGGAAGACCTGGCATTCGCCGAACAAAATCCCGACGCCCGAAAATCAATCCAACGACGCCTGGATTTCCTGCACACCGATGGCGACAACGTCTCGGACCATATCAGCGCCGAGCTGGAACAAACCTGCGAAGAGGCGGGCATTCCCGTCGAAGTCGCCTCGCGCATCAAGACGCCTTATTCCATCTGGCACAAGATGCAGCGCAACCACGTCGCGTTCGAGCAGCTGTCCGACACCATGGCCTTTCGCCTGATCGTCGATACGGTGCCCGATTGCTATCAGGTCCTGGGCGTCGTGCATGGCCGCTACAAGATGGTGCCGGGGCGTTTCAAGGACTTTATTTCCACCCCGAAATCGAACAATTATCAATCCCTGCACACCACCGTGATTGGCCCCGATAACCGCCGCATCGAAATCCAGATCCGCACCTCCATGATGCATCGCGTGGCGGATTTGGGCGTGGCGGCCCACTGGCAATATAAACAGGACATCTCCCCCAACGAAGCCGCCGGCGATGGCGGCCAATACCGCTGGCTGCAAGGTTTGCTGGAAATTCTCGAGCATGCGCAAAGCCCGGAAGAATTCCTCGAACATACCAAGTTGGAGATGTATACCGATCAGGTTTTCTGCTTCACGCCCCGCGGCGGCGTTATCGCCCTGCCGGGGGGGGCCAATTGCGTCGATTTCGCCTATGCCCTGCACACGGATGTGGGCCATACCTGCGTCGGGGCCAAGATCAATGGCCGGGTGGCGCCCTTGCGCACGGAATTGCGCAACGGCGATCAGGTGGAAATATTGCGTTCCAGCGAAACCGCGCCGGATCCAACCTGGGAAAGCTTTGTCGTGACCGGTAAGGCACGGGCCGCCATCCGCCGTTTCGTCCGCGCCGAACAGCGCCAGGAATACCGCAAGCTGGGCCAGGCCATTGCCGAGAAGGCGTTCCGTGAATCCGGCCACGAATTCAACGACCGGGCCTTGGAAAACGTCCTGAAGATATTCGATGCCCAAACCGTCGACGATATCTATGTGCAACTGGGGCAGGGCCATCTGACTTCGCGGCAGTTGCTGGCGAAGATTTTTCCCGGCGAGCGGCGCTGGCGTGCCGCCAATGCCTTTGGCGCCATCAACCGCATGCTGCCGGCCCGCCTGCGCCGCGGCCGGGGTAATGGCATGGATGCGGGGCGGCGCGAGGAACACGCCATACCCATTCACGGTCTGACCCCCGGCCTGGCGGTGCATTATGCCGAATGCTGCCACCCCCTGCCGGGCGACCGTATCGTGGGCATCGTCAATCCGGGCAAGGGTATCGATATCCACGCCATCGATTGCGCCCAACTGGCCGATTTGCCCGAGGAGCGGGACCACTGGATCGACGTGCGCTGGGATTTGGACCCGGAAGCACCGGGCATCTATGTGGGCCGGATCGACACCGTGGTCTCGAACCAGCCGGGCAGCCTGTCCAGTCTGTCCAGCGTGATCGCCAAGAATATGGGCAATATATCCAACCTTCGGGTGACCGACCGCAGCGCCGATTTCTTCCGCATTCAGGTGGACGTCGAAGTGGCCGACCTGAAGCATCTGACCAATATCATCGCGGCTCTCAGGGCCACGCCAGACATCAGTTCAGCGGAGCGTATTCGAGGATGAACAAACAAGACGCACTACAACACTTTCGCGATGCGGGCGCCCTGTTGGAGGGCCATTTTATTCTGACCTCCGGCCTGCGCAGCCCTCTATATCTGCAATGCGCCAAGGTGCTGATGCATCCCGACCGGGCGGCCGCCCTGTGTGGCGCCCTGGTAAGACGAATGACCGATGAATTGGGTGCCGGCGCCATCGATCTGGTGGTTTCTCCCGCCATGGGCGGCGTCGTCGTGGGCTACGAGATGGGGCGGCAGTTGGGTTGTCCGGCAATTTTCACGGAACGGGTCGACGGATCGTTCGAGTTGCGCCGCGGCTTTGAAATTTCCTCTGGCGCCCGTGTCTTGATGGCCGAGGATATTGTTACCACCGGGCTGTCATCGCGGGAATGCATCGCCTGCATCAGGGAATTGGGCGGCGAGGTGGTGGCCGCCTCCTGTCTGATCGACCGCTCGGACGGCAAGGCGGATGTGGGTGTGCCGTTGTTTGCCCTGGTGGGGATGGATGTGCCGGCCTATGAAGCTGACAACCTGCCGCCCGCGCTGGCCGCCATTCCAGCCATCAAACCCGGCAGCCGTGGATTGCAATGAGGGCCGCATACGTGCCAAATTGGTACAGGCGTTTTTGGTAAGGAGGCAAAAATGAACACAAAACTGCGCCTTGGCGTCAATATCGACCACGTCGCGACGATCCGGAATGCCCGCGGCATCGCCCATCCCGACCCCGTCCGCGCCGCCCGCATTGCGGCGGAGGCCGGCGCCGACGGCATCACGGCGCATCTGCGTGAAGACCGGAGGCATATCTCGGACGATGATATCGAACGTTTGACCGATCAGATCGATCTGCCCTTGAATTTCGAGATGGCGGCGACCGATGAAATGCTGGCCATTGCCCTGCGCCATAAGCCGCATGCGGCCTGTATCGTGCCCGAAAAGCGCGAGGAGCTGACCACCGAAGGCGGCCTGGATGCCCATGGCGGCGAAAACCATCTGCGCCGTTATGTGGATGAACTGGCCAGGGCGGGCATTCGCGTCTCGCTGTTTATCGATCCTTCCGAAAGTCAGCTGCGCTCGGCCAAGCGTCTGGGCGTCCCGGTCGTGGAACTGCACACGGGCTGCTATGCGGAAGCGGGCGCGGACAGTTGGGAAGGGGAGTTGGAACGCCTGGTCAGGGCGGCGTCCTTGGCTGATGAGCTTGGCTTGGAATGCCATGCGGGCCATGGTTTGAGCTATGACAACGTCGGCCCCGTGGCCGCCATCCCCAATCTGGTGGAGCTGAACATCGGCCATTTCATCATTGGCGAGGCCATATTCGGCGGCCTGGATTCAGCCATCAAGCGGATGCGCGCCCTGATGGACCAGGCCCGGGCGGAAGCCCTGGGCAGCCGCTCCGCATGATAATGATCAGCTAATCATATGCGCATCAGATGATTATTGGCATTGGCAATGACCTGATCGATATCCGCCGTATCGAACGTACGTTGGAGCGGTTTGGCGACCGCTTTATTCAGAGAATTTTCACCCCCTTGGAGCAAAAAAAGGCCGAGCGGCGGCGCAATCGGGTGGAAACCTATGCCAAACGTTTCGCCGCCAAGGAAGCCTGCGCAAAGGCGTTGGGCACGGGTTTCCGCAAGGGCGTGTTCTGGCGCGACCTTGGCGTGGTCAATCTACCGGGGGGCAAGCCCAGCATGGAATTAACGGGGGGCGCCTTGAAACGCTTGCAAGAACTAACGCCAGCGGGCATGAAGGCGCAAATAGACCTGACCTTGACGGACGAACCACCGCTGGGACAGGCGATCGTGATTATCTCAGCCGTGCCGGAAACCCGTGAACCTTGATCCGGCGAAACCTAGTCCAGTAAATCGAACCGCGCCAAACGGGGCGGCAAATTAGATATGGCAAAATGAATTCAGACCAAGTATCCGAGGCACCGGTGGACAAGCAGGACGGCTGGCGCGAAACCCTAAAAACCGTGATCTATGCAGTGCTGATCGCCCTGGTGATCCGGACCGTGGCCTATGAGCCGTTCAATATTCCGTCCGGCTCCATGCTGCCCACGCTGTTGATCGGCGACTATGTCTTCGTGGCGAAATTTCCCTATGGCTACTCCAAACACTCCATGCCCTTGAGCCCGCCGTTGTTTGACGGCCGGATCAACGAGGCGCCGGTAATACGCGGTGATATAGCCGTCTTCAAACTGCCGACGGACAATTCCACGGACTATATCAAGCGCATTATGGGCCTGCCCGGCGACCGCCTGAAAATGAAGGACGGCGTGCTGCACATCAACGGCAGGGCGGTGAAGCGGGAACGGGTTGAGGATTTCGTGCAAAAGCACTCCGGCGCCCGTTATGCACGGGTGCGGCAATATCGGGAAACCCTGCCCAATGGACGCAGCTATCTGACCCTTGATCTGCAACCCCGCGGGATGGCGGATAACACCAATGTCTATGTGGTGCCGGCGGAACATTATTTCGCCATGGGGGATAATCGGGACGATTCCACGGACAGCCGCTTTCTTGACCATGTCGGCTTTATCCCGGCGGAGAACCTGGTCGGCCGGGCCGATATGATTTTCTTTTCGGTCAACGATCAGGCGCGCATCTGGGAGGTCTGGAAATGGCCCATCGCAATCCGGTTCAGCCGCTTTTTCAGCGGTTTTGGTTGAACCGTGAGCAACAGCGACTTAGCGGAACTATACACCCTGCTTGGCCACCAATTCGCCCAGCCGGAACTGTTGGAAGAAGCGTTGAGCCACCCCTCTCTCGACCGCCGCCGCCAGGGGGGACGGGACTACCAGCGCCTGGAATTTCTTGGTGACAGGGTGCTGGGGTTGATCATGTCCACGGCCCTCTACCGCGATGACGGCAGCGCCGACGAGGGCGCCCTGGCGATCCGCTTCAATTCCCTGGTGCGGCGGGAGACCGTGGCCAAGGCGGCTCTGCGGGTCGGCCTTGGCCAATATATGCGTCTGGGCAATAGCGAGGACCGTCAAGGGGGGCGGGAGAAACCGGCCATCCTTGCTGATGTATGCGAGGCCGTCATTGGCGCGATGTATCTCGATGGCGGACTGGCCGTGGCGGAAGCGTTCGTGCTGCGCTTTTGGGCCGAATTCATGGTCTCCAGCGAAGCTGCCGCCAAAGATCCCAAGACCCAGCTGCAGGAACTGCTGCAAGCCAAAAGCGGCAAGCCGCCGCGCTACAAGGTGGCGGGCCGCGAGGGGCCGGACCATGCGCCGGTTTTCACCGTGGAGGTCAACGCCGATGGCCACGAGGCTGCCCTGGGGCAGGGCGGCTCCCGCCAGGAAGCCGAGAAAGCCGCCGCCAAATCAATGCTACTCAATATGGGTGAATTGTCATGAGCGAGATATCATGAGCGAAATAAGGGACGATGTGAAAAGATGCGGCTTCGTGGCTGTGCTCGGCGCGCCGAACGCCGGTAAATCCACCCTGACCAACGCCCTGGTCGGCAGCAAAGTCTCCATCGTCACGCCAAAGGTACAGACCACCCGGGCCCGGATCACCGCCATCGCCATGCACGGCCAGACCCAGATCGTCTTTGTCGATACTCCCGGCATTTTCAACAAAACCAAGCAGCGCCTGGAAAAAGCCATGGTCGCCGCCGCATGGAGCGGGGCCCAGGATGCCGATTTGCGTGTCCTGCTGGTGGATGCGGAGCGCGGCATCGACGGCAACACGCGCGGCATTATCGAAGGCATGAAAAAGGCCGGGATGAAAGCCATCCTGGTCTTGAACAAGATCGACTTGGTGGCCCGTGAAAGCCTGCTCGCCATGGCCGACAAGCTGGACCAGGAAGGCATCTTTACCGAAGTTTTCATGCTCTCCGCCCTGCAGGGCGACGGCGTCGCGGATTTGCTGGCCGCCGTGGCGGGGCAAATCCCGGAGGGGCCCTGGCACTATCCGGAAGATCAATTGGGCGATATCCCCGAACGTCTTCTGGCCGCCGAAATCACCCGGGAGAAGCTGTTTTTGCAACTGCATCAGGAACTGCCCTATGCGGCAACGGTCGAGACAGAGTCCTGGAAAGAGGTCAAGGGTGGGGCCCTGCGCATTGAACAGGTCATTTATGTGCGCCGGGGCACGCAAAAAGCCATCGTGCTGGGCAAGGGCGGCCAGCAGATCAAACAGATCGGGGCCGAGGCGCGGGCCGAGATGATGGAAATTTTCGGCGTCACGGTGCATCTGTTCCTGTTCGTTAAGGTGCGCGATAAATGGCAGGACGATCCGGAGCGCTACCGGGAAATGGGCCTCGATTTTCACCGGTGAGGGATTGGTGATGCAGCGCGGGGGATCGCAGGGTTCACGGGGGTTGATGGCCTTCTGGGCCGATATCGGTGCCGATTACCTGCCGCGTTTTCAGGAATGGCACAACACGGAACATATCCCGGAGCGCATTTCCATTCCCGGCTTCAACGTGGGCCGGCGGTATCGCGGCATGGGCGCGGCGCCCGGCTTTCTGATGTTCTACGAAACGAATGGGGCGGCGGTCTTTGCCTCCGCCGATTATATGGCGCGCCTGAACGATCCCACGCCATGGACCCGGGAAAGTCTGATCCATTTTCAGAACCCGAGCCGCAATATCTACACCCTGCTGGCCGAGACCGGCCGGGCGGCCCCGATCGAGGCGGCCTATGTCCACACCCTGCGCTTCAATTCAGCCGCGATGCCGGCGGACTGGCTGCCGCCAGGCGAGATCTATCGCAGCCGGCTGTACGCGGTCGACGAAGAGATCTCGAACATCATGACCTCCGAGCGGAATATTTACGGCGGCGGTCCCGGCCAGCAGCAATACCTGACCATGGTCGAATGCGCCCGGCCCCTGACCGAACTGCAACCACCGCCAGGCGCCCGGGATGTCTTTAACGATTGTTTTTGGCTGGAAATCGCGCTCTATCCCGAAGCCTGATCCTCCTCCAGCCAGGCGTTGAACTTCGGCGCCCGCTTTTCCTTGAAGGCGGCAACGCCGTCGCGGCTGTCGGGGTGATAATCCACCACCGCCGTCTTGCCGGCTCTCTCGTCGCAGGCCTGCTCGAACGTCAGCTCGGCGGCATTATAGATGGAGCGTTTCAGCAGCCGCATGGCGACCTGGGGGCCGTCGGCCAATTCACGGGCCAGATCGCCCGCCGCCTGGGTTAACTGATCATCCGCCACCACCTCGTTCACCAAACCCAGCTCCAACGCCTCCCGCGCCGGGACGATGCGTTTGCGCATGAGGAAATCCAGGGTCTTGGCAAGGCCTAGATGCTGAACCAAAAGATGCTGCCCGCCTTCATCGGGCAGAAGGGCAAAGCGCAGGGTGGCGCTACCCATGCGGGCGCTTTTCCCCGCGATGCGGAAATCGCAGGCCAGGGCTAGGGAGAAGCCGGTCTGAATGGCGACGCCGTTCAGGGCCGCGATGGTGGGCTTGTCCACGGCGCGCAAGGTACGGTTCAGCTCCTGGCTGATCATGCGCAGGCCATCGTAGGTTCCGATGCCGCTGTCATGACCGGGCGGGATCGGCGGCACCAGGCCCGGTTCGGACTGCATGCCCTCGGCATAACCGTTCAGGTCATCGCCGGCGCAAAAGGCCCGGCCCGTGCCGGTGAAGATGATGACGCGGACGCGATTGTCCATCTGGGCCTGGTGCAGGGTCTCGATCAGATCCCGCTTCATGCCCGAGGTCATGCCGTTCAGGCGCTCGGGCGTGTTGAAGGTAATCCAGGCGATGCCCGGCCCCTCTACCTTGACCTCAAAGCCGCGAAAATTTCCCGTTTCCATTTCGTCCTCCCTCGTGACTTATCTCAATTTCATTTCAGTTTAGCGCTCTTCGCCCACCAGGTCTCCAGCCGGTAGCCATACAGCGGCGTTCGTTTCGGCCGCCCGAACTTATCCCATAGGGCAACCCGGTCGGACTTTTGATGAAACAACGGAATGACATAGTGACCCCATTGCAGGACCCGATCCATGGCCCTGACGGCGGCGACCAAAGAGGCGCGGTCGGGCGCATCGGAAATCGTCCCGATCAGGGCATCGATGGCGGGAACCCGGATGCCGGGGTAGTTGCGGCTGCCCGGATTGCCCGCCGCTGCCGAGCCCCAATAGTAGGCCTGTTCGTTGCCCGGCGACAGGGACGGCTCCCAGCGGTGGAAGATCGCATCGAAGTCAAAGGTGTTGGTCCGCTGTTGGTATTGGGCACTGTCCACCAACCGCACCTGAACATCGATACCAAGTTTTTCCAGGTTGCGGGCCAGATGCAGGGCCAGGCGCTCATTGGACCGCCGCTGCAGCATGATTTCAAAATTGAAAGCCGCCCCGCCGTCCTCATGGCGCAGCTGTAAATCCTTGATCCGCCATCCCGCCGCCGCCAACAGCCCGGCCGCCCGGCGCAAACTCTCCCGCAGGCGGCCCCGCATGCTGACCTGGCCGTCGCCCTTTGGCGGCGCGTAAGATGTGGTGAAGATCTCCCCTGGCAGAGTGTCCCGATAGGGCGCCAGCAGGGCCAGTTCGGCCCGCGAGGGTGCTTGGGTGGCGGCCAGTTCCGAATTCTCGAAATAGCTGCGCGTGCGCTGATAGGCGCCATGAAACAGCGTCTTGTTCAGCCATTTGAAATCGACCGCGAGGGCCAGGGCCTCGCGGACCCTTGGATCGCGGAACTGCCGCCGCCGGGTATTCAGAACCACGCCGAACATCCCCGCCGGTCGGCCATGTTCGAATTCGACCAGCTTGATCCGGCCGTCCCGGCGCGCGGTGATGTCGTAGGCCTCCGCCCAGAACCGCGGCTCATGCTCCAAGCGGACATCAATCTTGCCGGCCTTGAAGGCTTCCAACATGGCATTGTCGTCGCGGTAATAGTCGTAGCGCACCACATCGAAATTATACTGGCCCTGTTGCGAGGCCAGGTCCCTGGCCCAGTAATTGGGCAGGCGTCGGTATTGGATCGAATGGCCCGGATCAACCTTTTCCGCCACATAAGGCCCGCTGCCCAGCACCGGTTCCAGGGAAACCCGGTCAAAGGGACGCTGGGCGAAGGAGGCCTTGGACAGGATCGGCATCAGGCCCATGATCAGGGGCATCTCCCGGTTGCTGGTATCTTTAAAGCGAAAGGTCACCGTGCGCGGTCGGGAGGTTTCGACGGCCGCCACCAGGCCATAGAAATAGCGGTGATTGGGCCGGCCCTTGGCGCGCAGGGTGCGGTAGGAGTATATCACGTCGTCGATGGCGATCTCGCTGCCATCGTGAAAACGGGCGCCGGGGCGCAAACGGAAGGTCACGGCGGAACGGTCGGGCGGGGTCGAGACATCCCCGGCAATCAGGGCGTACAGGGTGAAGGGCTCGTCCTGGCTGCGGGCCAGCAGGCTTTGGTGGCTCAGATGCCGGCCCGCGCCCCTGGCTCCGCGCACGATGAAGTGTTGCAGGGATGCGAAGCTCCCCGTCCGCCCCAACACCAACCGCCCGCCCTTGGGCGTGTCCGGGTTCACGTAGGCGAAATGGCTAGCGCCCGGTTGTTCGGCGGGGGCGCCATGCATGGCGATGGCGGGTGCCGCCGCGGCCTGCCAACTGGTCAGTATCGCCAAAAATAATATGGCAATTAATTTCATGAGTTTTGCCTTACCGGCATCCAGGCGACCGCCGCGACAACGGGCAACATGATCAGGCCGGCCACCAACATGGGCCAGTTAGGGCCGGCCTGGGAAAACAGCAGCCCGCCCACGGGGGGTGCTGCGATCCGCGCCAGGGCGGCGACACTGTTGGCCGCGCCCATGACCGTGCCCTGGTGATCATCCGCTGCCCGTTGCGAGAGCATCGCCGTCAGAGTGGGATGGCAGAACGAGGTGCCCAGGCAAAACAACAGGGCAATGACGGCGAAGCCGGCGATGCCATCGACCAGGGCAACGGACAGCAAACCGACGCTGAGCGAGACCGCCCCGATCAGCAACAGCCAGGCCGGGCCAAGGGAGCTGGTCAGGGGGCCAACCGTTACCCCTTGCAGGAAGGCCACCAGCAGGCCGATGTAGACGTATGCGACACTGACCTCCCGTGCGCCCCAGCCCAGCCGCGCCTGGCACCACAGGGGCAGCAGCGCCATAAGCGCGGTGAAGGACAGGGTGAGCAGGACGTTGAGGGAGATAATACGAGGAATGCCGTTGCCCAGAACGGCGGCGCGCAATTGTGCAAGGTTGGCGGTCCTGGATTGCGCCCGCTTTCTGTTGGGTTCCCGCAACAAAAAAAACCCCAACGGCACGGCGGCCATCGAAATTGCGGCGGCCACCAGGCAGGGCAGGGCAAAATCCGCCGGGCCGGGATCGGCGCCAATCAACAGCGCGCCCAGGGCGGGGCCCACCACGAAGCCCAGGCCAAAGGCGCCGCCCAGACGGCCCATGGCGCCGGCGCGTTCCTCCGGCGTGGAGATATCCGCTAGGTAGGCCTGGGCCACAGCCATGTTGCCGGCCATGATGCCGCTTAACCCCCGGGCCAGGAACAGCGCGGTCAGGCTGCTGGCAAAGCCGAACCAGACAAATGCGCAGGCACCCCCGCTCAAGGTCAGCAGCAAGATAACCTTGCGGCCATAGCGGTCGCTCAACCGGCCCCAGACCAGGGACGATATGATCTGGGCCCCGGAATGGACCGAGACCAGCAATGTAATTTGCACCGCCGAGGCGTCATAGGCCTGAGCGTAAAATGGCAGGATCGGCAGGATGATGCCAAAGCCGACCAGGTCGATGAAAATAATCAGCAGCAGGACAAACATGGCCGTGGGTGATCAATGCTTTAACTGTTGCCCCTTGCCGCCACGGGCCAGATGTCGACCAGAACATCGCCGCGCACCACATGATAGCTGTCGAACAGGTTTACATTGGGGTCGCAGTGGGGCACCAGGCATTCCACTTTGTCGCCCAGGGCCAGGCTGTCGCCGGAATGTTTGTAATCGATGGCGCCATGTTCGTCGCCCATATAGCGGTAGGAGGCTTCCGCCGGCGCGCCCTGGGTAATCAGGGGCGGGGGGCCGTCGGTGGCGAAGGACTTCAGGCCGGCATCGGTCACGGCATAGTTGGGATGATTGATGTTGACCACGCTGGTCTGCACATAAAGCGAGGGCTCGTACGGACGCTCGCCCCCTTCGCCCTGTTGAACCGTTATGTATTGCACATCCATGAACAGATACGAGCCGACCTGAAATTCGCCGATGGTGCCCAGGCCCGCGTCAATCCGGTGCGTGCCCGTGCCGCCGCCCGAGACGATTTGCGGCGGCAAATTGGCCTTGATCAAGGCATCCACGATGCCTTGCAGATCGCCGCTGGGTTTTTCCAGACGGGCCCGTCTTTCGCCATGGTCATCCACGTGCTGGAGATGGCCCATATAGCCCTGGACGCCGGCATAGTGCAGGGCCGGATGGGCCGTTATCAGTCCCGCCAGTTCCACCGCCACCTGGGCCGACGGCGTGCCCGTGCGGCCCAGGCCCACGTCCAGGTCAACGAAGACCTGCAACATCACGCCGTCCGCCGCCGCCGCCGCGCCATAGGCGGCCACCAGCTCAACATGGTCGGCAACCACCGCCACATCGCCGCCCGCCGCCACCAACGCCGTTACCAATGGCGCCTTGTGCGGTGCCAAGGGCGTGGTAATCAACAGCCCCCTGATGCCCTCCCCCGCCATCACCTGTGTTTCGCGCAGGGACGCACAGCAGAGTCCAGCCGCGCCCGCCTTGGCTTGCAGGCGGGCGATGTGCGGCGATTTGTGGGACTTGCCGTGGGGACGGAGGGCATGGCCTCCCGCCTTCGCCCAAGCCGCCATGGCGGCGATATTTCGCTCCAGGGCATCAAGATCCAGGACCAAAGCGGGCGTCAACAGCTCCCACCGGGAATGCGGTTGACCGATCAAGGAATGATTTGGCGGCGGGGAAGGGGCCACGTTTGTCTCCGATATGATTGAGGCGATGCTGTTGTAATTCTTAAAGCGGTCAAGGATACCATAATCGGGCCGTGCTTGAATTTTTTCAAAATTCTTGGGCATGGAGGCGTGGTTCCGATAGAGTATAAACATGGGTGATATGGGGAAGCCGCCCGACGATATCCCGGAATGGGGAAATTGGAGCCAGGATCAGTTGATTGCTGAAATCCAGCGTCTGCGTGCGGGGCATGACGATGGACGCGGGTCGGGCGCGGCCGCCGCCGGCCGTACGATGGATCATACGGGCGCTCTTGACCGCCGTCGCGCGGACGAGCGGTTTAATGACTTTGCCAGGCTTTCCGCCGATTGGTTTTTCGAGCTGGACGCGGATTTGCGTTATGTCTTTTTGTCTCAAACCAATACAGAGCGCGGCCTGAGCCCGGATCAGTTTGTCGGAAAGTCCCGGCGTGAGTTATTGGGCGCACGCTTCGATCCCGACAATCCCGATAGCGAACTTCGCGCTATGGAAAAGAGGCGACCTTATAGAAATATCGAGAGGCGGTCGGATCTGGCGCCGGAGCAATGGTTGCGGGTCAGCGGAGAACCATTTTTTGCCAAGGATGGCGCGTTTTTTGGTTACCGCGGCGCCAGTGTCGATATATCGGAACTGAAGGAGCAGGAGGCCGCCCTGGCGCAAGGGGCGGCGCAACTGCGGCTGATCACCAACGCCCTGCCGGTTATTATCGCCTATGTCGGGGCTGATATGCGCTATCAATTCGCCAATCGTCAATTCGCCGAATTCGCCGACTGCCCGGCTGAAGATATAATCGGCGCCACCGTTGGCGATATTCTGGGCCAACACCACTACGATATTGTGGGCGATCGGATGCGTCAGGCGCTGGGCGGGGAAATGGTGGCATTCGCATCGACCTTTGATGATCGGCATGGCATGACGCGCCATTTCGATACCGATTATCGGCCGCATTTTGACGGCGACGGCGGCGTGCTGGGATTCTATATCCTGGCCATCGATGTCACGGACCGGACAAAGATGGAGGATCAACTGCGCCAGGCGCAAATAATGGAAACCGTGGGCCAGTTGACCGCCGGCCTGGCGCATGATTTCAACAAAATGCTGGCCGTCATCGACGGCAATCTAAGTATCCTGCAAATGGATTTGGCAGACGGTGACCCGGCGATGCAGTTTGTCGAACCGGCCTTGCGCGCGGTGCGCCGGGGGGGGATCTGACCCATCGCATGTTGTCGTTTTCAAGACTGCAGAATATCGCCCGAAAAGCCGTTGACGTTAATGAGATAATCAACAGTGCCCGGGATTTAATCCAGGTCACCATGGCGGCGGATGTGCATGTTGAATTCACGCCGGCGCCGGACCCGTGGCCCTGTAATGTGGATACCGCGCAGTTGGAACAGGCGTTGTTGAATCTCGCCATCAATGCAAACGATGCCATGAAGGAGGGGCCCCAGATACGACCCGTGCGACCCGTGAGGCCTGCCGCTTTGCTATCGCCTCGGCCAACGTCACCCTGCCCCATGACGCCGACCATGATCCCGATGACCGGCCGGGTCTGCCGCCGGGAGACTATGTGGCCATAAGCGTGACCGACAATGGCTCGGGCATGGCGGCGGAAACCATGGCGAAGATATTCGACCCCTTCTTCACCACCAAGGCTGCTGGTGACGGCACCGGCCTGGGTTTGAGCATGGTCTATGGCTTCGTCAAGCAATCCGACGGCGATATAACGGTAAGTTCCAGCCTCGGGCGTGGAACGATGTTTCGGCTTTATTTTCCAACGCCCCGTGCGGTCGACGACAGCGTCGATGAAGATGCTCCAAAGGTAAGCGAAAAGGCGACCATCCTGTTGGTCGAGGATGACGCCGATGTGCGTGACATGACGGTGCGGATACTGCTTCGAAAAGGCTATGACGTGGTCTGTGCGTCTTCGGCGGAAGACGCCTTGGGCCGCCTTGGCTCCGGCACGCGGTTCGATCTGTTGCTGGCCGACATTATCCTGCCCGGCGGCATGGATGGCGCGCAACTGGCAAACCAGGCGCGAAAAGTCCGGCCTGATCTGAACCTGTTATTCATGTCCGGCTATGCCCGTGACGCCTTTTCGAAGGAAAGCCATTTATTGGCCGACATACAATTAATCAAGAAACCATTTCTGAGCGAAACCCTGATCGCCAGTGTGCGCTCGGTGCTGGCGCCTCAACCGACGAACTGCTAGAGCATTTTCAATGGAGTCTGAACCACCCGCTCCCGCGGCCGCGGGTGGCCAGGTGATTCAACGAAGGTTGAAAATGCTCTAGAAATAACAATCTAACTCATTTCATAAGGCGGCGCCAAGCATGAAGATCACGGCGATCGAAACCATCCGTTTGGATGAATTTTCAAATATCCTATGGGTCCATGTGCACACCGACGAGGGCCTGATTGGCCTGGGCGAGATTTTCTACGGCGTCGCTGCGGCCGAGGCTCATATCCACTCTTATGTGGCTGAATTGCTGCTGGGCCAGGACCCTCTGCGGATCGATTATCATTCCAAGGCCCTAACCGGTTATGTGGGTTTCACCGGCTCGGGGGCCGAGGTGCGGGGCAATTCCGGTGTCGATATCGCCTTGTGGGATATTTGGGGACAGGCCACCAACCAGCCCATTTATCAGCTGTTGGGTGGGGCCAGCCGGGATGCCATCCGGGTCTATAATACCTGTGCCGGTTATCAATATGTCCGTGATCAGGTCAAGCAAAGCACCGACAGCTTCAACCTGCCCGGCGAAAATCCGGCGGGGCCGTACGAAGACCTGCAAGGGTTTCTTCATTCGGCCGACGAGGTGGCGTTGAGCCTGCTGGAAATGGGCATCACGGGGATGAAGATCTGGCCCTTTGACTATGCGGCGGAGGCTTCGGGCGGGCATTACATCTCGCCGGGGGATTTGGACAAGGCGCTCGAACCCTTTGCCAAAATTCGCGACGCGGTCGGTTCAAAAATGGACATCATGGTGGAGATGCACGCCTTTTGGGACCTGCCCCAGGCGAAAAAGATCGCCCGCGCCGTGGAGCCGTTCGAGCCGTTCTGGTTCGAGGATCCCATCAAGATGAGCAATCTGCGCAGCCTGAAGGAGTTCAAGGACGCCACCCGCATTCCCACCACCGCATCGGAAACCATCGGCATGCGCGGCGAGTTCCGGGAACTGCTGGAACAACAGGCCTGTGACTACGTGATGTATGATCTAAGCTGGTGCGGCGGCCTGTCCGAGGCCCGCAAGATCGCCGCCATGGCCGAGGCCTGGCACCGCCCCGTCGCCCCCCACGACTGCACCGGACCGGTTTTATTGACGGCTTCGGTGCATCATTCCATCAACGCCACCAATGCCCTGGTGCAGGAGATGGTGCGGGCCTTTTATTACGGCTGGTACCAGGAATTGGTCACCGAACTGCCCCCTCTCGAAAACGGCATGATCCGCCCCCCCGACGGCCCCGGCCTGGGCACCAAGCTGCAGCCCGGCGTCCTGAAACGCGCGGATTGCCATATCAGGCGCAGCGCGCTGGATTGATCGCCTGGGTTATGCCGCGACCACTTGGCGGCGGACCTGGATCACGGTCAGGATTGTGATGGCGAGGAAGCCGGCGACGGAATAGAACACCGCATCGGGGCGGCCCTGGTCAAGGGCCCAGCCGAGCGCCAGCGGGATCAGGGCGGAGCCCAGGTCCAGGCCCGAATAGACAAAGCCGAAAACCCGGCCCGAGGCGCCGCGCGGCGTGGCGGCGCGGACCAGCATGTCCCGCGACGGCGTGGTGATGCCCGAAGCCGCGCCGGCGAAGATCAGCAGGATCAGGACTGTCGCGGCGGCCGGATCGGTGCTGGCGATATACAACATGACAAGGGCGGCCGTGGTCATGCCGGCGATGGCGATACGGTCATGGCGGTCGGTGCGGTCGGCGGCGATCCCGCCGATGAGAATGCCGCCCGCCGTGCCCAGCAAAAAGCCGGTGACGCCCCGGCCGGCCTCGGCCAGGGATAATTCGAACATATCGACCATGGCGGGAATGCCGAAATTCTGAATGCCGATCAGGGCGGCCGAGAGGAAGGCGAAATAGAGGAAGCATGAAATGATGGTGGCGGAAAACAACAGGCGGATATTGTCCGCCAGCCGTCCCATGGGGATCTTGCCGCCGCTTTCGGCGCTCGCGGATGGGGCGGGCTGGTCTTCCAGATCGGCGCCCCAAATGAGAAAGGCGGCGACGATCATCAGGCCGAGGCAGCCGGCGGTGATGATGGCCACGCGCCAGTCCCACATTTGCGCCAGGCCGATCATCAGGATGGGGGCGGCGGCCCAGCCAAGATTGCCGCAGAGCGCATGGGTGGCAAAGCCACGCCCGATGCGATGGGGACTGATTTTCGAGGTCAGAATGGCCAGATCGGCGGGATGAAAGACGCTGTTGCCCAGGCCCGCCAGAACCGAGAGGGGCAGCAACAGCCAATAACTTGGCACCAGGCCGAAGCCGATGGTGGCCAGGGACGCCAGCGTCAGGCCCGACAACAGCACCCGCCGGGCGCCAAAGCGGTCGACCAGAAACCCCGCCGGGGTTTGCGCCAGACCGGAGGCGCCGTACAACAGCGTCGTCAGCAGTCCCAGGGCGGCGTAGGAGACCTGGAATTCGTCCCGCAGAATGAGGAACAGGGCCGGCAGCACCAGCTGGAAAAAATGGCTGGCCCAATGGGCCGCGCCGACCAGGCCCATGACTTTGATGTCGCGGCCCAGGGATGTTGCGGGGGCGGTCATGCAATTCTTAGATCAGACGCCGGCGGCGCGGTCAACCGGGGCAACCCCGGCCGCGACACTAGATTCCGCCGCTGATTTGCAGAGCGGCGACGCCCAGGACCACGACGCAGGCGGCCAGGATACGGCGGCCCCCGAAAGGCTCTTTCAGGATATATGCGCCAATCAGGGCGGCGGCGATGACGGAGGTTTCCCGCAGCGCCGTGACCATGGCCAGGGGCGCCTGGGACATCACCTAGATGACGATGCCATAGGCGGTGGTCGACAGCACGCCGCCAATGAGGCCCTGGCGCCAATGGCGGCGGAGCGATGCGGATAGTTGCGCACCGCTTCGCAGCCAGGGCAGCAAAAGCACCATGGGCACGCCGTCAAGCAGGAATAGCCAGACAATATAGGCCAGCGGCTGGCCCGAGGCCCGGCCGCCGAAACCGTCCGCCAGGGAATACCCGGCAATGCAAAGGGCGGTGAACATGGCCCAGGTCACGGCCTGGCGATGGCTGCCTTGCCCCCAACCGATCATGGCCAGGGACAGCGTACCGCCGGTAATCAGCAAAATTGCCAGCAATGCGCCGGGCGCCAGCGCCTCGCCCGCCCAAGCCCACGCCACCGCCGCCACGATAAGGGGGGAGGCGCCGCGCGCCAGGGGATAGACCTGGCCCAGATCGCCAAAGCGGTATTGCATCACCAGGCCGGCATAATAGGCCTGATGGATCACCAATGAGGCCAGCAGATAGGGCCAGCTTTCGGGCGCCGGCAGCCCGACGAAGGGCAGAGCGGCCAGCGCGATCAGGCTGTGGGTAAAATTCACCAGGGTCAGGGAGACCAGGCGGTCCGCCACCACCTTGACGATGGCGTTCCAGGTGGCGTGCATCAAGGCCGCGCCCAGGACCAGGGCAAACAGAAGACCACTCATGCCATTAACTCCGGCAGTGTTCCCTGGCCGGTCTGGGTTCCCTGGCCGGTTTGAGATGATTCGTGATAGGCAGGGTCATGGCGCAAGATTATTTCCGGCGAATACAACATGCGGTGCGCGGTTATCCGCCCGCCGCGCGGCTTGCCATCGGCGTCCTGCTGCTACTGGGCGGCATGCTTGGTTTCCTTCCCATCCTGGGCTTTTGGATGTTTCCCCTGGGTCTGCTGGTGCTATCTTATGATCTGCCCATGGTCCGCCGCTGGCGCCGCCGCCTCGAAGTCCATTGGTTGCGCCGCTGGCGAGCTCGTTCGGGTGGTTCGGAAAGGTAGGGCTGGAGGCGCGGACCGGAATCGAACCGGTGTACACGGCTTTGCAGAAGGCCACAAATCGCTAAAAACTGCTATTGTTAGCACTTTTTCACACCACAAATGCCCGTGAATACCCGCCAAAGTGCTAACACGTTAATCCCCTGCCTCTGTCGCTCTTTTCATCTGCACGACCTTGTCCATAGCCTCGCGGGCTTGGCGGCGTTGGTTTACTTTTTCGCTGTACAAATTCACCATTACGTCGGTTCTATGACCGGTGATGGCTTTGGCCTCGCTATTAGTGCAACCGGCTTCCAAGAGATTGATTGTAGCGTTCTTACGAAGACCGTGGAGGGTGTTTTCAAATCGGTTGCCCCGCAATCCAAGACGGTTGCGTTCTTCCCCCCAGTAATGATGTAGGGCGCGCCCACTGATAGGTTGGCCTGCGGTGTTGCTGGGGTGACCATCCGCCCGGATCAACTCTGCTGCGACTATGGTTTCGCCACGGCGTTCGGTGATGGCCAATTCCGCCTGTAGGTCGGGGTGTAGAGGTACCCAAAGTTCCGCGCCTGTCTTGTCCTGAACTACGTGGATTTCCTTACCGGCAATATCGGCCCACTTCATCTTGAGGATGTCGGAACTGCGCTGACCCGTAAAATAGGCCAGATAAAACACTGTCCGCGAGATGCCGACAAGACCGTCCAGTGCTACGTCGATGGCTTCCTCTTTCCAAGGTCCAAAGCCATCGCCGTCACCCGTCTTCAAATTCTTGATTTTCAGTCCGGGGTTGTGGGTAAGGCCGTAGCCACGATCAATGCTAAAATTAAGTAACCGGCGCAAAATCTTTATGGCCCCATTAACACGGGAAGGTGCCCATTCTCTCTGCATGATGTCGCGATATTCAAGGATGTGATAGCGCTCGATGGTCTTGACCGAACGATCCGGCCAAGTAGCTTTTATATCGGCCAGACCATCTTCGTATTCCTTCCGGGACCTAACTCCCATATCCCCGAATTCGGCTGACCCCAAGAAATCATCCATCAGGGAAAATAACGACTTCTTAGGCGCAATAAATTCGGGCTTGATATTTTGCCCTTTAGCGTACTTCTCGTTGATCCTTGCGTATTCAGTGAAGAATTCTGGCGTACCAAAATCAAAGGGGATTGGTTCATATACGGCTCTACGGCTGCCATCCTTCAACCGTAAAATACGACGGTAATAGAGGCCGCGTTGGGCCTTATTTAGGTATTTCAATTTCCCCATTTCTCAATTTCTCCATCCACTCATCATATGGGTTGTCGTTAGCCGCATCGGGGTCTTCAATCTCTCCACGTTTGTCCAGCCACCCTTCTATGGCTTTCACGTCCCAGCCGCCCAAGAAGGGGTCGCGGTCTGGAAAGCCTTGGGCGGATAAATGCGAGAGGTGATCGTAAAGCCACGTTAGGCCTTTCCCTAGGCGAGACGCGACTTGATCGGCGTTGAAAATACGAGGTTCCGGTAAAAATTGGGGCTTCGATTTTGTCATGGCGACATAATACCAGATTCACACATCAATATCACGTCCATTATAATGTGATGTGCCATCAGAAACGAGCCGCAGCCGCCATTGGCGCATAAAACCCGCCCACGACTGCGACAACTTCAACCTGAACACCGTCGCCAGTGTTGTCCCCATTAATGGGCATGTGGCTTGGGTTGTTCGACCTGGGGGCCAGCCACATTTCACCGTCAACAAGGCGATATTGTTTACAGGTGGCCTCATACAGCCCGTCGGGGTCAATGCGGTGGACCACCACATAATCACCGTCCTTAACTTTACCGGACATCTCGTACAGGGGGAGGCAGATCAGGACGCTGCCTTCAGGGAAGACTTGGTCCATGCTGTCGCCCTTGACTGAAAGGCCAAACACCGGGGCACGGGTGCCTTTTGACGCGATATGCGGGGGTAGGACGCAGGGGACTATGCTGGTGTCGGCTTCATCGATGAAAGTTACGGC
>JAYGEA010000151.1:0-5446 GCA_046582635.1 Alphaproteobacteria bacterium
CCTTCTCTCAGGGTTCGGCCGAGCGCATGGCCCTGCTGCTGGACGATCACGGCATCGAAGGGGTGCGGGGGGTCGAACATTGGCCCGCCGTCATGGCCCTGCCCACGGACGTCCCGGCCATGGTGGTGTTGGGTTTCGAGAAGGGCGTCGAAACCGCCGATCTGGCCATTATCTCGGAACAGGATGTGCTGGGCGACCGTCTTGCCCGGCGGCGGCGGAGCCGGCGGGCGGAAGATTTCATTACCGAGCAAAGCCAGCTTTCCAGTGGCGATCTGGTGGTGCATGTGGAACACGGCATCGGCCGCTATGTGGGCCTGGAAACCATCGAGGTCGGGGGCGCGCCCCACGATTGCCTGGAAATTCATTACGACGGCAACGCGAAGCTGTTTCTGCCGGCGGTGAATATCGAATTGCTGTCCCGCTACGGCTCGGAAGATGCCGGTGTCAGTCTGGACCGTTTGGGCGGGGCCGCCTGGCAGGCCCGCAAGGCGAAGCTGAAACAGCATATCCGCGATATGGCGGATCAATTGATCAAGGTGGCCGCCGAAAGAGTGTTGCGCAGCGCCCCGACCATTGAAAAGCCCGACGGCCTGTATGAAGAATTCTGCGTCCGCTTTCCCTATGAAGAGACCGAAGACCAGTTGGGCGCCATCGAGGATATTTTTGCCGATCTACAAAAGGGCTCGCCCATGGACCGCCTGGTTTGCGGCGATGTGGGTTTCGGCAAGACCGAGGTCGCCCTGCGCGCCGCCTTCGCCGCCGTCATGACCGGCGGCCAGGTTGCCATCGTGGTGCCGACCACATTGCTGTGCCGGCAGCATTTTCAGACCTTCAGGGAACGGTTCGCGGGACTGCCCGTAAATGTGCGGCAGCTCTCCCGCCTGGTTCCAGGAGCGGAGGCTTCGGACACGCGCGAGGGTCTAAGCAACGGCCAGATCGATATTGTCATCGGCACCCATGCCCTGCTGGGCAAGCGGATCGCCTTTCGAAACCTGACCTTGCTGGTGATCGACGAAGAGCAGCATTTCGGCGTTGCCCACAAGGAGCGCCTGAAACAATTGCGCAGCGACGTCCACGTACTGACCCTGACCGCCACGCCGATCCCGCGCACCCTGCAAATGGCCTTTTCCGGGGTTAAGGATTTGAGCCTGATCGCCACCCCGCCCGTGGACCGCCTGGCCGTGCGCACCTTCGTCATGCCGTTCGACCCGGTGGTGGCGCGGGAGGCCCTGCTGCGGGAGCTGCACCGGGGCGGGCAAAGTTTTTACGTTTGCCCCCGCATTCTGGACCTGCCGGACATTGAGCGTTTCCTGACCGAGCGGGTGGGGGAAGTGAAATTCGCCACGGCCCATGGCCGCATGCCGCCGCGCCAACTGGAAGACGTCATGACCGCCTTCTACGAAGGCGCCTATGACGTTCTGGTATCGACCACCATTATTGAATCCGGCTTGGATATTCCCACCGCCAACACCTTGATCGTGCATCGCGCCGACCGGTTCGGTCTAAGCCAGCTGTATCAGCTGCGCGGCCGCATTGGGCGGTCGAAAGTCCGCGCCTATGCCTACTTCACCCTGCCGCCCAAGCGTCTGCCCACGGAGGCCGCGGACAAGCGCCTGAAGGTGTTGCAATCCCTCGACACCCTGGGCGCCGGTTTCAGCCTGGCCAGCCACGATCTGGACCTGCGCGGGGCCGGCAATTTGTTGGGCGAGGAGCAATCGGGCCATATTCGCGAAGTCGGCTTCGAACTTTACAATCAGATGCTGGAAGAGGCCCTGGCGACGGCGCGCAGCGGTGATGCCGGCGGCCTGGAGGTGGGCGAGCAGGACTGGTCGCCGCAGATCAATTTGGGCACCGCCGTGATGATCCCGGATCACTATGTCGCGGATCTGAGCGTGCGCCTGGGGCTTTACCGCCGCTTGGCGCACCTGCGGGACGCCGAAGAAATTGATGCGTTCGCCGCCGAATTGATCGACCGTTTCGGGGCCCTTCCCGAAGAAGTGGAGAACCTGCTGGCCATCATCGCCATCAAACGTCTGTGCCGGGCCGCCAACGTGGCCAAGATTGACGCCGGGCCGGGCGGGGCCAGCGTGGTTTTCCGCAACGATACATTCGCCAATCCCGGCGGCCTGGTGGAATTCATCAACGACAACAAGGGCAGTGCCAAATTACGGCCCGATCATAAACTGGTTTTCCAAAGGCAATGGGACGAGGCGGCAACGCGCCTGAAGGGGGTCGACTATCTGGTGCGGCATCTGGCCAAGCTGGCTCAGTCTGCCTCGGCCGCCTCGGCCGTTTCCTGAACGGGTTTTTTTGCCGCCTTGTCCCAGTTTTTGTCCTTGTCCTGCATGGCCAGGTCGAAGACGTGGGTCAGGACGGAGGGGTCCTGGGCACCTGAAATGGCGTATTTATGATCCACTACGAAACAGGGCACCCCGTTGATGCCCATGCGCCGGGCCACGCCTTCCTCGGCCATGACCAAATCCCGGTCGGCGTCCCGGCGGAATAAATCCCGCACCAGATCGCCGTCCATGCCGCAGGCGTCCGCGACCCCGGCCAATACCTCCTGGTCGCCCACGTCCGCCGCGTCAACGAAATAGCTTAAGAACAGTTTTTCCACCACCGCATCCTGAACCCCGGCGGTTTCCGACCAGCGGACCAGGCGATGGGAATCAAAGGTATTTGGCTGGCGGGGAATATTGGCGAAATTGAAATCCAGGCCGATTTCCTCTCCCGCCGCGCTGACAGCTTCATAAACCCTCTCGGCCCGCTCCACACTGCCAAACTTGTCGCCGAGAAAGTCTTTTCGGGACAGCCCCGCGGGTGGAATTTCGGGATTCAATTGAAACGGACGCCAAACAACCTGGATATCATAGCCGGGGCGCAGAGCGAGGGCCTGTTCAAACCGGCGCTTGCCGATATAGCACCACGGGCAGACCGTATCGGAAATGATGTCCACATGAATCATGGCGCCATGATACGCCCGCTTTGCCCGAAGGTTAAGGGCCTTCGGATGTGGGGAGCAGGGTGGGGGGCAGAGTGGCGGGCCTTGGCGTATTATCCGCCGTTGCAGTCGGCCCGGGCCCGGGCGATGAGACTTTCCGCGCTGTCGTCGTGTTGCAGCATGGCACAGCCCGTTAGCAGACGGATCTTGATCGGTTCGCCGACATCGGGAATGGCGAACTCCGTCATGTTGATAACGCCCGCGATGCGCTGCAGCACGGGAAGGGCTGATGCCAGGTCGGAATCCGGCAAAACGATGCAGAATTTGTCGCCATTAAAGCGCGCCGGCAGATCCTCGGCCCGCACGAAGCCGCCGATGGCGCCGCCAATCTGGCGCAATAAACGGTCGCCCGCGACATAGCCGAATTGGCTATTGAAACCGGTCATCTCGGCAATGTCGAAAAAGCCCAGAGCCAGGTCCTTGTCCCGGCTGCGGCATTCCGTGATCTGTTTTTGCAGATGGGCATGCAGATAGCCATGGCCGAACAGACCGGTCAGGGAATCGGTCGCGGCATAGTGGCGGCCCTCGCGATAGACCTCCAGCATGGATTGACGATAACGTTGCTGACGCACCAGATGATGTAAACGGGGCAACAGCCGTGCCGCGCTGGCGGAAAGCCTGAGGACTTCCGAGGCGCCGGCGTCATAGATGTCGTCTTGGGCCTCGGCCTCGCTTTGCGGACACAGGACCAACAGGGGCATGTTGAACAGATTGGCATGGTTTAGCAGGCGGCGGCAAAAATCCATCAGGTCATCGTCGTCATTGCCGCCCACGGCGATCACCGCATCGAACGGGTCCTGCAGCAGCCGCTCCATGCCTTCATAGGGCTTTTGCACCACATCGGCGGTGGCGATGGGGGCAATCATTTTCCGGATCGAGGTGCGCCGCTCTTCGTCGTCCGCGATCACCAGAATATTGGCGTCCGAAATCTTTTCGGGCAGCGCGGTCTGGACCGGCGCCTCCAGGCCATACTGTTGCGAGGTCTCGGTCCGCAACGCCAATTCGCCTTGCATCGAGACCAGACGGGACAATACCTTCAAGCGCGAGAACAATTCCGAATCCCGGAACGCGGCGGGTAGATATTCGACCTGCAATTCATCCTCCGCCGCGCCGCTTTCGCCGCCGATGACGATGGTGGGAAGCTGGCCATCGGGACGCAAATCGGTAAGGTCCCGGCGGAACCGGGCGCCTTCTTCGCTGTCCGCGGCATTGACGATGGCGATGTCGGGATAGCGGCCGGTGACAATGCGCACGGCGTCTTCCCGCGTAGTCGCGGGCAATGGCTGATAACCGCGTTGTTCAAGCTTTCCGGCCAAGTCGCCGGTGTCGTTGGGATCGCTGAAAAGTAGAACCCGCGCGTTTGCGTGCATAGGCATCGCCCCCCTTGCTGCCTGCAAGATAACCGCACACGGTTAATAAGCTGTTTACAACTGCCGCCAAATAGACCTTGTTTTGAAACCGTACGGAGTTGAAATTCCAAGTAAGGTGAGATCAGGATATGACCAATATCGGCGACAATCTGAACGGCAAGATTGCCCTGGTGACCGGTGCCTCATCGGGCCTTGGCCACCGTGCCGCGGTGGCATTGGCCGAGGCCGGGGCCACGGTCGCCCTGACCGCGCGCAGGGTTGACCGGTTGGAAGCTCTGGCCGAGGAAATTGGCGGTTTTGGTGGGCATGCGGCAGCCTTTGCCTTGGATATTCGCGATGCGGAGGCGATTGAACAAGTTGTCGCGGATGCCACGCGGGCCCTGGGAACGATTGATATTCTGGTCAACAACGCCGGCGTCTCGGTGGTCAAGCGGCCCGAGGATTTTACCCTCGAAGACTATGACTTCGTCCATGAAACCAACGTCAAGGGGCCGTTTCTGCTGGCCCAGGCCGTGGGCAGGGAGATGATCAAACGGGGCCAGGGGGGCAAGATCATTAACATCTCTTCCATGATGGCCCTGCGGACCACCGCCAAATTAACCCTTTACGGCATGTCCAAGGCCGCCATTGCCCAGATGACCAAGCAAATGGCCCTGGAATGGGCCCGCCATGACATCCAGGTCAACGCCATTTGCCCAGGTTATATTGAAACCGAAATGAATGCGGATCATTGGAAAACCCCCGCCGGGCAGAGCATGATCGCGGCCATGCCCCGGCGCCGGATTGGCACGCCGGAGGTCATGGACGGTGTGCTGTTGTTGCTTGCCTCGTCGCGCTCGGATTATATGACGGGGACCCTGATCCCGGTCGATGATGGCCAGGTGATGATGTGACGCGGCGGCCGTAGTTTGGTAATGTGGGCGTCTGACACAATAAATTAGGTAAAAACACGTGCAACTCGCATCGAAAATTCACGAAGCCGAAGATTTTAATGCCGTGCAGGAGCTATATCACTCCAGCGGCTGGACCGATGGCCTGCCCATCGTTCCGCCCACGGCGGAGGCGGTGCGGGCCT
>JAYGEA010000159.1:0-16783 GCA_046582635.1 Alphaproteobacteria bacterium
GTGATCGTTGTTGGCTGTACGATTTTGATTGGCACACTGGCGCCTCATTCGGTGAAGCTGGAGCTGCGGCACTTCCTGCGCGACAGCGTTGTTCAGGCCCCGATCCATCAAGCCCCGATCCATCAAGCCCCGATCCATCAAGCCCCGATCCATCAAGCCCCGGCCCATCAAGCCCCGGCCCATCAAGCCCCGGCCCATCAAGAGATCGCGCCATCGGCGGCGGCGGTCCAAAATGACGAGGTCCAGGCCAAATCAATAGCGGCCGGCGTCACGAAGTCCACCGTGGCGACCCCTGCGATACCGATCAGCGAAATTTGGCGCAGCCTGCACAAACTGGGTCATGTGGGTTTATTTGCCTTATTGGCGATTGTTGCCGGTTGGGCATGGCCAAGAGAATTATGGTGGCGGCAGGGTCTTTTGCTCGTTGTTTTCGCGGCGTCGGCCGAGACCTCGCAGCTGTTGACGCCGGATAGATCGGCGAATGCTCTCGATGCGGGACTGAATATTCTTGGCATACTGTTCGGGATCAGCCTGTGGCAAATGCTGACCGCGAGGCGCTCTACGGCCCCGGATCTTCCCACCGCCTGAGCCGTTTGGCCGCCGCGCGGGCGAAGCGCAGGGTGACTTCCCTGCGGCGGCTGGCATGCAGGGGCTTGGGGTTCTCGGGTGCGGGACGGGCGATGTCGCCGGAATAGGCATCGGCTAGGATCAGCCCCGGTTCGTCGGGCAGGATTTCCACCGGAAAATCCACCGGTACGGCGAAATAGAACAGGTCGCAATAATCCAGATACTCCGGCCATTTCTGATCCGCGCGAAAATCCGCCACGCTGCTTTTGATCTCCACGATGACAATACGGCCCTTGCGGTCGATCCCCGCCAGATCGGCGCGGCGGCCCGAACACAAGGTAAATTCCGTCAGGCTGTCATAGCCCAGGTGTCCCAACAGACGGCCGACGCCGCGGGCCAGTTGCTGCGCCGTATCGTCCCGCGGATGAGGCACTATCCCCGCTTCGTCAAATAGCGTGGATTGGCCAAGGCGATCTTATCTGCCGCCGTTTGCCGCAAGTGGGCCAACAAATCCTCCCGCCGGTCATCCATCTCGCCGGCCCGGATGGCGCGCGCCAGTTCCCCATTCAAGTCCCCCAGATCACCTTCCTGATGCAAAAGCTCCTTCAGGCGGGTCAATTCAGCCTCGTCCATGGCGCCGCCCTGGGCCATGGTGCGTTCGACGATGGCCAGGGCGTTGATTGCGACACGGGTGTGAAAGGCCAATTGCCCCTCCACGTTCGGGGCCACATGGTCGGATAGAAATTCCCGCACGGCCTCGACCAATTCCGCCGCGTTTGGTCTGTCGGTAGGCATGGTTTTCTCCCTCAATCCAGTAGTAACAGTAAATCGAACTCGGTCTCCGCCGCCCGGCGGCCGACGGCGGCATACTCCACCGTGCGCTGATCTCCATCCAGATGGGTAAAGCCGAGGATCATGCACAAGACGCCCCAACGCAAGGTGCCGAAGACATGCCAGAAATGCATTTCCTCCCCGCCGATGCGGCCCCCGCCACCGGCTTCGTAGCCATCCAGCAGTTGTTCCAGATCGCCGAAACCGCCGACCATTTTGTCGTGATAGCCGTAGCGCCAGGCCCGCACGCACATCCAGCCCAGGTCCGCGCTGGGATTGCCCAAATGGGCGCCTTCCCAATCCAGCACGCCCGCCAGGCCCGCTTCATCGACAATGATATTGCCGTTGCGGAAATCTCCGTGACACAGCGCATGGCGGCTGCCCGCCAGCGCCAGCCGTTCCTGGAGCCAGCGGAAGCCGTATTCGAAACCCGCATGGGGCTGGCGGAAGGAATCCATGATGGTCCGATAGTGCAGCAATTCGTCGGCCGCCCCCAATCCGCGCATCTTGGGTAGATCGTCGTGGTCGATGCCATGAAAGCGGGCTGCCGCGTGGCCAATCTGGAAGGCCAATTTCGGCCGGGCCTTGGCATAGGCCTCTTCCCGCAAGATGCGCCGGCCCAGGGTTTCGCCCTCCAAACGGTTCGTAAAGAAGCCGGGCGTGGTGCGTTCACCGGCATCGAGGAAAAACGGCACCTTTGGCGCCGGGGCTCCGGCCGCGCCGGCCAACTGGATTAGCCGCCCCTCGGTCCGCCGGTCCACCGCCAGGCGGCCCTCGGGCACACCTTCGAAGGTTTTGTCGGCCTGGCGGTCCATGGGGTCGCGCTTCAGGATCAAGGGTTGGCGGATACCTTTCGGTTTGAGGGCATCGAACGACCAGGTTTCCCGGCTGGCGCCCGCGGACAGGCGGACCAGGCCCTCGATCTTCGTAGCCGTACCATATTCGGAGGCCAGGCGCGCGGTGAGGACGTCCGATAATTGTTCGGCGGCGCTCAGGTTTGGGTCTTGTACGGCATTGTTCATTCAATCCACCAACTGCAACATATCGTATTCACCTTCCACCGCCCGGCGGCCGATGGAGACTTTCTCGACGGAGCGCTCCTTTCCCGAAATGTGGGTAAAGGCCAGGGTCATGCAGATCACGCCCCAACGCATGCAGCCGAAGACCTCCCAAAAATGCAGGGCATCCAAGGATACCCGCTCACCGCCGCCCGCCTCATAGCCGTCCAACAGCTCCGAAACCTCGCCAAAACCGCCCACCGGTTTGTCGTAATAACCATAGCGCCAGGCCCGGATGCAGATCCAGCCCAGGTCATTCAGGGGATTGCCCAGATGCCCCAACTCCCAATCCAGGACACCGGCCAGGCCGGCACCGTCCACCAGCAGATTGCCGTTGCGATAATCTCCATGCACCAGACCGACGCGGTTGCCCGCCAGCTCCAACCGCTCGCGCAGCCAGTGAAAGGCGTATTCGAAACCGGCGTGGGGTTGGTCAAAGGAATCCACTACATCCCGGTTGTAATCCAAGGCCTCGGCCACGGGCAGGTGGGGCAGGGGCGGCAGACGGTCGCGGGGGATATGGTGAAAACGGGCGGCGGCCTGGCCGCATTGAAAGGCCAGTTTGGGCCGGGCGGTGGCAAATTCATCCTCGCGCAGGATGCGCCGGCCCAGTGCTTCGCCGTCCAGGCGCTGCATGACAAAGCCGGCGGAGGTGCGCTCGTCCGCCGGCAGAAAAAACGGCACTTCGGGCACCGGCACGCCAACCCCGCCGGCCAATTGCATTAACCGCCCCTCGGTCCAGCGATCGAGGCCTAAATGAACGTCGCCTTTGCCCGGCCCCGCCTGGGTCTGTTCATCAAGCGGGTCGCGTTTGAGAATTAACGGCTTTCGCACGCCGCTGCGGGTCAGGGCATCAAAGGACCAGGTCTCGCGGCTGGCACCGCCTGAAAGGCGCACCAATCCATCGATCACCGTGCCGGGGCCATAGATCTCGCCCACGCGGTCATGCAGTACGGCGTCCAGGTTGCCCCGTTCAATTTCGGATTTGGTTTTTGTCACATCACAGGATCGGGGCCGACCGAAACCGCACTGATGCCAAATGGCGGCGGTCCGGCCAACCCCTCAACCTTGTCTATCCCAGATCAGCGAGAACCTGATCGGGGTGTTCCGCCGGCACCACGGTGTCATACACCTTGGCAATATTGCCGTCGGGGTCGATCAGAAAGCTAAAGCGGGCCGGATAGGGCTTGTCCGCCTGAAGCACGCCATAGGCGGCGCCCGTGACCTGATCGGGGTCGCTCAACAAATCGAATGGAAAGGAGAACTTTTCCTGAAACAGGCGGTTTTCTTCCGGTGTGTCGAAAGAAGCCCCCAGGATTATGGCATTCTTGGCTGTAAAGTCTTGGATTCGATCACGGAACCCTTTGCCTTCAATGGTTCAGCCAGGTGTGTCGGCCTTTGGATACCACCACAGGACCACGTAGTGCCCCTTGCATTGTTCCAGGGTGGTATCAGCCCCCTGTTGGTTGCGCATGGAAAAGGCGGGTGCCTGATCCCCCACGTTTGGTAATGCCATTGCTGTTGCTCCTTTTTTCTTATGGCTGACATCGACTTCAAATGAAAAATTCCGGCCCCCGCTGCTGCCGGTATTGCGGCGGGTTTGGCGTTCAGTTCGGCGTTCGGCCGTGTTAACCGCGGGTTTCGGCTGTGTAGCCTGCGTCGCGGTAGCCCGTCGTCCCAGTAAGTCGTCAAGGCGTTGACGGTTCTCATCAAACATATCGTCGAAAGTGTTGGAAAATTCCGATCCGCTATCTCGTGCCATGACAGTCTTCCCCTAAACCGCCGCCTTGCGGCCCTCGTTCCACCATGTTTCGAACTCTTCCCGCGCCGCGCCGGAGAAGCCCGACTCGGCCAGGCCGCGCAAATAGTTCAGCACATCGCCGCCCGTGATGACATCGCCGTATTTGGCCGCGATATCGAACAGGCTGGCGTCGTGCGGTCCCACCGCCCGGTCCCCGACCCCGTCGCTGACAACGATGGTGTAGTAGGCATATTGCAGGGAATCAACGGCCGAGGCGCGCACGCAGCCGGAGGTGGTGGCGCCGGTGATGACCAGGGTATCGACGTTCTGGCCACGCAAATAACTGTCCAGGTCGGTGCCGAAAAAGGACGAGGCATAATTCTTGGAAATCACCAATTCGCCCGGCAGAGGCTTGATCCGCTCATCCACCACACAATTGGGCGAACCCTTGCGCAGGATGCCGAGGGAGGGCACTTTCTTGACGAAGACGCCGCCGTCGGACAGATCTTCCTTGTATTCCACCGTGGTGTAGACAATGGGCAGGCCCGACTTGCGAAAGGCGGTTTGCAACTGCGCCGTCACCGCCAGTTCAGCCGTGAAGTCGCCGCCCAGGGGCGTCGTCGGATCGGTGAAGCCAACGATGAAATCCACCACCAGCAAGGCCGGTTTTTTGCCGAACCCCGATGACACGCCAAAGCCCTTGCGCTCGTAATCAGCCCGCGTGTCCCGTTCCCAGTCCGCCATTCTTGCCTCCCCTTTTTCGTGCGATCAGCGATAGTATCAGCAATAGCGTTGTCTGCTAGCCAGATTTTAATAAGGGCCCGGGAATTTGATGACCGAGAGGCGAAAATTCACCTCTGTGGCGGCGGCGGGGATCACATTTCAGGCCGGTTCGGCGGCGGTGGATTCAGCCACCATTATTTCCGCCCTGGTCTTCCAGTTGACGGGCAGTGCCATACTGGTGGGCGCGGTCACGGCGATCCTGCGGTTCGGCTGGCTGTTTCCCCAGCTGTTCGTTGGTTTTCTGGCCCAGCGGGACGGCAGCTCCATGGGTTATTACAAGATCGGCGCCTTTGGCCGGGCCGCCTGCATGGCGCTGTTGGCCGCTGTTCTGGTCCTGGGCGCCGATTGGGGCCGGCTAAACCTTGCCATTGCCGTGATGGGGCTGTGGACGGCCTATGCTTTTGTCTCCGGCATCGTCGCCGTGCCCTACAACGATATCGTCGCCCGCTCTATCCCCTCGGATCTGCGCAGCCGGCTGCTGGCGACCCGGTTTTTCGGCGGCGGGCTGCTGGCGCTGGCCATTGCCGCGATCGCCGACCGTATGGTGACCGGATTGCCGTTCCCCCAGTCTTACGCGGTCATCATCGCCATGGCCGCCGGTCTGATGTTTCTCTCGTCCGGGGTCTTTGTCAGCTTGGGCGAGCCGACCTCGCCGTCCGCGGCCGGGACCGCGAAGCCGACGTTTTTCCAATACCTCCACGACGGCGTCGCGGTGTTTCAAACAGACCGCAACTTTCGCCTGTTCGTGTTCGCCCAATGGTGCGGTGGCGCGGTGTTGATGGCCATGCCCTTCTATGTGGTGCAGGCCCACGGCGGCGGCTTCGATCTGACCCGGGTCGCCGTTTTGCTGGGTGCGCAAACGGCCGGCGCCCTGGCCTCCAACGCCCTGTGGGGCTGGTGGGGCGACCGTTTGGGCAAGGCCAGCTTGTTGGCCGCCGTGACCTTCGGACGCATCTGGCCGCCCATGGTAATGCTGCTGCTCGGCTTGACCGGTTTCGTGGACGAAAGCCGCGCCTTCGTGGTTTTCATCTCGGTGTTCTTCGTCCTGGGCGCCTTGGCCAATGGCCTGACCATCGCGGTGATCGGTAATTTGATGGAGATATCGCCCGACAGCCAGCGCCCGGCCTACAGCGGCTATTTCAACGCCATCACCGCGCCGGCCTTCCTGTTGCCCTTCCTGGCCGGCATCTTCGCAACTTATTTCGGCCTGCTGCCCATCTTCGCCGTCTCCATGCTGGCCGCCATGGGGCAGTTTCTGTTGATCCGAGCCATTGTGTCAGGCGTTACTTCAGACGACACCGCGGTCCCGTAAATCATCGATCCTGGCTTGGTCATAGCCCAGTTCCGCCAGAACCTCGTCCGTGTTGCCGCCCAGTTCGGGTGTTGGCAGACGAATTTCCGCCGGCTGGGGCGTGCGCTCCAGATGCACGGGCTGGCCGACCACCTTGACTGTGCCCTTGACGCCGTGGTGCATGGGCTGGGCGATGCCCAGATGCTGGACTTGCGGTTCGGCAAAGGTTTGATCGATGGAATTGATGGGGCCGCACGGCACGCCCGCCTCGCTCAGGGCCTCGATCCAGTCCTGGCTGGTGCGCTTGGCCATGATCTCGCCGACCACTTCGTTCAACTTGGCGCGGTTCTTCGAACGCAATTTGGTGGAAATATAGTCGGGATGCTCAGCCAATTCCGGGGCGCCCGCGACGTCCAGGAACCGCGTCCACAGGCGGCCGCCCGAGGCGGCGATATTGACCGCGCCGTCGGCGGTCTTGAAGGCGCCCATGGGGATGTTCGTGGGATGGTCGTTGCCGGCCTGTCCCGGCACGTCTTCATCGATCAGCCAGCGGGCGGCCTGGAAATCCAGCATGGAAATCTGCGCTTCCAGCAACGAGGTATGGACCCACTGGCCCAGGCCCGATTGGTGGCGTTCGATCATGGCGAGAAGAATGCCCTGGGCCAGAAACATGCCCGCCGTCAGATCAGCAATGGGGATGCCCACCCGCACCGGCCCCTGGCCGGGCAGCCCGGTAATGGACATCAGGCCGCCCATGCCCTGGGCGATCTGATCGACCCCGGCCCGTTTCGAGATCGGGCCGGTCTGCCCGAAGCCCGAGATGGAGCCATAGATGATCGCTGGGTTGATGGCCCGGACGCTTTCATAATCCACGCCCAGGCGATGCTTCACCTCGGCCCGGAAGTTTTCCACGATGACGTCCGCATCCTTGGCCAGGGCCATGAAGATTTCCAGGCCCTCGGGCTTTTTCAGATTGATGGTCATGGCGCGCTTGTTGCGGTGCAGGTTCAGGAAATCCGGTCCGTGGCGCGCCCCGCCCAGGCCTTGTCCGCCGTCTTTTTCCGCCGGCACCTCGATCTTGATGGCGTCCGCCCCCCAATCAGCCAGCTGCCGCACCGCCGTGGGCCCGGCGCGGGCATGGGTTAGATCCAGTACTCTGATTCCCCGTAGCGGTAAGTTGAGGGGTAAATTGGCAACGCTCATGACGGTTTCCTATTCTTGGTTTTGGTTTGGTGCGAAGCCCAAAAGCCCCGGCAGTTCCGCCATTGTATCAAATATGCGGGCGCCTTCATTGGCCAATTTTTCCGCGAAGCCACCGCCCGCGAAACCATAGGCCACCATCCCGGCGGCTTTCGCGGCTGCGGCGCCGTAGGGGCTGTCGTCAATCACCACGCAGTGCCCGGGCGCCACGCCCATTTGTTCGGCGGCAAAGAGGAACAAATCGGGGAACGGTTTGCCCCGCGCCACCTGACTGGCTGAAAACAGATTGCCGTCAAACAGCGGCGCCAGTCCGGTTTTGCTCAGGGACAACGCAATCTTGTCCGGTTCGGAGGACGAGGCGACGCAGCGGGGCAGGGGGATGGCCCCGATCGCCGCGCGGACGCCAAGGACGGGCTGCAGTTCGTCCCGGATGGCCTGATAGGTGCGGCTTTGCACAATATCGAAAAAGTCTTCCGGCAAGGCCTTGCCGTGCCAGTCCTCGGCCATTCTGAAACACGTGGGCAGGGACAGCCCGACCATGTTGGCGACGCAGGTGTCGTAGTCGATGGGAAAGCCGGCGTCCTGAAAACAGGCGGACAAGGTCCGGTTGGCCAAGGGCTCGCTGTCGACCAGAACACAGTCGCAGTCGAAAATCACTAACTCAATTGCCAAGATACATAACCTCGAAAATGTCATTGCCGGGCTTGACCCGGCAATCCAGGGCAACAAACTCGGATCTTTGCGGCTCTGGATCCCCGGGTCTACGCTACGCTGCGCCCGGGGATGACTGGGTGGATAGCGCCATTGATCACATGAACAGCTTTTCGCCCTTCAGGTCCTTGTACATGGCGGCGACCTGCTCGCCGTAGCCATTGTAGAGCAGGGTCGGTACCCGCTTGTTAGTGCCCAGGACCCGTTCGCTGGCCTGGCTCCACCTTGGGTGGGAGACTTCCGGATTGACGTTGGCCCAAAAGCCGTATTCGGCGGCCTGGATCTGATCCCAGAACGTGGTCGGCCGTTTGTCGGTGAATTTGAAACGGACAATGGATTTCACTGATTTGAAACCATATTTCCACGGTACCGCCAAACGCAGCGGTGCGCCGAACTGTTTGCGCAGGGGCTTGCCGTAGACGCCGGTGACCATGAAGGCCAGCTCGTTGGTCGCCTCCGCCATGGTCAGACCCTCGGTATAGGGCCAGGGGTACCAAATCTGTTTCTGGCCGCTGGCCATGTTCTTGTCCAGGAAGGTCTGCATGACCAGGTATTTGGCGCCCGACAGGGGCCGGGCATATTTCACCAGCTCCGCCAGGGGGAAGCCCGACCAGGGCACGGCCATGGACCAGGCCTCGACACAGCGTAGGCGGTAGAGGCGTTCTTCCAGGGGCATGGCGCGGATCAGGGTGTCAATATCGACCTGGCGTTCTTTCTCCAGCATGCCCTCGAAGGACACGGTCCAAGGCCGGATTTTCAGGGATCGGGCCTCCCGCGCAATGCGCTTGTGGGAGCCGAATTCGTAGAAATTGTTATAGGACGCGGCATCCCTTTCCTTGGTCAGGGGGCGGTCCAGCTGGTAGGTCTCGTTGCGCTTGGCGGGATACAGATCCGCCGTCGGATCTTCTTCCTTGGCGGCAAGGGCAGTGCCGCCGATCAGAGCGGTGGCGCCCAGGCCGAGGGCGCCGAGAAAATGCCGGCGGTTGAGAAATACATGCTCCGGCGTCGCCTCGCGTTCCGGTATCTGCCAGGATGGTGGTGATTTGATTAACATGTTTGGCCCCCCTATATTTCGAATCCCCAAAGTCTATGTTGGCTGTTTACCGCGCCGGACAAGGTTCGGTCGCCTCAATCTACCGTGATTGAGGTTACGTAAAGGTAACTTCGACCGTGCCCAACGGGCCAAAATCCGCTGCGACTTTATCACCTTTTTCCGCCCCATTGACGGCAATCATGGTGCCGGTGGTGATCACTTGGCCCGATTTCAGGCAGCCGCCGCGGCTGATCAGGTGATTGGCCAGCCAGGCCGCGACGTTCAAGGGATTGCCCAGCACGTTGGCGCTGTTGCCAAGTTCCGCCCGGGCTCCGTTTCGGTAAACTTGGACGGGATGGTCGGCCAGATCGATATGGTCAAAATCGGTCGATTCTTCCCCATGCAACCAGAACCCGGTACAGACGTTGTCGGCGATCAATTGCGGCCCCCCGGCGGTGGTCCAATTCTGGTAACGGGAATCCACTACCTCGATTGCCCCGAACGCCGACCCCAGGGCGGGGCGCACGGTCTGGGCAGTATAGGGCGACCCGGTATCGGGCAGATCCCGGTCCAGGCGGAAGCCGATCTCCGCCTCGATCATGCGCATGAAACCAGCAGCGGCCGAAATTCGCGCCGGGCTGGTCATGACAAAGAACGGACACAACGGCCCGGCAAAGGGCGATGACAAGCCCAACTGCCGTTGCGCCGTGGCGTTGGTGCAACCCGCTTTGTAGCCGGCGATATGGCCACCATGCGCCGCCAGCATCAGGGCCACATAGCGGTCCTAAATGCCATAGGCATCGGCCTCATTGTCCGGCCGGCAATCATCGGGCAGGGCGGCCATTGCACGGTGGCCGCGCTGGGCCTCCATTAAAAGTGCCGCGGCCCGGTCTTGTTGTGCATCGTCCATGACGTCAGCCGTTGAAGTTAACCCGGACCTGTCCCAGGGCGCCGAAATCCGCCACCACCTCGACCGCGCCGCTGCTGGGCGCCGGTAAGGGGCCAATGCAGGCCCCGGCGGTGATGATGTCGCCGGCTTTCAGGCCGCCGCCCCCGGCGCACAGGGTATTGGCCAGCCAGGTCAGGGCATTGAAAGGGTTGCCGAGCACATTGGCGGCATTGCCTTCCCCTGCCAATTCGCCGTTGAAGTGCAGACTGACGGCCCAGTCCTCGAAATCGACGGCATCCAGATCCGCAATCTCGGTGCCCGCAACCCAATAGCCGGCGGCGGAATTATCGGCGATGACCTGCAGGCCGCCCGCGCCCACGCCGTCGTTGAAGCGCAGATCCACCACCTCGATCGAGGTCATGACACCAGCCACCGCCGCCGCGATCCCGCCAGGATCGTAAGGTGCCGCCGCCGAGGGCAGGTCCTCGCCCATGCGGAAGGCGAATTCGGCTTCCAACAAGCGGAAATTGCAGTCGCCGGCGGGAATGGTGGCGCCGTCCTCCAACATGAAGGAAGAGACCAGGACACCCCGGAACGGCGCCTCCAATCCGAAATTCCGTTGCGCTGCCTCCGATGTCGCGCCGGCCTTGTATCCGGCCGACTTGCCGTGGGAAAGCTGTTCGATCAACGGGATCAAGATACCTTGGATTTGATAGGCGTCTTCCAGATTTTGCGGTTTCAAATGATCAGGCAGGCCTTGAATGGTAACCTTGTCCCGACGCGCCTGCGCCAGCAGTTCCGCCGCCGCCGCTGCCGCTGATTGATCCATTGTGATGTTCCTTATTGGGGCAGGCCTAGGCCGCCACCTCCTCGTTGTGCGCGGTGACCACGTCATCCGCCAGGCGGCCGGTTAATTCCTGCAGCCGGTCGAATGATGCGGTATAGCTGCCCGTGCCTTGGGTGGCGGAGCGCAACTCGATAATCAGATCATGCAATTCCGATTGCGGCATATGGGCCGAGACAACATCCCAGCCGGTCCAGCCGGCCCGGGTATCAAAGCCCAGGATCTGGCCCCGGCGGCTCGATACGATGGCATTGATTTTCGGCGTATGCTCCGAAGGGGCAGCGATGTCCACTTGCAGGATCGGTTCCAACAATACGGGATTGCACTGCTTCATGCCCTCGTTCATGGCAATGCGGGCGGCCGTCTTGAAGGCGATTTCGGACGAATCCACCGCATGATACTGGCCGTCGAAGGCGGTGACGGAAACATCCACCACGGGAAAACCCAAGGGCCCCTTGACCAGATATTCCTTCACGCCGGCTTCCACTGCGGGAATGTAATTGCGCGGGATGGCGCCGCCGACAATCTTGTCGACGAATTCAAAGCCCGACCCCCGTGGCAGGGGTTTGATGGCCAGATGCACGTCGCCGAACTGGCCATGGCCGCCGGATTGTTTCTTGTGCCGGCCATGCTGTTCGATGCTTTTGCGGATGGCTTCCATATAAGGCACCTTGGGCCGTTCCGATTTGACCTCCAGGCCGTACTTGCCCAGCAGGCGGTCCATGGTGATCTTCAGATGGATATCGCCCTGGCCGCGCATCACCAGTTGATGGGTCGCATCGTCATGGCTGATCGAGATCGAGGGATCTTCATCGCGCACCTTGGCCAGGGCGGTGGAGAGTTTAACCTCGTCGTCCCGGTGGGCGGCGGCGATGGTCAGGGCGAAGACCGGGGGCAGAACATCGGCTTTCGGCAGGCTTTCGGCATCGCTGTCGGACAGCGTTTCGCCGGTCACCACGTCCTCCATGCGGCCCAGGCCGACAATTTCACCGGCTTTGGCGGAGGGGATTTTTTTCTGTTCGTGGCCCATCAAACGCACCAGGGAGGAGACCCGTTGACCGTTCAGGGTCATGCCTTCCTTCAATTCGCCGGCCCAGACGCGGGCGATGGAAACCTTGCCGCCGTGCTGGGTATGATAGGTTTTCAGGACCTGGGCCACATTGCCCCTGGTGCCGTCTGCATCTGTCATGCCGGCGCGGTCGGCGGCGGCTTCGGCGCTGGGAACTTCATGGCGCAAGGCCTTCAACAGGCGGAATATGCCGCCCCCCCGTTCAGCGGCGCCCAACAGGACAGGAATGATATTGCCGTCCTGATAATCCTTGGTCAGGTTGGCGTACAATTCATCCTTTTCCGGCGTGATGTCCTCGAGAACTTTTTCCATCAGGTCGTCGTCGAAATCCGCCAAGGCCTCGAGCATGCCGTAACGGGCTTCGCCAAAGGCATCCTCTTCCGATCCCGGCAGTTCCACCACTTCCGACGCCTCGCCGGCCCGATAGTGGTAGGCGCGTTCCGAGGCCAGATCGATATAGCCGGTGATATCCTCGCCATCCCGCACGGGGATATGACGCAGCACCAGGGGCTTGGACGAAATCGGCTGCAGAGCGTCAAGCAGGGCCTGCACGGTGATGGTGGCCTTGTCGATCTTGTTGACGAACAGCATGTGCGGGATGCCCTGCTCATCCAAGGTGTGCAGCAGGGGTGCCAGGGCCTGGGCCTTGTCGCCGTCGGGTTCGCAAACCACCACGGCGGCATCGACGCCGGGCAGCACAAACATGCTTTCCTGCCGCAGCTCGATGGAGCCGGGGCAATCGAGGAAGGTGAACTCGCTGTCCATGAAGGTGGCCGAGGCGACGTTCAGCTCCGTACTCATATTGCGCTTGCGCGCCTCCTGGGCGCTGTCGCCGACCGTGTTGCCCTCGGTCACCGAGCCTTTGCGGTTGATAGCGCCGGAGGTATGCAAAAGACCTTCCAGCAAAGTGGTTTTGCCGGACAGGTAGGGCCCGATGATGGCCACATTACGGGGTCCGTTTGGTTTGCCGTTGGTCATGATGCTTCCCTATCTACGCTGGTCCATCCCAAAGTCCGGCGGCGCGCCTCTGTTGGGCGGCTTGTTCTTTTGCCGGATGTCAATTTAATCAACGGGCGGGGTCGGTAGGCAAGCGGATTCGCAATATTTTATGCCGAAAGCGGAAATTAATCGGCGGGCGGGCCGTTTACATAGGGTTTCAGCGCCGCATAAGCCACGGCATGGACCGGGACGGGGACGCCCAGATCCTTGGCCATGCGCACGACGGCGCCCTGCAAACCTTCCAGTTCGATGCGTTTTTCGGCCAACAGGTCGACCAGCATGGACGGCATGGCGTTGGCGAAGTTACTCAACATCGCCATGCGGCTTTCCAAGGCGTCGGGGGGCAGTTGCACGCCCTTGGCGGCCGCCAGGGCAATCACTTCCTTCATGGCGCCGACGGCGATTTCCTGGACCTCCGGAACCTCGATCAAGACCTTGCCCGGCAGGCGGGTCAGGCAACAGGCGGTGGCGAAGGGCACCAGGATGGCGAATTTCAGCCATATGGCGGTTTCGATGTTTTCCACCAGGAAAGTCTGAATGCCGGCGTCCGTGCAAACTTTGTAAAAGGCCCGCAGGCGGTCGCTGTCGCTGCCGTCCCGTTCACCGAATTCCAAGGCCGCCAGCGGCGCCTTATGCTCAATCACCCCCGGCTCGATGATATTGGAGGGGATTTGCGCCGTGCCGCCGACCACGCAATCGCTGCCCAGGACTGCTTCCATGCGGTCTTCGCTATCGATGCCGTTGAGGAATGATATCACCGCCGTGTTGGGCCCGATCAACGGCTTGATGGCCGCGCAAGCCTCTTCCACGTCGTACAGTTTGACGCAGAACATGACGATATCGACTTCGCCGATAGTGGCGGGATCGTCCGTCGCCGTGACGACGGGGATATGCACATCGCTAAGGGGCGAGATGATCCGCAAACCGTTTTCGCGCATGGCCGCCAGATGGGCGCCCCGGGCGATGAAATGGACGTCCGCACCCGCCGCCGCCAACCGGCCGCCGTAATAGCCGCCGATGCCGCCTGACCCCATGATCGCGATTTTCATTGAACGTTTCTCCACAACTAATTTCAGTACCTAGGTGAGCGAGGCGCAAAAGTGCTGGATGCGCTGGCAGGCGTCTTCCAACGCCGCGTTGGAGGTCGCATAGGAAATGCGGAAATGGGGCGACAGCCCGAAGGCTTCGCCATGCACGACCGCCACGCCCTCGGCTTCCAACAGGGCGGTGGAGAATTCCAGATCCGTGGTGATCTTTTTGCCCCCCGGCGTGCTTTTACCCATGCAGCCCGCGACCGAGGGGTAAACATAGAAGGCGCCGTCGGGGACCAGACATTCCATGCCGCTGGCCTGGTTCAGCATGCTGACCACCAGATCCCGCCGGCCCTTGAAGACCTTGTTATGTTCGGCGATGAATTCCTGGGGGCCGTTCAGGGCCTCCACCGCCGCCGCCTGAGAGATGGACGAGGGGTTGGAGGTGCTTTGCGATTGCAGCTTCGACATGGCCTTGATCAATTCAACCGGCCCCCCCGCATAGCCGATGCGCCAACCGGTCATGCAATAGGCCTTGGAAACGCCGTTGACGGTCAGGGTGCGATCATACAACGTGGGTTCCACCTGGGCCGGGGTGGCGAAGGTGAAATCGTCATAAACCAGATGCTCGTACATATCGTCGGTCATGACCCAGACGTGGGGGTGGCGCAGCAACACATCCGTCAGGGCCTTCAGCTCGGCATGGCTGTAGGCCGCGCCCGAGGGGTTGGAGGGGGAGTTGAAAATGAACCATTTAGTTTTCGGCGTAATGGCCGCCTCCAGGTCCGCCGCCTTCATGCGGAACTGGGTTGCCGCCGTGACATCGACGATCACCGGGGTGCCGCCCGCCAGATGCACCATGTCGGGGTAGGAGACCCAATAGGGCGCCGGGATCACCACCTCGTCGCCGGGGTTGATGGTGGCCATCAGGGCGTTGTACAGCACCTGTTTACCCCCCGTGCAGACGATCACCTGGTCTTCGCCATAATCCAGGCCGTTGTCACGCTTGAACTTGGCCACGATGGCCCTCTTCAGGGCCGTGGTGCCCGAGACGTTGGTGTAATTGGTATCCCCGTCCTCAATCGCCTTGATCGCTGCCGCCTTGATGTTGTCCGGCGTGTCAAAGTCCGGCTCGCCCGAACTCAGGGAAACAATATCGTTGCCCGCATCCTTCAGATCGCGGGCCTTGTCGGTGATCGCCATGGTCGGCGAGGGCTGCACGCGCGCGAGGGAATCGGCGAGGAAGGGCATGGCTTGGATCTTTCAAGGGGGACGCAAGGTTCGAATTTTGGCGTGAGGGAACCTAAACCCCTTGCCGTCCCGGTGCAATGAGGAAAGGGCGTGCGGTCATCCCTGCGCCATGGCCGCTGCCTGCACGGCCTCCGCCTCCGACCGGGCCGCCTCGGCCTCGCCGACCAGCCAGTCACGGAAGGCGCGCACCTTGGGCCGGCGTTCGGCGCCGGGCGGATAGACCAGCCAATGGGAAAACGGCAGGGGCAGGCCCAGATCAAAGGGTCGGACCAGGCGGCCCGCGGCCAGATCGTCGGCCACCAAGGCACGCCGGCCCAGGGCCACGCCCTGGCCCTCGATCGCGGCTTGCACCACCATGGTCCAGGGCGTCAGGGTCATGCCATGGCCGGGGTCCACGTCATTGACCCGGGCAGCCTGCAGCCACATGCGCCAATCCGGAGTGACATCGTCGAACATGGGCGTGCCGTCATGCAAAAGGCGGTGATGGCGTAACTGATCCAGGCTGCGCAGACCCTGGGGGCCGTCCAATAGATCGGGGCTGCAAACGGGAAAAACTTCCTCGCCCAACAGCCAGATCGCCTCCACCCCATCGTAACGGCCGCGGCCGAAACGCACGGCGCAGTCCACCTCGTCCCGGCGAAAATCCACCAGATCCATGCCGGCGCTGATACGCACCTCGATATCCGGGTGGGCGGCCTGAAAGCGGTCCAAACGGGGGATCAGCCATTTCGAGGCGAACGAGGGCGAGGTCGACAGGTTCAGCGGCCCGCCTTCCTGGGCCTGGCGTACCTCGGCCACCGCCTTGTCCAATTGGTCGAAACCGTCGCTTAATCCGGGCAGCAGCAGGCGGCCGTGTTCGGTCAGGGCAAGGGCCCTGTTCATGCGGCGGAACAGGCTTAAACCCAGTTGACCCTCCAGGCCCTTAATCTGCTGGCTGACCGCGGCCGGGGTGACATTCAGTTCGTTGGCGGCGGCGGTGATACTCAAATGACGGGCCGCGGCCTCAAAGGCGCGCAGGCTATTCAAGGGGGGTAAACGGCGGGCCATGGTGGAGTCCAGTCGGTTTCAGTTTAGGAAATCTAATTTACTATATAGAAAGTCTCTGTTGTTGTTCCAGGCCTGAATCCTTAGTTTCTGTCTACAACCTGTTACCAACTCAAACTTAGTTGCGGAATTTGGAATAGTATTTCTTACGAAATACGGCATCAAAAACAAACGCCATCGAACCTAACATGCGACCAAACGAGCAACCATCCAGCCGGTAGCCGGCCCCGCCGCCGGCCTGGATGAGGCGCCCTGGTAGAACCCAGGGCGCCTCTTTTCTTTTCACCACTCAATAAACGGTTCAAGGAACGAATTTTATGAAGATATCCCTGGACCGCCTGGATCATATAGTTATGCCCTGCGCGGACGTGGACGCCATGGCGGATTTCTATGTGCGTGCTCTGGATATGGAGAAAGTGGTTTTCGGCGATGGCCGCCTGG
>JAYGEA010000235.1:0-17241 GCA_046582635.1 Alphaproteobacteria bacterium
CACGCCAATCGATCAGTTCAGAAAGCCCATCAAGGTCCGACTTCTTGTCGCCAGCGGCGAAGGAAAACCGTTCTTGTCCTATCGTCCGACGCGACATCAATCAATCCTTCCAAGCCAAACCCTCAAAAAGAGAGAATCAGACCAAAGGAAAACTGTAAAGCATTACCCGCGCACAGGTCTCCTAGACCGAGCCTTGGTCCTTTAGGGCGGCAATTTTTTCGGCGCTGAAACCAAGGATATCCCGCAACACATCGTCGGTATGTTCGCCCAATTGCGGCGGCGGGCTTGGTTGCGCGAAGGGGGTGCCGGTTAGCACGATGGGATTGGCAAAATTGCGCACTTCGCCGGCGGTTGGATGTTGCATTTTCCAGATCATGCCGCGCTGTTTCAAAGTTTCGCTCTCGCAGATTTCGCCCACCGTTTGGATGGCGCCACAGGGAATCCCGGCCTCGCCCAAAATGGTGATCCATTCCGCCCGGCTTTTCTGCCGCAGAATTTCGCCGACAATGGGGATCAGGCGTTCCCGGTTCTTGACCCGATCGGGACCCTTGGCATAGTCGTCATGCAGCTTCAGGTCCTGGCGATCCACGGCGTCGCAAAAGGTCAACCATTGGGCATCGTTGCCCACCGCGATATTCAGCCAGCCGTCGGCGGCTTCAAAGGTCTCGTAGGGGACGATGGAAGGATGGGCATTGCCCGCGCGTTCGTACGATACCCCCGTGGCAAAATAATTGCCCGCATGATAGGTCAGCAGGGATGACAGCGCTTCCAGCATGGAAACCTTCACATGCTGGCCCTTACCGCTGTCCCGCCGCGCATAGAGGGCGGCCAAGATGCCCTGCGCCAAATTCATGCCGGAGACCAGATCGGCGATGGACGTCCCCATCTTGTAGGGCGAGGTATCGGCGCCGCCGGTGATGTTCATCATGGCGCTTTCGCCCTGGACAATCAGATCGTAACCGGGCCGCGTGGCATCGGGACCGCTGTCGCCAAAGCCGGAGATCGAGGCATAGATTATTTCCGGCCGCCGGGCCGCGACATCGTCATAGCCGAAGCCCAGGCGCTTGGCGGCACCGGGGCGGAAATTTTCCACGATGATGTCGGCGGTATCGATCAGTTGCCACAACACCTCCTTGGCGCCCGCGTCCTTTAAATTCAGGGTCAGGCTTTTCTTGTTGCGGTTCACGGACAGAAAATAGGCCGATTGATCACCTTGATAGGGGGGCGCGAAGGCGCGGGTATCGTCACCGCCCACGGGATGCTCCACCTTGATCACTTCCGCCCCCATATCGCCCAGGGTCATGGTGCAAAAAGGCCCGGATAGAACCCGGGTCAGATCAATCACCCGCAGCCCAGTTAAAGGGGGCGTGGTTTCAGCAGAGGACATCGGCAAGCTCCTTGAAATCGGCAACAATAATATCGGGTTGATGCGGCGTATGGCCAAAGGGCCGTTTGCGCCGGTCTATGAAGGCCGTAGGTATGCCACAAGACTTTGCGCCGATGCAATCAAAGGCATGGTTGGCCACGAACAATATTTCCGACCGCTCCAACCCAAGGATTTCAACCGCTTTGCGATAGGTACTTTTGTGTGGCTTGAAATGGCCGGCGGCCTGAACCGAGATGACATGATCAAACGGGAAACCGATATGGGGCTTGGCCGCTTCCAGCATATCCACGTCGCCGTTTGACAGAATGGCCAGCTGGTATTGTCCCGACAGCCGGCCCAGGGCCTCGATCACGTCGGGGAATGGCTTCAGACGTTCGATTTCCCCCACCAGCCAGCTCACATCAGCCTCGGAATAAGAAAATCCGCATCGGTCCATGACATGGCTGACCGCCCGCTGGCCAATGACCCGGTAGGGTGTGTGTTCGCCGGGGCAAAGGGCATCGATCATGGAGTTCTCGAAATGGGTCCGCCGCCACCAGGTCACGAACCGGTGGGGCTCCCCCGCCCAGCCCTTGTCCGCCAGAAAATCCGTCACCGCCGCCGTCAAGCCGACCTGCATGTCAACCACGGTGCCGTATTGATCAAACAGGAGAGCTTTAATTTTTGACTTTAACACTAACCGACAAGCCTTTGAATTTCTGCGAACATATCCGACTTATGCTCCATCCCGATGCCCATGTGTTCACCAGGTTCGGCCTGGCCGTCAACGATCACCGTATCATCGGCGAAACCACCAAAGGGCTGGAACACGCCGGGATAGGATTCCGAGCCACCCAGCTGCAGGCCCGCCGCCAAGGCCAAGGCCAGTTGATGGCCGCCGTGGGGGATCAGGCGGCGGCGGGACCAGCCCAGGCCTTCGACCATATCAATGATGTCGAGATACTCGGTCAGGCCGTAGCTCAGGGCCGGATCGACTTGTATCCAGTCCCGGTCCGGACGCATGCCCCCATGGCGGATCAGATTGCGGGCGTCCTGGATCGAAAAGAGGTTCTCCCCCGTTGCCAGGGCGCCGGAATATTGTGCCGCCAGTTCCGCGTTAAGCTGAAAATCCAGGGGATCGCCCGGTTCCTCGAACCAAAACAAATCGTACGGCGCCATGGCCTCGCCATAGACAAGCGCCTCCGCCAGATCAAAACGGCCATTGGCATCCACCGCCAGGTCGTTGCCGCCGACCAGTTGCATGACCGCTTCCATGCGGGCCAGGTCCTCGGCCAAGGGCACGGCGCCGATTTTCATCTTCACGACCGTGTAACCCTGGTCCCGGTAGCCGCGAATTTCGTCCTGCAGGCGGTCCAGTCCCTTGCCGGGATAATAATAGCCGCCGCCGGGATAAACCATCACGCGCGCATCGTGACGGCCGCTGTTGTAGCGGTCGGACAGCAGCCGCCACAGGGGCAGCTGCTCGATCTTGGCAACCAAGTCCCAGACCGCCATGTCCAGCGCCCCCGCCGCCACGGCCCGGTCCCCATGGCCGCCGGGCTTTTCGTTTGCCAGCATGACATCGCGGATCTTGCGGGGATCAAAGTTTTCACCGAATTCGCAGAGCAGATCGGCGTCCGCGGCCGCCCGCAAACGGGGGATCAAACGCTCCCGCAAGATACCCCCCTGGGCATAGCGGCCGTTGGAGCAGAAGCCGTAGCCCGTGACCCTTTTGCCGTCCCGCACGACATCGCTTTCCACGGCAATGACCGAAACGGTCATTTGGGAAAAATTTACATAGGCGTTTTGAATTTCAGAACTGATCGAGGCCGTGGCCTCGCGAATATCAGTGATACGCATTTACCAATCCAATCTACCAACCGAGGGCATAGCAGGCCCGCCGGGGATCGGCACCAGATTCCAGCAGGCCCGTTTCGAGATCCCGGCGGATGGTGCACATGGCCCCCGCCATCCATTCCCAATTGCCCCACCATTCCACCTTGTGGCCCATGGCGCTCAACTGATCACCCACCGCATCATCGATGCGCCCCTCCAACTTCAACAGCCCGGGATGGTAGGCATGGGGGGCGAAGGATTGCGGGAAGGAATAGGAGGCGAACCGCGGTGCTTCCACCGCCTGTTGCGGGTTCATGGCAAAGGCATCGATATTCAGAAGCGTTTGCGCCATGGCCTGGCACTGCACATCCGCGCCGGGCGTGCCAAGCGGCATGGCCCATTCACCGGGCCGGATGGCGATGGCGGGGTTGGGTGTCAGGCGGGGCCGCTTGCCGGGCGTAATGGACGCTGGATGGTCCGGATCGGGACGCGATTGCGAGCCGCGCGAGGAGGGCACGAACCCCAGGCCCGGAATAACCGGGCCGTCGGACGAGGTATCCGACGGCGTGGCCGAAAATATATTGCCCTTGGCGTCAATGGCGCAGACGTAGGAGGTATCCAAGGCGTCCAAGGCCGCCAGGTTGGCTTCCGGTTGAGCCGCATTTGGGTCGCCCGACGGCGGCATGCCGGGCCATGCCTTGTCCGGGTCGATCATGGCACGGCGCTGGGCGGCATAGTCGTCGGAGAGCAGCCAGTCCATGGGGACATCGACGAAACGGGGGTCGCCGTACCAACGCTCCCGATCGGCCACGGCCAGCTTCACCGCTTCCGTCACGTGGTGGATATGAGCGGCGGAATTATGCCCCATGGCGGCGATGTTCCGGCCCTGCAGCAACTGCATGATCTGCAGCAGCATGGGCCCCTGGCACCAGGGCCCGCAACTGAAAATCCGGGTGCCCGCCACATTGACGGACAGGGCATCCTCGACCTCCACTTGAAATTCGGCCAGATCATCCAGGCCGATCAGGCCGTTGTTGGCGCCATGATAGGCGGCAATTTTTTGCGCTATATCGCCTTTATAGAACGCATCGCGGGCCGCTTGCAGCCCGGCGCGGCGGTCACCGTTCGAGGCCGCCTCGCAATCCGCCATGTATTGCAGGCTGTTGCCCATGTCCACCTGGCGGAAATTCTCGCCCACCCCCGGCGTGCGACCGCCGGGCAAATAGATCTCGGCATTGGCCGGCCAGCGGGCATATTTCTTGGCCTTGCCTTCCAACACCTCGGCCATCAGGGCGTACATGATGAAGCCGTCCTTGGCCAACCGGATGGCGGCGGCGGCCACTTCGCCAAAACTCATGGTGCCGTACAATTCCAGCGCCTTGATCCAGGCGGCGGGAGCGGCGGGGATGATACAGCGCAGAATGCCTTCGGGCACGCTGTCGGGATATTCACGGGCAAAGAAGGCCGGGTCCGTGGCGGCTGGCCAGGTGCCCAGACCGGAAATGGTCACCACGCGGTCTTCCTCGGCCAGATAAATGATGATCGGCGCCACGCCGGCCACCCCGACCAGCTCGCTTTGCACCACGCCCAGGGCGATGCCGGCGGCAACCCCGCCATCAATGGCATTGCCACCCGCCTCCATGATCTGGAACCCGGCCTGGGTGGCCAGATAATGGCCGGCGGAAGTCATATGACGATGGCCCCGCAGCGAGGGGCGGTAGGCATCCATGAATGTGGCAGGGGGATGCATATTATTTTCCTTAGCGGCCCAGTTTCAACGGCCCAATTTCAACGACCTTTGAATACGGGCGGGCGTTTCTCGGTAAAGGCCAGCATGGCCTCCTTGGAATCTTCGTAGCCGGACAGATCGTGGGTCATGTTCTGTTCGAACCGGTAGCCGTCCCGCAGGCTCATCTCCTCAATGGTATTCAGGGCACGTTTAGCGATGCGGGAGGCGATGGGGCTTTTCGCGGCGATGGTACGGGCCAGTTCCATTGCCGTATCCATCAATTGGTCCTGGGGCACGCAAACCTCCACAATGCCAAGACGGTACAATTCCGGCCCTGGCACCCGATAACCGGTCAGCATCACCCGGCGCAACAGGGAATGAGGAAAGAGGCGTTGGGCGTGGCGGCCGCCGCCCATCAGGCCCACATCAATTTCCGGCAGACCCAATGAGGCATTTTCCGAGGCCACCAGAATATCGCAACTGGCCGCGACAGCCAGGCCGGCGCCCAGGGCGGGGCCGTTCAGGGCCGCGATCACCGGCTTGCGGCAATCCAAAATGGAATTGAAACAGCCCCGGGCCCGTCGGCTGTGCCGCCAGGCATCGCCCGGGCCCCGTTCCTCGCCCACCTTGTTTTTGATATTGGCGCCGGCGGAAAACACCTTTCCCGCACCGGTCAGCACCGCGACCCGGACCTCGTCCAAATCCGAGATTGTGTCGAAAATCAGCATCATGTCGTCATGAAAGCGCTGATCCTGGGCATTGACAGGCGGGTTGTCGATGGTCACCAGGGCGATATGGTCGTTGATCTCGCAACGGACAACTTCGGTTTTCACAATTAATTATCCTTAACTGGCGCGGCTGGAGGGTATATCGGTGATCAGCATGGAGCCGGGCCGGTGGGTGATGCAGAAGGGCGGCTTGGCGGCCATCACGGCGGCCTGTGGGGTGACGCCACAGGCCCAGAAGACCGGCACCTCGCCGGGCCGGATATGGGGTACATCGCCCCAGGCCGGCCGGTCCAGGGACCCTATGCCGATCTCGGCCGGGTCGCCCAGATGCACCGGCTTGCCATGGGTCATGGGAAACCGCGCCGTGATTTCCACCGCTCGGATCGCCTCTTCCATAGGCATGGGCCGCATGGATACCACGGTGGGGCCGTGAAACGGACCCGCCGGCACGGTTTCGATGTTGGTGATATACATGGGCACCAGATAGTCCTCTTCCAGGTGGCGCATGGGCACGCCGCCGGCCAGTAAGGCCTCCTCGAAGGAATAGGAACAGCCCAGGACAAAGGCCACCAGATCATCGCGCCACAGATCGGTGATATCATTGACGGTGTCCGCCAATTCGCCGTTCCGATAGACGTTATAGGCGGATATGTCGCTGCGAATATCGATATCCCGGCCCAAGGTAGGCAGCATGGGATCACCGGTGTCCGTGACGCCTACCAAGGGACAGGGTTTTGGATTGCGCTGGCAATAACGGGCGAAGTCCAGGGCCAGATCGGCCGGCAGGATCGCCAGGTTCCCCTGCATGTAGCCCAATGCCATGCCGCCCGTCTGCTCGGTAATCTCGCCCCGGCGGATCAGGCCGCGTACATGGGCCGGAGAGGCGTCCGACAGTTCGCCCCGTTGGTCTTCAATATCCCGTAATGCCATTTGCTCTCCCGCCCCTAAAGCGCGGCCTCCAGATTACCCAAACGTTCGGTCAGCTTGATATTTTCGCTATAGTCCACCGGCACGGCGATCAAGGCGGGGCCAACCTGGCGGAAGGCTTCCTCCAACGCACCGGCCAATTGGTTCGGGCCGTCCAATGTTCTGCCGTACATACCGAACGATTTCGCCAGCATGTCAAAATCAGGATTGCTGAATGCCAGATCGGAATGCTTGCCGTCGAACTGGTTTTGCTGCTTCCACTTGATCAAGCCATACTCGCCGTCGACCAAAATTACGCAGACAAAATTGATTTTGCGGCGCACGGCGGTTTCCAGATCCTGAACATTCATCAGAAATCCCGCATCACCGCAGATGAGCCCGACTTTCAGTTCCGGATGAGCAATTTTCGCCCCGATGGCGCCCGGCAGGGCAAAGCCCATGGAACAGAAACCGTTAGAGATCAGACAGGTATTGGGCTCGTAACTTTGGTAATAACGGGACACCCACATCTTGTGTGTGCCCACGTCGGATAACATGATATCCGCCGGCCCCAACGCGGCGCGCATCTGATTGACCACGGTCTGAGGCTTCATGGGGAACGCCGGATCCGCCGCCTCCCCCGTCAAATCGTCGCCAATGGCCTTACGCAGTGCAGCATGGCCGGCGATATCGAACAGCGGCAGCTTGTCCCCATGGCGTTCATCCAATAATTCGTTCATCTGCCACAGGGCATCGGCGATATCGCCCACCACATCGCCGGCGACGATATAGTCGTCGTCGATTTCTGCCGGTTCGAAATCGATATGCACAATGGTTTTATCGCCCTTGGAATTCCAGAAACCGGGGGCGTACTCCACCAGGTCATAGCCGACGGCGATCACCGTGTCGGCCTTCTCGAAGGCGGCCAGGACATGATCGCGGCCCTGCAGGCCGATGGTGTAGAGGCTATGAGGGTCATCCAAGGATACGGCGCCCTTGCCCATGAAAGTGTTGACCACGCCGATGCCGGTTTTTTCCGCCAGGCGGCGAAGTTGCTGGGAAGCGCGTTTTCGTATCGTACCATTACCGGCCAGGAACAAGGGGGACTTGGCGGCGGTGATGGCTTCGACCGCGCGGGCCACCGCCTTGTGGTCGGCGGCGGGCCGTCGGGTGATATTGACGGGCATGGGGCGCAGGGAAACCGGAACCTTGGCCAGATCCTCCGGCAGTTCGATCACCGTGGCGCCGGGTTTTTCCGTCGTCGCCACCTTGAAGGCCTTGCGTATCACCTCTGGAATGGTATCGGCGTTGCCGATGGAATGGGCCCACTTGGTGATCGGGCGAAACATGGCGATAGCGTCCATGTTCTGATGGCTTTCCTTGTGCAGGCGCGTGGTCGAGGCCTGGCCGATCAACGCCACCAGGGGCGCCCGGTCCATATTGGCATCGGCGACACCGGTGACAAGATTGGTCGCGCCCGGCCCCAAGGTGGCCAGGCAAACGCCCGGCTTGCCGGTCAGACGGCCATAGGTATCGGCCATGAAGGCGGCGGCCTGTTCATGACGGCAGAGCACGAAATCGATACTGGAGGTCATCAGCGAAATCATGATGTCGGCATTTTCCTCGCCCGGCACGCCAAAAATATGGCTCACGCCTTCAGCTTCCAAACAACGAATAAACAAATCCGACGCTTTCATGGTTTCGCCGGTAGCCCTTTTACCCTCTTCAGACATTGCCTATCGCCTTCCCGGTTTTTTTTGGCGCGGACCGATCACCCGGCTGGCCAATGGCCCCATTTTAGGGAAGGATGGCGACAGATTGTAAAAAATCGACACTAAATTGAAACATAACGAACCCAATACGAAGAAGGGAAACAAGGAAAATGCCTGAACATTGTCTCGCCGAACGGGACGGTCATATCCTCACCGTGACCATGAACCGCCCCGAGCGCATGAACGCCCTGCACACCCACGCCCATTTTGAGATGGATGAAATCTTCAACGACTTCGAAGCCGATCCCGATCTCTGGGTCGCCATCGTCACGGGCGCGGGGGACAAAGCGTTCTCCGCCGGCAACGATCTGAAATGGCAGGCTGAAGGCAACCCGACAGACAGCCCCGACAGCGGCTTTGCCGGCCTGGCGCGGCGCTTTGGCATGAAAAAGCCCGTCATCGGGGCAGTCAACGGCCTGGCCATGGGCGACGGCTTCGAAATTGCCTTGGCCTGCGACATTATCATCGCCGCGGAAAACGCATTTTTCGCCTTGCCCGAACCCCGTGTCGGCCTGGCCGCCCTGGCGGGCGGTCTGCATCGGCTGTCACGGCAAATCCCCATGAAGCAGGCCATGGGCATGATTTTGACCGGCCGCCGGGTAATGGCCGAAGAAGGCTACAAATTGGGTTTCGTGACCGAAGTCGTGCACGAGGGGGAGGCTTTGGCCGGTGCAAGGCGCTGGGCCGATTTGATCCTGGAATGTTCGCCGGTATCGATCCGCACCTCGAAAGACGTGGTCATGCGCGGCGGCGATTATGCCTCCGTCGAGGACGCCTTCAATGGGGACTATCAATCCGTGGAGGATATGCGCAACAGCCTGGACTTCATCGAAGGGCCGTTGGCATTCTCGGAAAAACGCCCCCCCGATTGGAAAGGCCGGTAAAACGACGACAGCGATGGGCGCCTACACCTTTTAGGGTGTGGGCGCCGTCGACCGATCATAAAACCGAGGAATTTATCATGACCGCTGGCGAACCCTTGTGGCGCAGCATGCTGTTCGTTCCCACCAACGTGCCTAAGTTCATCGCCTCCGCCCCCAGCCGGGGCGCCGATGCCTATATCCTGGACCTGGAGGACAGCATTCCGGCGGCCGAAAAAGCCAATGCCCGAACCCTGGTGCCCGATGCCGCGGCCGCCCTGGCCGCAAGTGGCGCGGATGTCCTGGTTCGGATCAACCGGCCCTGGCGTCTGATGGTGCGGGATATTGAAGCTTCGGTCGATGCCAACGTTTGCGCCCTGATGGTGCCGAAGGCGGCCGACCCCGGCCACATACGGGCCATCGCGGAAATGCTGGACGAATTGGAAGCCGAACGCGGCCTGGCCAACGGCCATACCCGCCTGGTCGCCATGATCGAAACCACCGAGGCCTATTTCCAGGCGGAAGCCATCGCCCGGGCCCATGTACGGGTGGTGGCCATGAACCTGGGCTCCGAAGATTTTGCCCTGTCCGCCGGCATGCTTCCGGAGGAGGAAGGACTGTTCCAGCCCACCCTGCAGGTCATGCTGGCGGCCCGCGCCGCCGGTGTGCTGCCCCTGGGTTTTGTCGGCACCATTGCCGAATACCGCGATACGGAATTGTTTCGCGCCAGGGCGGAACAGGCGGCGCGACTGGGCTTCCTCGGATCGGCCTGTATCCACCCCTTGCAGGTGGATATCCTCAACCAGGCCTTCACGCCGTCCGAGGCCTCGGTCCAGCAAGCCCAGGGTATCATCGCGGCCTATGACGAGGCCAAGGCGGCGGGGCGCGGGTCTATTGAATTTGACGGCAAGATGATCGATGAGCCGATCATTCAACGGGCTGAAAACATTCTCCACCGGGCCGCCCGGATCGCGGCGCGATAGTTAGAGCGGTTTTCATGGCCGCCTATTCCTGTTTCGCGGCTTCGTTGTACATGCCCTTGGTGTGGGCCATGACGGGCTGGAAGGTGCCCAAGTGATAGTTGTGGCAGGTCAGACATTTGTCGCCGGCCTTGGCCGAGGTGTGGCATTCGGCGCAGACCTGGCGGGGTAAGGGTTTGAAATTGGCCTTGTAGGTGGCTGGGTTCCGATCCTTGAAACCGGCCGCGTAATCCGCTTCGTCATCGCGAATGTGGCAGGTCAGACAGCCCTTGTCGCCCAGCAGGCTGAAGTGCGCGGAATGGGAAAAATGGATCGAGGTCTTCAGGCCGTCCTCGGGCTTGTAGGCCTGCCAGTTGACCAAGAATTGCTTTGTCTCCGTTGCCTTGACTTGATCAACCGAATGGCATTTCACGCATAACCCCGGTGCCTTGGGAGAGGCGAGGTTTTCAAACACCCGGGCACTTTCCGGTAGCTTGCCCGCCAATTCGCCGGTCAAATTAAGCCAGGCGAAGATAAAGCCATCCGCATGGCCGGTCGGGCGATAGCGCAAGGTGAAATCATCCCGGTACCAGCCGCCCGCTAAATTCCAATCTTCACCGCTGGCCGTTTCGATGACGACCTTGGTACCGACCGCGCCCTGATCAGTTTTTTCCTCCTCCTCGTCGTCGTCATTTGTGGCGATTTCATCGTCGTCATCGTCTTTGCCGGTAATTTCGTCATCGTCGTCGTCGTCATCATCGTCCTTACCGGTTATCTCGTCGTCGTCGTCGTCGTCGTCGTCGTCCTTACCGGTGGCGATTTCATCGTCGTCGTCGTCCTGGTCCTCTTTGTCGTCCCGGTCACTTTCCTTGACGTCCGCGGTTTCTTCGGTTTTATCAACTGGCATGGGAATTTTTTCGCCCGCCCGCCAGCGCGGGATTTCAGCGCCCAGGGCGGGAAACCAGGCGCCTTGCGCGTTGGCGATGGTATCGAGGGGCAGAAGGGCGGTCAGAGAGGCCCTTTCGACCGCCGTCAAGGGCCGCCCCAGAACCACTTCCATGCGTCCATGCAAGGCGGAAACTCCATCCGCCCGCAGGTCATGGAGCAGGGATTTCACGGCCCAGACCATGGCCTCCACCGCCGCGAGCTGTTCATCGCTGGCTTCCGACAGGTCCAGGGGATCGGAAATATTGGCCAAAACCGGCCGCGCCGCGCGATAGGCCGGCGCCGCCGAGAGCAGCAAATTCATGAAAGGGGGTGCCGTGTCCTCGGCAAATTCGGGCCATTCACCGATGGCCGCGCCGCGCTCCCGCAGGCTGGCGACATCAAGGCCGGGGACGGCGAAGACGGCCATGCCCTTGGCGCTGGCCCGGCCGGCACCCACCACCTGTTCCCCGTGACAGGCCCCGCACGAAGTCTCGAACGATTTAACCTGCATCAAGTGGCCATTGGCGTCCGCCTTATGACAATCGCGGCATTCACCCGGCGCCAGCTTGGCCATGTTCCGATCGCGGAAATGCTTGTCGATGTGGCTGGTGTGATCGAACTGCAGCTTGGTCCGGCGCACGTAGGGGTAATTGGCGAAATCCGGATGGCCTGATGCCAGACTTTTGAATTGCACCTGATGGCAGGCTGTACAGCGATCATCGGACATGGTGGTTAAGTCCGCCTCCGCCCCCCGGTGTTCCTGATGGCAGGTCATGCACGGCAAGGCGGCGTCATGTTTCTGGGCGTTGGGATAGGCGAAATTGGCCAGTTGCACGCCTATGGTGCGTCCCGCCCGCGTCGCCGGGGCCGCCAATTTGCTCAGCGCCGCCAACGCCTCGCTGGGCAGACTATGGGGCAGCAATCCTTTGTCGCCCATCTTGTGGCAGGCAATGCAGGACTTGGAATCCTCCACCGTCACGTCATCGGACCAGGCCGCCCGCCACCAGCCCGTCAGGCCCTGGTGGAAAGCACCGTGACAGGAGCCGCAATCGAGCAGTTCCGCATGCTGAAAAGTTAATGCGCCGGGATCGATCAGGGCGGTCCGGTTGGGGCCCGCCAGGACAAAAATCAGCAGCGCGGCGACCATCGCCACCACCCATTTTGTCACTGCGCCCCGTTTGGCCCGCCAACTGCGGACAGGCCGGCACAAGGGTACCTGCCGGCAGCATATGCCATTGGCGTCGGGGCCGTCGGCACAGGGGCCGCCCGACAATTGTGAACGGGAACAATGCCAGCGGTCGCCAATGCGGGCTGGGCTGCATTCATGGCCGCCCCGGCAATGACCGCTATCGTCGGGGCCGATCTGACAGGGGCAGCCCTCGGCCGCGTGGCCGCAGACCCATTTCTGTACCGGCCGTATATAGGGGCTTTCCCGATAACCGTAGGCTTGTAGCGGATCCGACATCAGCGCGCGCTTCCAAAGGCGTAAACCAGAAGCAAATGCACCAACGCCAACAGGATCATGCCATAAGTCGCGGGAATATGAACGAACAGCCAGCCCTTGAGTACGCTTTGCAAGGCGTGGGCGTAGTCAAGCCGGTCCTTGCGCTCCACCAAATGGCGCATTCGATCAGCATGGACCATTTCCTGATCGTCCAGATACCGCGTCATGACATCCAAATCGGTCATCAGGGCAAAGGAGGCCCGGCGGGAGCCCTGCAGATGCAGCCACATGTTCCGCGGCCCGGCAAAAAAGTCCGCCAAGTGGCTGCTGTAATAATCAGCGATGCTGGAAGAGCCTGTATCGACGGCTGATTCCAGGACCACCGCCTCGGCCTGGGCGCGCAGTTCGGCGATGAACTGCGGGATCCGCTCCAACACCACTTCCTCTCTCCGCCGGGTCAGCATGCGGGCATATCGTCGCGATATGTACAGCCCGATCAGGCCGCTGCCTGCAACGGCGACGAAAAACAGCGCCAGAATGCGTTCCAGCGTGCCATTGGGGATGCTCCATTGCACATGCATGGCAAATATCAACACGGCGAGAAAGCCCAGATAAATGTGCCATTGCAGCCACGCGGCGGCGGTTCCCAGAGGCACCATGGACAGTTTCTTGCGCCCATTATACAGGGCCAGGAACAGCACCAGGACCAACAACAGCCAGCCGGTCAAATAGGCCGGCTGATAAAGCGAGACATCATAGGCCGTATGCCAGGCAATCAGACCGACCCCCGCCGCCACGGCCAGAACGCCGTTGCGCCAACGTCGTCTGGCAAAGGTAATCACCGGTTCAGCCACTTTCCGAGATCGGGCAGGTCCTGCATGTCCGCCCGTTTCAGGGCATCATGGGGACAGGCCCGCTGACAGGCCGGGCCGCCCAGTTGATCCAGACACAGATCGCATTTGGTGGCCTTGATGATCGGCGCGTTGGTCACGGTATCGCGGATCAGCATGCCCTGGCCGTCGCGCACTTCGACCATGCGGATATTGTCATAGGGACAGGAATTGGCACAGGTGGCACAGCCGATGCAGGTCGTGTCGTTGATCACCACTTGCCCACCCGGGGAAGAGCGGTGAATGGCCCCGGTGGGACAGCCGATCATACAAACCGGGTCCATGCAGTGCATGCAGGCGTTCGCCACCATGTAATGATCATGGCGGCGGCCGTGGCGGTTGAAACGGGGATTATTATCGTGCGCCCGGGCACAGGCCGTCACGCATTCATCACATCGGACGCAGCGGTCCATGTCGATCAACATGGTCGCGGTGCCGTTGATGTAGCGGTGTTCAACAAGAAATTCCAACATGCCCGGTTCAATGGCCGGCGCCTCTGCCTGCCCGTGGTCTTCCGCTTTATCCACACCGACCAATCGCCGGTCCAGCCGGCCGTACTGCGATAGTTCTTCCTCGCTCAAGGTCGGCAGGACATATTTTTCAATCACCGTCGTCGGCACGCGCAGGATATCCACATAACCCAATGCCCGCAAAGTCGCCTGCAAGGTCATGGTCTTGGCGACCGGGGTACTTTCCCCGCCTTCGGAATTTATACTTTCCTGATCCGCCTGATCCGCCTGATCCTGGCGCCAGTTGTAGATGATCTCCGCCATGCCGAACACCGCGCCCCGGCCGATATAGCGCAAGGTCTGATTGCCCTTGTTGATAATTTGGCTGATCCGGGCGAAACCGGCCCGCACCAATAACAGACCATCGGGGTAGTCGTCTTCGGCCACGATAACCGGCTCGCCGGCCAGACGCTGAGAGAAACTTTCATCCCGGCTGCGTTGATACTGAGTATGCCAGTCGAAATCGCCGTATGTTTCAAACAGCGTTTCGTCCACGATGCGCGAAATCGTATCCTCATCCAGATGCCGAAACATCGGCGTGGCCTGCAAATGCGAGGCCAGGCTGCGTTCTCGATAAAGGCGGTCCACCTGCTTGCGGAAATCATCCACCCGGCGGCGAAGATCCCGCAAACCCTGCCAACGGATTTCCAGCAATTCCGACGGCCCGTCGGAGATCACCGTGGCGGTCCGCTGCGTCCGGCCCAGGGCGGCAATCTCGCCAAACATGTCGCCCGGCCCAATGGTCGCGGTGCGATGTTCGTTCAGGACGGCGGGTACATCCTGGAGAAAAATACGGGCCTGCTGATCACCGCTCGCCCGGCTGGCGGTGCCGTGGCTTTCCACCCCGGCGTATGATTTCCGTACTTCCGCATAGGGCGGGTTGCGCCATAGTTGGGCCACGGCCTGCATCAGGCTCTTCTTGGCGGTGGGGGCGCGGCCCAGCATGGTTTCCGACAAACCGGGGGGCAGCACGACGCGGACCTGGCCCTGGATCACCAGAAATGCGGAATTGCCGTAATCACCTTCACGCATGACGATGTCGCCATCCTGAAAGTTGACCACTCGGGTATCGTTGGAGATGATGCCGGCCAGGGAGAGGGTATCGGGAAAGCGGTCGGGATCCATGTCGCGGAACAGCTCCAGGGATAAAACCCGCTCCACCTCGGTCTTGCCCATGTGGTCGGAAAACGGCGAATCCCATCGTCGGGGCCGCTGTATCGTCACCACCTCAACCATGACCCCCATAACCCCCGCCATAACCTGTTGCTGTCATTGGTTCCCCGACAAAACAATTCAAGATAGGTGCCTTGGACGGCGGCCGGTTGATAGCACCGCCGCCCCTTGAAACCCGGCTTACCTAACCACCTTTGTACTTCTTGGCCTTCGGCAACACTTTATCGATACCGCCGAACGTGCTGCCGTCGTACTTAGCCGCCATGGCCTTGGCTTGTTTCGCCACGGCATCGGCGGCGGCCGTCAATTTGGCTTCGTTGTTCAGCTTCAATTTGGCTGATTTCGCCGCCTTGTACATGGCCATCAATTCCGGTGCATCGATCAATTTGGCGATGGCCTTGATCCGTTTGCGGGCTTTTTTGGCGCGCTTGGCCATTTTCACGGCATAGGTGTCTTTCGTGGTGGCCTTGGCGACGCCGCGCAGGGCGTATTCCAGATCCAGGGCCCGGCCTACCAGATACATCATCCGAAGGCGTTCGATGGGGGAAACCTGATTGTCCTTGGTGTACCAGACATTGTGGCGGACTTCGCCCTGGCTCCAGGCCACCAGTTCCATTTTGCTGCCGGCGGTATGGCCGCCGGTGTTGACCAGCTTTTCATTCGGCACCGAATGGCAGCTATAGCAATTTTTCGCCACTGAATAGAGATCGCCGGGGCGGGTCATGCCGGCCGCCACGGACTTGGCATAGCGTTCCGTCTTGTGGGCCGGGTCTTCGTTCTCCGCCTTGACGCCCTTGCCGCCGAAGTCACTGTGCACCTTGATCCAGTCCCGGCCAGCGCCGTGACAGGATTCGCAGGTGATGCCGGCGATCGGCTTGGGCTTGCCACCAACAATGGCGGAGGTGAAATGACAGGACAAGCAATCGCTGCCCGCCTTGATCCGCTTGACGCCCATCTTGTCGGCGATGGCACGGGCCGCCTTCAGGCGCGGCAAGGTCTTGAATGTGGAGAAATGATGGCTCCCCTTCCAGGCCGCGACGGAGGACTTATGGCATTCGCCACAGGCATCCGGTCCCATGACCTTGGCTGGGTCCAGACGCAGTTGCTGTGCCTGCACAAGGCCAGGCGCCATCATCCCAGGCACCAGCATCATTGCCCCGGCCAGCGCCAACCCCATCAGTATTGGGCATAATTTCATCATCACAAGATCTCCCAGCATTTGTTCACCACCTTGTTTTTAGGTCGCGTTCATCCCAGCGGTCATCCCACCAGGACGTTGACCCGGCGCGCCGCGATCAGGCATCCAATGCCAAATCCGTCTTGGGCACGGAAATACACGCCAGACAGGAACCCTGCTCGGGCATGGAGCCCGGTTCCTCGACATAACTTACCTCGCCCGTCTTCACCGCCGTGATGCAGGTGCCGCAACTGCCCGCCCGGCATCCAAAATCCAATTCCACGCCATTGGCCTCGGCCAGTTCCAGGATGGAACTATGACTGCCATCCCAGGTCAATTTTTTGTTGGAGCGGGCAAATGTCACCACCTGTCCTGTCGGCGTCTCCATCGCCTTGTCTTCGGCCGGGGCTTTCTTCTTCACGCTGGCGGGACCAAAGGCTTCCAGAAAGACATCGCCGTCGGGCACGCCCCACGCCCGCAGGTCCGTGGTCAGGGAATCCATCATCGGCGGTGGACCGCACATGTAATATTCATAATTGTTAGAGGGCAGAACCTCCCTGAACAAATCGACACTGACCCGGGCGGCATGGTGGAAGTCCTCGCCCTCGACCTCCCCGTCCGTCGGGTCGCTGTAGCACAGACGCAGCTGAACGTTTTCATGCTCCGCCTCCAGCGCCTCCAGATGCTCCTTCATGACACATTCGTTGCCATTGCGCACGCGGTAGAAGAACCAGACTTCACGCTGGGAGCCGGATTCACAAATCGCATTCAGCATGGACACAATGGGCGTCAGTCCGACGCCGCCGCCGATCAGGATGACGGGGCGGTGCTTGGATAAATCCAGAAAAAAATTACCCGACGGCGCCTTTACATCAACGATGTCGCCGACCATCAGTTCGTTGTGAAAAAAGTTCGATGACAGGCCCGGCGGTGCATCGGGCTCCCGCGGAGGGGGACCCAACCGC
>JAYGEA010000300.1:0-20353 GCA_046582635.1 Alphaproteobacteria bacterium
TCCCATTGGAAACAGGATCACATGTCCCAAATGTTTTGATGACGGACATCGAGCAGTATCGCCGTCTGGAGCAGTTAAGTCCGAATGACGCCATTTCGACGGGCTCACTGACAAATCTTGCGGTTGCCCATTTTGACCTGAAAAAATACGAAGAGGCTATTGATCATGGCATACGGGCGACGGAGCGCCCGAACCCCAGAATTTGGGCTCTCTGCTTCCTTGCCGCATCCTTGAATAAGGTTGGCCGACGGGAGGAAGCCAAAAAGGCTCTCGATAGATTGTATGCCCTGCAACCGAAATTCAGCCTTGAATTTGTCCGGCTCGCCGGTGCGCATTGGGCGCCGCGCCTCATGGAACGCCGGATTGAACTCTTAAGGGACGCCGGTGTGCCGGAAGTCGCGGCGGAACAAGCCTAGCGCACGTGCGGCATGACCAGGGTCGCCGGGCTCACCGTTCCCAGGTGTAGTCGATCTCGTAACCGACAGTAATGGCATCGGCATAGACGTCTGGTTTTTGTACGGACAGGCGGACCATGAGGACATCCGTTTCATCATCGAAAACTGTTAGCAGTTCCCGTGCCAGGCCTTCCAAAAGATTGTAGTGGCGCGCCTGGGCCAGTTCGATGATGCGGCTGCGGATATTGTCGTAGTTCAGGACGTTGGCGACATCTTCGCCTGGTTCCGGCATGCCGGGGCGCAGCTCGATTTCAAGGTCGATCAGCAATTGCTGCGGCCCTTCCCGTTCGTGAGGCAGGATGCCCAGGGAAACCGGGAATGAAAGCTGGTTGAACTTTATGCGATGGCCGGTGATGGGCATGGCTTATACTTCCGCCATGAAAGAAACATCCCGGGGCATGCCTTCCAGGGATTGGCCGCCGTCGATGGTGATCACTTCGCCGGTCATGGCCGGGGCCGACAGGATGAAGCGCAGGGCGACGACAAGTTGGGCCAGGGTCGCGCCCTTGCCCATGGGGTTCAGGGCATGGGCTTTTTCGAAGCGCGCCTCCGTCTGGTTGGTGCTGGGCAGGGTAATGCCGGGCGCGATACCGCAGACGCGGACTTTTGGGGCCAGCTCCATGGCCAGCACCTTGGTGGCGCCCAACAGGCCGTATTTGGCGATGGTATAGGAAAAGAAATCCGGGTTCAGGGCGAACATCTTGTTGTCCAGCAGGTTCACCACAACGCCAGTTCGCTTATCGCCAATCGTCTTGGCGAAGTCCCGGGCCAGGAATACCGGCGCCCGCAGGTTAACGGCCTGGTGGTCGTCCCAGCTTTGCCGGCTCATGTTGTGGGCGGAATCGTTTTCGAACAGCGAGGCGTTGTTGACCAGCAGGCCCAGGGGCGGTGCATCCCGCCCCGCCGCCGCGATCCAGCCATCGACCACGCCTTGATCCCGCAGGTCGCCCGGCACCAGATGTCCTTCGCCGTCGTCCGCTTCAATTTGCGCCAACAGCGCCGCCGCTTCGTCGTGAGAGCTGTGATAATTGATCGCCACATGCCAGCCATCCGCCGCCAGGGCCCGGGCCATGGCGCCGCCGACGCGGATGGCGCCGCCGGTGATCAGGGCTGTTTGTTGTGTCGCCATGGAATGTTATTGCCTCAGTGCCGCCCTCATGGCAACAAGTCCGCCATCAGAGTGTTCAGAACCTGCCGGCCCTCGGGGCTGGCGGCCAGATGGCCATCCCGCCATTGCAACAGCGCATAGTCCACGAACCGTTCCAGGGCCGGGCCCGCCAGCCATTGCTCCAGGGCCAGACCGGTCTCCGCCAGAAAGGCCGCGCTATTGACACCCTCGGTCAGACGCAGGCCCATCATGACCATTTCCGTGGCCCGTTCCGCGACCGACAATTCAGTTTCCGTCTGCCGCCGCGCCCCGCCCAGCCAGTTCTCCGGCGAGGTTCGCTGGCTGGTCGCGATGCGTTGGCCGTCGATCAACAGGCGGCCATGGGCGCCGGGGCCCAGGCCCAGATATTCGCCGTAGCGCCAATAGGCCAGATTGTGCCGGCTTTCCTGCCCCGGCACGGCATGGTTGGAAATTTCATAGGCCGGCAGCCCGGCCCCCTGGCACAGATCCTGGGTCGCCTCATACAGATCGGCGGCCAGGTCGCCGTCCGCCGCCGCCACCGTGCCGTCAAAGGCGGTGCCCTTTTCGATGGTCAATTGATAAAGCGAGAGGTGCGATGGGCCGAGATCCAGCGCCGTGCGCAATTCCCCTTCCCAGGCGGCAACGTCCTGATCGGGCCGGGCGTAGATCAAATCGAAATTGCAGCGGTCGAAGGTCGATCGGGCCACGTGTAACGCAGCCAGGGCTTCCTCCACGCCATGCTGGCGGCCCAGACGCTTCAGATCCTTGTCGTTGAGTGCTTGTACGCCCAAAGACAGCCGATTGACGCCGGCGGCGCGATAGCCCTTGAACCGCCCCGCTTCCACCGACGTGGGGTTGGCCTCCAGGGTAATTTCCACGCCGTCGTCCATGGACCAATGGCGGGCGATGGCGTCCAGCAACGCCGACACGGTTTCGGGTGGCATCAGGGATGGGGTGCCGCCGCCGAAGAATATGGAGGTGACATGGCGCGGCCCCAAGCGTGACGCGGCGGCGGCGATTTCGTCCAACAAGGCCAGGCGCCAGGCATCCTGGTCGATGCTTTCGCGCACATGGCTGTTGAAATCGCAGTAGGGGCATTTGGCCAGGCAGAACGGCCAATGGAGATATATGGCGAAGCCACGCGCCTGCGTGAAATGCGGGCTATTTTCCGAAGCAGCCATCGATCAGCTTTTGAAACGCCACGGCGCGATGGGATATACGCTGTTTTTCGTCATAAGGTATTTCACCAAAAGTTTTGTCATGGCCGTCGGGCAGGAACATGGGATCATAGCCGAAACCGCCACTCCCCCGCGGCGGCCAGATCATGGTGCCATGCACCCGTCCCTCGAAATTATCCACATGGCCGTCGGGCCAGGCGAGCGACAGCACCGAGATGAAATAGGCCCGGCGGTTGGGATTATCGCCCAGCTTTTCATTAACCAGGGCCATGGCCTTATTGAAATCCCGCTCCGGCCCCGCCCAGCGGGCCGAATAGATGCCCGGATCGCCATCCAAGGCCTCCACCACCAGGCCGCTGTCATCGGCCAGGGCAGGCATTTTCGCACCCTGCACGGCGGCCTCGGCCTTCAAGACCGCGTTTGCGACAAAAGTTTTGCCGGTTTCCTCCGGCTCGGGCAATCCCAAGGCCCCCGCCGAAATGATATTGATGGCGAACGGCGCCAGCAGATCGCCGATTTCCGTCACCTTGCCCGCATTGTGGGAGGCGACGACCAGACGACCTTCGGTAAATCGGCGCGGCATGCGGCTAGGCCTCAATGGCCTGTTTCTGCAGGCCGACCAGGTTAACAATGCCCTGTTCGGCTAGATCCAGCAGGCGGCTGAACTGCTCCCGGCTGAAAGGGTCCTCTTCGGCCGTGCCCTGAATTTCGACGATGCCGCCATTGCCCGTCAGGACAAAGTTGGCGTCCGCCTGGGCATTGGAATCCTCGGCATAGTCAAGATCCAGCACCGCCTCGCCCTTGTACAGGCCACAGCTGACCGCGGCCACATGATCGTTCAGGGGCATTTTCTCCACCAAACCCTCTTTCAACATGCCGGAAAGAGCAATGTGCAAGGCCACCCAGGCGCCGGTGATGGCGGCGGTGCGGGTGCCGCCGTCGGCCTGCAGAACGTCGCAGTCCAGACGGATTTGCCGCTCGCCCATGGCCTTCAGATCCGTGACCGCGCGCAGGGAACGTCCGATCAGACGCTGAATTTCCTGGGTCCGGCCCGATTGCTTGCCCCGTGCCGCTTCCCGTCCCGTGCGGGTATGGGTGGATCGCGGCAGCATGCCATATTCCGCCGTCACCCAGCCCTGGCCGCTATTGCGCAAGAACGGCGGCACCCGGTCATCCAGAGAGGCGGCGCACAGCACATGGGTGTCGCCAAAGCGGACCAGACAGGAGCCTTCGGCATATTTGGCATACCCGGGTTCCAGGGTCACTTCACGTAATTGATCGACGGCGCGGCCGGATGGGCGCATGTAATTATCTCCCTAAACACTGCTATACAAGGCGCCCTATCTAGCCTCCCCCAGGCTATACGTCCAGGCCAACATCAAGGGCGTCGTTGACGCATTCCCAGGCCCTTACTACATTAACCGTACAATGGCATTACGACCGACAAATCAGCCGGAAATCGGCGCCCTGGATCAGCGCAATCGCGAGATTTTTCGCGAGGTGGTGGAATCCTTTCTTGAAACCGGCACCCCCGTCGGCTCGCGCACCCTGTCGCGGCGACTGAACCGTAGCCTCTCGCCCGCCTCGGTACGCAACATCATGGCGGATCTGGAAGAGGCCGGGCTGCTGCACGCCCCCCATGCCTCCGCCGGCCGTCTGCCCACGGACCGGGGGCTGCGCCTGTTTATCGACGGTCTGTTGGAATTGGGCGATCTTGTGGAAGAGGATCGGGCGGAGATCGAGGCCAATTGCGCCGCCGCCGGGCGCTCCTTCGAGGATATGTTGATCCAGGCCTCGGAAATGCTGTCGGGCCTGTCGGGCTGGGCCGGTTTGGTCATGGCGCCAAAGCTGGAGGCGCCCGTGAAACATATTGAATTCGTCTCGCTCGGCGATGGCCGGGCCTTGGTGGTGATCGTGGGTGAAGCGGGCGCGGTGGAAAACCGCATCATCGAGGTGCCGCCCGGATTGCCCCCCTCGACCCTGGTGGAGGCGGCCAACTATCTCAACGCCCGCCTGCGCGGCGCCACCCTGGCCGAGGCGCGCCAGGATATCATGGCGGAGATCGAGGCTCATCGCGCCGAACTGGATGTGGTCACGGCCCGCGTGGTGGAAAGCGGCCTGGCGATTTGGGGTGGCGATGATCAGCAGCAGACCTTGATTGTGCGCGGCCGGGCCAATCTGTTGGAAGACATCACGGCGGTGGAAGACCTGGAACGGGTGCGTCAATTGTTCGCTGATCTGGAAAGCAAGCAATCCCTGATCGATGTGCTGGAGCTGGCCAACGAAGGCCCCGGCGTACGGATTTTCGTCGGCTCGGAAAGTCAGCTGTTTTCCCTGACCGGCTCTTCCATGATCGTGGCGCCCTACACCAACACCAACCAGGAAATCATCGGCGCCATTGGCGTCGTGGGACCGACCCACCTGAACTATGCCCGCATCGTGCCCATGGTGGATTATACCGCCAAGGTGATCGGGCGTCTGATTGGTTGACCTCAGGGCTGAATGGGTTAAAAACGCGTCCCCAAACCCCTATATCAAATAACATGACCGTATATTGAGAGACCGCGCGCCATGGCCGCGACCGAGGACAAGATGAACGAAGCTGAAAACCCGGAAGATCAAGACGCCAAGGCCGCCCAGGATGCCGCCGAAGCCATGGCCAAGGCCGCCGAGCCCATCGATCTGGCCGCCGCCAAGGACGAGGCGGAGGCAGAAGCCGAGGAGGCGGCCGATGCGGTGGCCGATGCTGTGGTGGAGCAGGCTGTTGAAGGGCCCGCTGAACTGGAAGCGGCCTTTGGCGAGATCGCCGATCTGAAAGACAAACTGCTCCGTGCCATGGCCGAGACGGAAAATATGCGCCGGCGCGGCGATCGGGAAAGAGCCGATACGCGGAAATACGCCGTGGCCGATTTTGCCCGGGACATGCTGGCGGTTTCCGACAATCTGCAACGCGCCCTTTCGGCGGTCAGCGACGACGCCCGTGACGGCAATCCGGAACTGTCGCAGTTGCTGGAAGGCGTGGAACTCACCCGCAAGGAACTGAAGGGCCATTTCACCAAGCACGGGATCAAGGAAATCAGTCCCCTGGGTGAAAAGCTGGACCCGAATTTCCATCAGGCCGTGGTGCAACTGGACGACCCGGAAGCCGCCCAAGGCACCGTGGTGCAAGTGATGCAGCCCGGTTACGTGATCCACGACCGTCTGCTGCGCGCGGCCATGGTCGGCGTCGCCAAGGGCGTGCCAGCGGCCAAAACCGAGGCGGAGGAGGCCCCGGAGGAGGAAAATGGCGCCAGCGGCCACAACGTGGATACGCAGGCCTAGCCTTCTCGATCGTGACGGCGGGACAGCCACCTCTCATACCCAACAAAGCTGCCCGGCGCATTTTCATGTCACGCCAGGGCCTGTGCCTGCCGCCGCACAAACGGCAGGACAAGGATGATCTATACGCTCTGATCAACCAGCTCGGCTTTGTGCAGATGGACAGCATTCGCACCGTCGAACGCGCCCATCACATGATCCTTTTTGCCCGCAATCAGACCTATCGCCCGGAGCACATGCGCCAGTTGGTGGAAGACGACCGCCGGCTGTTTGAGCATTGGACCCATGATGCGGCGCTGATACCAACGGAATTCTATGCCCATTGGCGGCACCGGTTCGTCCGATCCAGGGAAAGCCTGCGGCGGCGCTGGCGCAAATGGCGGCCGACACAAACCGCCAACGGCAGGACGGTCGGATTTGAAGATTTGATGGCTCAGGTGAAAAGTTACGTGGATGGCAACGGCCCCACCCGCTCCCGCGACCTGAAATCACCGGATGGTGGCAGGAAGTCCGCCAAGAATGGATGGTGGGAATGGCATCCGGCCAAGACCGCGTTGGAATTCCTCTGGCGCACGGGCGAATTATCCATCTGCCATCGGGATGGCTTTCAAAAGGCCTATGACCTGAGCAGCCGGATCATTCCCGACGAAGTTCGGTTGGCGCCGATCCCGGATGACGGGGCCTTTATCGATTGGGCCTGCGGCAATGCCCTGGACCGCCTGGGCTTCGCAACCGCGGGTGAGTTAGCGGCCTATTGGGGCTCGATCATACCGGCGGAGGCGAAATCCTGGTGCGCCGCGCATCTGGGCCAGGGCCTGATCGAAGTACAGGTGGCTAGCGCCGATGGCAGCCCGGCCAGGACCGTCTTCGCGCGGCCCGACATTCTTGATGGTCTGGACAACCTGCCGCCGCCGCCGGATCGTCTGCGCGTGCTCAGCCCGTTCGATCCCTTGATCCGCGACCGCAAGCGTCTGCGGCGGCTGTTCAATTTTGACTACCGTATCGAGATTTTCGTGCCCGAGGCCAAGCGTACCTACGGCTACTACGTCTTCCCCTTGCTACAGGGCGACCGCCTGATCGGCCGCATGGACATGAAGGCACGGCGGGACGATGATGTGTTGGCGGTCACGGGCCTGTGGCTGGAGGCGGGCGTCAAATTCACCAATGGCCGGGAGACGAAACTGCGCGCCGAGGTGAGCCGTCATGCCAAGTTCATTGGCATGGGCGCCGTGTTGTGGGAACCTGGGTTTTTGAAGACCTAACTGAGAGTTTCCGCCATGGCGAACGAACCGGACATTCCGATCATCGATTTTGCCGGCCATGATGAAACCGCATTGGCCGCACGGATCAGCGCGGCCTGTCTGGACAGCGGTTTTTTCTATTTGGTGAACCATGGCCTGGATGGGGACCTGATGGCCGCCGTGTTCGCGCAGAACCGGCGCTTTCATGACCGCCCCCTGGCCGAGAAGCAGGCCATCAAGCTGAACCATTGGCACCGGGGCTATCAGGGGTTGGCCACCTCGAAACTGGTGTCCTCGGCCCGTTTCGCCCCCGCGCCGACGCCCAATCAGCTGGAATCGTTTTTTCTGCGCCAGGAAGTCCCGGCGGACGATCCCGACTATCTGACCGGCGCCCTGAAAGGCCCCAACCAATGGCCCGACGATACTGAATTCCAGGCTGTTGTCCGGCGCTATGATACCGCCGTGCGCGGCCTGGCCACGGCGTTGCTGCCGGCTTTCGCTCTGGCCGTGGGCGAGAGCCGGGATTTCTATCTGCCGTTTTTTGACAATGCCACCACCGCCCTGCGATTGATCCACTATCCGCCGGCGCCGGTTGAGCAAGCGGGTCGGGCCTACGGCATTCATCCCCATACGGACTATGGCTTCATCACCATCCTGGCCCAGGATGACATCGGCGGCCTGGAACTGCAAAGTCCGGCCGGCGGCTGGTTGCCCGCGCCACGATGTCATCCGCTATGGCGACTACATTGAAGAACGCCTCAACAGCAACTATCCCGACCGCGTGGCGGGGGTGGCCGCGCCTTGAGTTTTTTTCTATTTGTTCTTTTAGCTCGACTCACGATGGCGTTCTATCGTAGTTTCATGCAACCGATGCTGGCGTTCGTGGTTGTAGAGGTCGGGGCATGGTGGCCCATGTAGTGACGGTGGAGTTTCAGGGCATTGAAGCTCTGGCGGTGGATGTGCAAGTTCAACTCGCCTCCGGCCTGCCGGCGTTCACCATTGTCGGGCTGCCGGACAAGGCGGTGGCCGAGAGCCGGGAGCGGGTGCGGGGCGCCCTGGGCGCTATTGGCCTGGCCCTGCCGCCGAAACGTATCACCGTCAATCTGGCGCCCGCCGATCTGCCCAAGGAAGGCAGCCATTATGATCTGCCCATCGCCATTGGGCTGTTGCTGTCCATGGACGTGCTGCCGGTGGATGAACTGGCGGAATTCAACGCGGTGGGAGAGCTGTCCCTGGATGGCGCCCTGACCCCGGTGGCGGGCGTGCTGCCGGCGGCCATGGCGGCGCAAGCCATGGCGCGGGGTTTGATCTGCCCCTTGCAACAGGGCGGCGAGGCGGCCTGGGCCGGCGAACTGGCGGTGCTGGCGCCGGCTAATCTGCTGGCCCTGATCAATCATTTCAAGGGCAGCCAGGCGCTGTCCCAGCCGGTCCCCTAACTGGCCGAAGAAGACGGCCAGCATCTGGACCTGGCCGACATCAAGGGCCAGGAAAGCGCCAAACGGGCATTGGAGGTCGCGGCAGCGGGCGGCCATAACATGTTGTTGATCGGGCCGCCGGGGTCCGGCAAGTCCATGCTGGCGGAGCGGTTGCCGGGCATCTTGCCGCCCCTGGATGCGGGCGAGGCCCTGGAAGTTTCCATGATCGCCTCCGTCGCCGGACAGCTAGGCGACGGCCGCCTGCGCCGCCAGCGGCCGTTTCGCAATCCGCATCATTCCTCGTCCATGGCGGCGATGATCGGCGGCGGCACCAAGGCCCGGCCGGGAGAGGTCAGCCTGGCCCACGGCGGCGTGCTGTTTCTGGACGAATTGCCCGAATGCAGCCGCCAGGTGTTGGAAAGCCTGCGCCAGCCCATTGAAAGCGGCCGCGCCGCGGTGGCCCGGGCCAATGCGCACGTCACCTATCCGGCCCGGTTTCAGTTCATCTCGGCCATGAACCCCTGCCGCTGCGGTCACCTGTGCGACCCGGAACTGGCCTGCAGCCGGGCGCCCCGCTGCGCCGAGGATTATCAGCGCAAACTGTCCGGGCCCCTGCTGGACCGTATCGACATGCATATCCAGGCGCCCAATGTCTCCGCCGCCGATCTGGACCTGCCGCCCAGCGCCGAAGGTTCCCGGGAGGTCGCCGCCAGGATCGAGGCGGCCCGGGCCCGGCAAAAGCAGCGTTACGACAATCATGATGGCGGCCAGAATGGCGGCGGCACCGTGCGCCTGAACGCCCAGGCCGACGGCAAGCTGTTGGAGACTGTCGCCACCCCGGACGATGACGGCCGGGCCCTGTTGCGTCAGGCCAGCGAGCGCATGCGTCTGTCCGCCCGCGGCTATCACCGGGTCCTGCGCGTGGCCCGCACCCTGGCCGATCTGGAGGGGGCTGAGGTGGTGCGGCACGTTCACGTGGCGGAAGCGCTAAGTTACCGACGGTTGAGAACCGTTGCCTGAAGTTGCCTGAATATGTGGCATAATAATGGCGGCAAGACATAACCGGGAGGGCGGGCCGATCACCATTGAAGCCGATATCCGCGCTATTGACGCGGGCGACGGTGTCGAACTGCAATACGAAGTCCTGGGCGCCGGGCCGCCAGTGATCATGCTGCACGGCGCCATGGTGGGGCGGAAAGCATTTTCCCGGCAGCGGGAGGCCCTGGGCGCGAAGTATACCCTGATCCTGCCGTCCTCGCGGGGCCATGACGGCACGGAGTTGACGTTGCCGCCCGACTATGGCTTCGAGACCAGCGAGTTCCGGGACCTCCGCGCGATCATCGATGCGGAGGGGTTGGAGCGGGCGCATTTGATCGGCCATTCATCTGGGGGCAGCACCGCCTTCGCCTTTGCCTGCGACTGTCCTGAACGGGTGGGCCGTTTGGTCCTGATTGAACCCACCTTGGTCAAGCTTCTTCCCGCGGCAATTTTGCCCGCGTTTGCCGATGGTGCCCGACGCGTCATCGAGGCCGGCGAGGCCGAGGGTGACCTGGCTGCATTGCGGGTCTTCCTGGACGAGGCCGGCGGCGATCGCTGGCATGCGCTGGACGAGGCTGCGAAATCCAAACGCGAGGCGTCCATGGCGCCCATGGCGCCGCTATTGGTTCCCCATCATCAAATTATCCTGAGTTTTGCGGTATCGCTGGCCGATCTGGAAGCTCTGAAGCCGCCGGCGCTGCTGTTCTACGGCGCGGAGTCCTTCGAATGGGAACAGTCCATCGCAGCAGCCTGGCGGGAGGCCCGCCCGGACCTGACCTTGATCACGGTTGAGGGCGCGGGGCATAACGTCCACCATGATTGTCCCGATACGGTCAATCCCGCCATCCTGGATTTTCTGGCCTGACATCCCTGCCCTGACGTCCCTACATTGCCGACAGGTACGCAAAATGCGAACATGAGCGTTACAACGTATCCGGCGAAGAGAGCGGCGGCGGCCAATGGAACTATTGCGTATACTGGCACAGAATCGATATTTCGGCCCCCTGCTGGCCTGCCTGGGCATTGCCATGGTGGTACTGGTGTTTAATTTCGACACCATTCGGGGCCAGCCCAGCAACGATATCGGCCCGAAATCCCTGACCCTGATCGCCATCACCATCACCGTGGTTTTGGCTGTGCTGTTCTATGATACCCGGCGTAAATTCGCCCGCCTGAATTACCAATCCGAGCGGGTCTCGGAAATGGCCGACCGGCTGACCGTGTCGATCGGGGCCCTGAACGAAGCCAATGCCGATCTGCGCCAGTCCGAGGAACGATACCGCGGCCTGGTGGAGACCCAGGATGCCTTGATCGTGCGGCGCATGGCGGACGGCCGGCTGACCTTTGTCAACAGCACATTTTGCGAGCATTTCGCCCTTGATCTCGGCGAGGTGGAGGGCAGCTATTTCACCCCCGACATCCACCCCGAGGACCGGGGCATCGCCGAGCACCTGCGGTTCGGTCTGGAAACCCCGCCTTACCGCATCCGATATGACCAGCGGGTACTGACCCATGACGGCTGGCGTTGGATTGCCTGGGTCGACTACGCCATCCGCGACGACCGGGGCCAGACCCGGGAAGTCCAATCCATCGGCCGGGATGTCACGGCGCGCAAGCAGGCCGAAGAGCAACTGAAGGGCGCCCGGGACGACGCGGAGGCCGCGAACCGGGCCAAGTCCTCTTTCCTGGCCACGGTCAGCCATGAAATCCGCACGCCCATGAACGGTATTATCGGCATGACCCGCTTGCTGCTGGACACCGAATTGACCGAGCAACAGCACGGTTACGCGAACGCGGTGGCCCAGTCGGGAGAGGCCCTGATGGCCATCATCAACGACATCCTGGACTATTCCAAGATCGAGGCGGGCAAGCTGGCCCTGCACGAGCGGCCATTTAATTTGGTTGAAACCGTGGAGCAGGCCTGCGAGCTGCTGGCCGCCCGCGCCGTGGAGCGGGACATCGCCATCGGCGCCACCTTCGCGCCCGAAGTGCCGGAGTTCCTGTCCGGGGACGCGGGCCGGTTGCGCCAGATCATCTTGAATTTAGGCGGCAATGCCATCAAGTTCACGGACCGGGGCGGGGTCATGATCGCCGTCTCGGTAACATTTGAAAGCGAGACCGGGGTGGTGGTGTTGTTCGAGGTCAAGGACACTGGCATCGGCATCGCGGCGGAGGTACAGGGCAAATTATTCGAGGAGTTCAGCCAGGTGGATTCCGGTTCCACCCGCCGTTATGGCGGGACCGGCCTGGGCCTGGCGATCTCGCAACGCATCGTGCAACGCATGAAGGGACAGATCGGCGTGGAAAGCTCCCTGGACCAGGGAAGTACGTTTTGGTTCATGATTGATCTGGCCCTTGATCCCACGGCGACCGAGCCGCCCCTGGGGACGGATGCCCTGGCGGGCCGGAAAATCCTGCTGTGCGAAGAAAATGCCACCTCCCGCGAGATAATCCGCCGCAGCCTGACGGCCCTGGGCGCCACGGTCGGGGACTTCGCCACCGCGCACGAGACCCATGACGCCCTGGCCCAGGCGGAGGGAAGTGGTGAAACCATCGACGCCGCGCTGATCGATGGCGCCCTGCCCCCGAATACCATCACCGCCCTGGGCGCCGCCCTGCGGAACAGCCCGGCGGGGCGGGACTGCCGCCTGGTGCTGCTGCTGGCGGTCGACCAGCACACCCGTCTGGAACCCTATCGCGAAAACAGATTTGACTATTATCTGGTGCGGCCCATCCGGCGGCGCACCCTGGTACAGGTTCTGACCGGCGCGCGCGACGACCAGGGAGAATGGCTGGATCCAAGGCTGTCGACCGAAGTCGCCAGCCGGGCGGAGGAAGAGACGACGACGGCGGCGCCGGTCCGGGTCTTGCTGGCGGAGGATAACCGCATCAACCAAATGCTGGCGGAGGCACTGTTGAGCTGTCTGGGCCTGGCTACGGAATGTGTGGAAAACGGCCGCCAGGCGCTGGAGGCCGTGGAAAGAGGCAATTTCTCGCTGGTTCTCATGGACGTCAATATGCCCGTGGTCGATGGTTTGCAGGCAACCCGCGATATTCGCGCCTTGAAAAGCGCCAAATCGGCCATCCCCATCATCGCCATGACCGCATCCGCCATGGATGAAGACCGCCAGCGTTGCGCCGCCGCCGGCATGAACGATTATATCTCCAAGCCGGTGGAAGAGGATGAATTGCAGCGCCTGATTTCCCAATGGACGGATATTCCACCAATTGATGCCAAGGCGTCGTGAACGAGCGTGTGGCAAGTTGGGAATGAAGTTTAGCGATGCGTGAAGCGGCCACAGAAACGGAATCGGAAACCGAGGCTCGACCCGGCTGGATGGCGGCGTTCCGGGTCTATTCGGACCGCCGGGTCATCGCTATTTTGTTCCTCGGCTTCTCCTCCGGCATGCCGCTGCTGTTGACTTTTTCCACCCTTTCAATCTGGCTGGCCGAAGACGGCATATCGAAATCCACCATTGGCATGTTCGCCTTGGTGGGCATGCCCTATTCACTGAAATTCATCTGGGCGCCGTTGATCGACAGATTGCATCTGCCATTCCTGACCCGCCGGTTGGGCCGGCGCCGGGGCTGGGCGATTTTGACCCAACTGGCGCTGATCATCGGTATCATCGGACTGGGCACCAACGACCCCACCAAGGGCGCCTGGGCCATGGCGGCCTGGGCCATGTTCGTCACCTTCGCCTCCGCCAGCCAGGATGTGGTGATCGATGCCTACCGGGTGGAAATCCTGGAAGAGCGGCAATACGGCGCCGGGGCCGCGATGATCGTGGCCGGCTACCGCATCGGCATGCTGGCCTCTGGCGCCGGTGCGCTGTTTTTGGCCGATGCCTTTAGCTGGTTCTGGGTCTATGTGGCCATGGCTGCCTTGATGGTGGTGGGCATGGCGACCGTGCTGTTGAACCCGGAACCCGATCTGGGCGACGAGGGCCCCTCAACGGAACGCACGAACCCGGTGCAATGGATGCGCCAGGCGGTGTTCGAACCGTTTGCCGAGTTTCTGCACAGGGGCGGCTGGCTGCCGATCCTGTTGTTCGTCGTGTTCTACAAATTCGGCGACAGCCTGGCCGGCATCATGGCCGGGCCGTTTTATGTGGAGATCGGCTTCTCGAAGTCCGAGATCGCCTCCGTCTCCAAGATCTTCGGCCTGGGCGCAACCTTGCTGGGCGGTTTCCTGGGCGGCCTGCTGGTGGTCCGGCGCGGCATCATGGAAAGTCTTTTATGGTGCGGCTTGCTGCAAATGTTTTCCAATCTGATGTTCGCGGTGCAGGCCATGGTCGGCCATGACATCTCCATGCTGGCGGTCACCATCGCCGTCGAGAATATTGCCGGTGGGATGGGCACGGCCGCCTTCGTCGCCTATCTCTCGTCGCTGTGCAATATCGCCTATACCGCCACACAATATGCGCTGCTGTCCTCCCTCATGGCCCTGGCGCGCACGGCGCTATCGGCACCGGGGGGCGCCTTGGCGGACAGCACCAGCTGGGTCAGCTTCTTTCTAATCACCACCATCGCCGCCCTGCCGGGCCTGGCCCTTTTGTGGTGGTTGATCAAGCGGGGCATCGTGCCGAAGTCCGAAGTGAAGGGACCTGTGCCGTGAGCGCGCGGATCGAGATCATCGAGGCCGATATCACCACCCTGGAAGTGGACGCCATCGTTAATGCGGCCAACGAACAACTAGCGCGGGGCGGCGGCGTTTGCGGCGCCATTCATGCCGCCGCCGGCCCCGGCCTGGAAGCGGAATGCCACCGCCTCGGTGGCTGCCCCACGGGCCAGGCCCGCATCACCGCCGGTCATGCTCTATTGGCCCGCTACGTGATCCACGCCGTTGGCCCCGTCTGGCAAGGCGGGGATGGGGGAGAGGCCGAATTGCTGGCTAGCTGCTATGGCCATTGTTTTGCACTGGCCGATGCGTCCGGCTTGTCCTCCATTGCCTTTCCCGCCATTTCCACCGGCATCTACGGCTTTCCCCTGGAAGCCGCGACCGAGATCGCCTTGGCCACCGCCAAGACCTATGAGCCAGGCGCTCTGCAACGTATTGTATTCTGCTGTTTTGGCGCCGAGGTGACCGGGGCCTATCGCGCAATCCATGACAAGTTGTTCATCACGGTACCGTGAATTGATCGCCCGGGCCGCATTCGGTAGCGTTTTCCGTAGCTAAATCTGTCAAAGGAACCAACCATGCTTAAGGTATTGATATTCGCCCTGGCTGGCGTCTTCATTTCCGGCACCGCTTTGGCGGGCGGTGGCCTCGGCTATGGAAGCTGCTCGGGCGGCGCGAAAGCGGAAACAACGGCGACATCCACGCCCGTGGGGACGCCGTCGGCAACAACGGCGCAGACACCTATTCCCAAGACCACCAAGCCTGAAAGCAAGAGCTAGACTCATTCGCGCCGGGGCCGGCAGTGGCGCGGCCCGTTGGAATGGGCCATAAAGAACCTCCACGGATTCTGATCGGAGGTGGCTTGGCCCATGAACCAGGCGTCGTTATTGCACAAAGTGGCCTTGAGTTTCGGTGACCGCCCGGCGGTGACCGAGGGCACCAACTGTCTGCACACATACAACGAACTGTCGGACCGGGCCGGGCGCCTGGGTGCGGCCTTGCGCGGTCAATTGGGGCTGAACAAGGGCGACCGGGTCGCCATCATGATGAAGAACGCGGCGGCGTTTTTCGAGGTGCTGTACGCTACCTGGCACGCCGGGTTGGCCGCCGTGCCCATCAATGCAAAACTGCATCCCCGCGAGGCGGCGTATATTTTGGACAATTGCGGCGCCCGGATCTGTTTCATCACTTCCGATCTGGCGGAGACCATTCCACCGCTCATTGCGGATATCGACAGTCTTGAGGCCGTGCTGGCCACCACGGTGACGAATACGAAGCATTGTTCGCCGAACCCGGTGCCGCCATGACCGATTGCGGGGCGGACGATCTGGCCTGGTTGTTCTATACCTCCGGCACCACGGGGCGGCCCAAGGGGGCCATGCTGAGCCAACGCAATCTGATGGCCATGGTGATGAATTATTACGCCGACATGGATAGCGTCGGGCCGCAAGACTGCATGATCCACGGCGCGCCGCTGAGCCACGGCTCGGGCCTGTTCGCCCTGCCCCATGTGGCCAAGGGGGCCAATAACATCATTCCCTTGTCGGGCGGTTTCGATCCGGAGGAGACCTTGGACCTGCTGCCGCATTTTCCCCGCGCCAGTTTTTTCTTTGCCCCCACCATGCTGACCCGGTTGATCAATCTGCCGGGTATCGAGGGACGGGATACCTCCAACATCAAGACCATCGTCTATGGCGGCGGCCCGATGTATGTGGAAGACACCTTGAAAGCCTTGCAGGTCCTGGGCCCGAAGTTGGTGCAGTTGTTCGGCCAGGGGGAAAGCCCCATGACCATCACCGGATTGTCCCGCGCCATGCATATGGATACCGGGCATCCCGATTACCTTAAACGCCTCGGCTCCGCCGGCATAGCCCGCACGGATGTGGATGTGCGGGTGGTTGATGGTGACGACAACGAACTGCCCGCGGGCGGGATGGGCGAGGTTGTCTGCCGGGGCGATGTCATCATGGCCGACTATTGGAATAACCCGGAAGCCAGCCGGGAGGCCCTGCGCGGCGGCTGGCTGCACACTGGCGACGTGGGCGCCTTTGACCGGGATGGTTTCCTGACCCTGATGGACCGGGCCAAGGATCTGATCATCTCGGGCGGCAGCAATATTTATCCCCGCGAGGTGGAGGAAGTATTGCTGCGCCATCCCGACGTGGCCGAATGTTCCGTCGTGGGCCGCCCGCACGCGGACTGGGGCGAAGAGGTCGTCGCCTTTATCGTCAATGCCATAGGTCAATCGGCGGCGGCGGACGAATTGAATGATCTGTGCCTGGAACACATCGCCCGCTTTAAACGGCCAAAGGATTATCGCTTTGTCGCCGCCCTGCCCAAGAACAATTACGGCAAGGTCCTGAAGACCGAACTGCGGGCCCAGTTGGCGGCGGATCAGGTGGCGGCGGATCAGTCAACGGCGGAGGAACCCCAATGACCCAGCGTTTGCAAGACAAGGTCGCCCTGGTTTGCGGTGCCGGTTCCATCGGGCCCGGCTGGGGCAACGGCAAGGCCACGGCGGCGGCTTTTGCCCGTGAAGGCGCAAAGGTCTTCGCCGTCGACCTGAACCCCGAGGCGGCGGCCGAGACCGCCCGCATCATCACCAACGAAGGGTTTGAGGCCACCGCCCACGGCGCTGATGTCTCGGACCCGGATGCCGTTGGGGCCATGGTCGCGGCCTGCCGGGCGGCTTATGGCCGGGTTGATATTCTGCACAACAACGTGGGCATCGCCTCCCTTGGCGGGCCGTTGGAGACCAGTCTGGAACAGTGGGAGCGGGTGATGCGGATCAACGTCACCTCGCAATTTCTCACCTGCCAGGCGGTGCTGCCCCTGTTCCTGGAACAGGGCGGCGGCGTGATCGTCAATGTCTCCTCGCTTTCGGCGGTGAAGGCCGCCCGGCCGGAATTGGCCTATGCCACGTCCAAGGGCGCGGTGAACGCCTTGACCATCAACATCGCCATGGAATTCGCCGACCGAAATATCCGTTGCAACGCCCTGGTTCCGGGCCTGATCAACACCCCCATGGTCGCGGACGCCATGAAGGACAACTACGGCGACGGCGGCATCGGGGCCATGGTGGCGGCCCGTGATGCCCTGTCACCAACGGGTAAAATGGGAGAAGCCGGGGATGTGGCCAACGCGGCCGTGTTCCTGGCTTCCGACGAGGCGCGCTATATCAACGGCATGCTACTGCACATCGACGGCGGCCTGCAGCATCGCTTTACCGCCGGTCAGGGTTAGGGCATTTTCAACTTTCGTTGAATCACCAGGCCACCCGCTCCCCCGTCCTTCCAGACTCTATTGGCACCCATTAATGGTATCCTGTGGGTGGTTGGGACGGGGGAGCGAGTGGTTCAGACTGCATTGAAAATGCCCTAGGAGGCCACAGACAATGAATGAAAATCCCATCAGCTACGAGCTTTCGGACGGTATCGCCACCATCACCATCGACCGGCCCGACGCCATGAACGCCATCAACACCGCTGTTCGCGAAGGCCTTTGGGCCGCCTTCCGGCGGTTCGTCGACGAGAATGAGGCGCTGGTGGCGATCCTGACCGCCACGGGTGAAAAAGTCTTCTGCGCCGGCGCGGATCTGAAGGAAATGTCCGACAGCGGCCTAACGATCCCGCCGCCGAATTTCATGCCCTACCTGAACAAGAACATCCATACGGACAAGCCGGTCATCGCCGCCGTCAACGGCCTGGCCTACGCGGGCGGCTTCTATCTGGCCCAGATGTGCGATCTGTGCATCGCCGCCGACACTGCCCGTTTCGCCATTACCGAGCCGAAATGGAGCCGCGGCGCGCCCTGGGCCGCGCCCCTGCCCTGGCTGATCCCGCCGCGCGTGGCCATGGAATTGCTGCTCACGGCCAAGCCCATATCGGCGGAACGCGCCTATCAGGTCGGTCTAGTAAACCAGGTGGTCCCCCTGGCGGACTTGATGCATACGGCCCGCGACATGGCCACGACCATCGCCCAGAACGCGCCCCTGTCGGTGCGCGCCGGCAAGCGCATGGTTTATGCCGTGGCCGAAGTGGGCTGGTCGGAGGCCCTGAAAGCCGGTGATGCCGCATACGAACACGTCTACTTGAGCGAGGATGCCCAGGAAGGCCCCCTGGCGTTTAAGGAGAAACGCGCACCGGTCTGGAAGGCCCGCTAAGTGCCCGTGAAAACCGGCTTGCGCTTTTCGACGAAGGCGGCGACGCCTTCGCGGTAGTCGTCGCGCTTGGCGCAATCGGCGAAGCATTCGGCTTCCAGCTGCAACTGGCTTTCGAACTCGTTCTCCAACGAGCGGTACATCAGGCGCTTGCCCTGGCCGAATACATGGGTCGGACCGTTGGCCAGGCGGGTGGCCAGTTTGTCGCATTCGTCATCCAGGTCCCCATCGGGCACGACGAAGTTGACCAGGCCCATGTCCGACATCTTCTGGGCGCTGTAACGGTCGCCCAAAAGGGTCATCTCCAGGGTCCGCTTGATGCCGATGGCGCGGGGCAGATGGAACGAGGAGGAGCCGTCCGGCGTGGTGCCGATGTTGCAGTAGGCCAGGGTGAAAAAGGCGCTTTCCCCGGCGATGACCAGATCGCAGGCGGCGGCGAGAGAAACCCCGGCACCGGCGGCGGCGCCCTTGACCTTGGCGATGATGGGCTTGGGCATGCGGCGCATGGAGAACATGATGGTGTGCAGGGCATGGATGCGGCGCAGGAAATAGGCTTGGGTTTCCGCCGCGTCATGTGACCCGAGGTATTCGTGCATGTTCTTTATATCGCCCCCCGCCATGAAGTGATCGCCGGCCCCTTCCAGCACGATGCAGCGGATGGAGTCGTCAAATTCCAAACGGTGGAATTCATCATCCATCTGGGCCCGCATGTCCATGGACAGGGCGTTGCGCGCCTCCGGCCGGTTCATGGTCATGGTGGCCACGCCACCCGCAACGGTCACTTCAAGATCAGCCATGGTTTCGTCTCCTCTGGAATTTTCATGTTTACGGACCACCCCAAGGCGGCACGGATTGAAAGGCATATAGAGGGATTAGTCCGGCACTGGCAAGCCACCGTCCAGCAGGGCGCACAGCGCCTCGGTGGTATCGCGAATGGGTCGGGAGCTGCCCCGGACCCGCGCCAGCATCAAGGCGCCTTCCAGCCCGGCGATGATTGCCGTGGCCGTCGGGGCGACGCGTTCGGCTGGCCAGCCATGGCGCGCCAGCAACATCTCCATAACCCCGGACCAGTCGTCGAACACGGCCCGCCCCGCCGCCGCGATCGCGGCGGAACCCGGCGTGGTTTCCAGCAAGGTGGTGGTGATGGGGCAGCCGTCGCGGAATTTTGAAGCTTCCAACCAGCGCACCAGCAGGTCGGTGTAGCGGCGCAGGAAATCCGCCGGGCTGTCCGACACATTTGCCAGCTCCCGGAATGTCTCGGTCACCAGGCCGCCGGCGGCGGTGACGGCGGCGGCGCCAATCTCCTCCTTACCACCGGGGAAATGGTGGTAGAGGGAGCCCCGCGCCGCGCCGGAGGCGGCGAGGATATCGCGCAGTCCCGTGCCGCTGTAACCCTGGCGGCGAAACAGCTTGGCGGCGGCCCAGACCATTGTCTGGCGTTGTTTGCTTTTTGGCGGCGCCATTTATTCATTGCCTTATGTAGACCAGTCGTCATAGTATTGAATAAACTTGCGAATGTACATGGCGGAATGAGCGAAAATGATGGAATTAGAGTCAGAGAACGTAGCGCCCGGGCATAATGGCCCGGCCGTACGGCGGTTCTTGGAATGCATGCCTATCTTTGCCATGTTCGGCGCACGGGTGGTGAATTTTGCCGCCGGAACGTCCGAACTGGAAATGCCCTGGCGCCGGGACCTTACCTATGACGGCACCGCCATTCCGGCCACGGTAACCGGCGCCCTGATCGACTTCGCGGGTGGCTCGGCGGCGGCCACCCTGTTGCCCCCAGGCTGGGGCAT
>JAYGEA010000164.1:0-26325 GCA_046582635.1 Alphaproteobacteria bacterium
CCACCACGTCGGTCACCGTGGTCAGGATGACACCCGAGGCAATGGCGGGATCGACCCCGGTGCGCGCGAGCCCCAGGGGAATGGCGATTCCGACCAGCCCGGCCACCACCATGGTGATGATCATGGCCGCCGCCATCACCGCGCCGATCGCCACGTCGCCGGACCAGCCCCACGCCACCACGCCGACGAGGCCGGAAAACAGCATGCCGTTGAACACGCCGACCAGCACCTCCTTGCTGAGCACCCGGGCGGCGTTGGCCCGGTTCAGCTCCTTGGTGGCCAGGGCGCGCATGGCGACGGTGAGGGTCTGGGTGCCCGCGTTGCCGCCCATGGAGGCCACTATGGGCATCAACACGGCCAGGGCGACGATCTGTTCAATTGTGGCATCGAACAGGGCGATCACCATGGAGGCCAGGATCGCCGTGGCCAGATTGACCAGCAGCCAGCCGGCCCGGGTGCGCGTGGTGCGCAGCGCGGTGTCGGACAGATCGGTTTCCGACGACACGCCCGAGAGGCGCATCAGATCCTCTTCCGCCTCTTCTTCCAACACCGCGGCCGCGTCATCAAAGGTGATCACGCCCACCAGACGGCCCCCACCGTCGATCACCGGGGCCGAGGCCAGGCGGTATTGCTGGAATAGAAAGGCCACTTCCTCCTGATCCATGTCCACGGGAATGGCGGTCGCCTCCGCCTCCATGATCTCGCGCAACAAGACCGGCCGCCGGGTCCGCATCAGGCGGTTCAGGGCGACTTGGCCGATGGGGCGGTGGCGGGGATCAATGACAAAGATTTCATAGAATTCGTCCGGCAGATCCTCGGTTTCGCGGCAGTAGTCGATCACCTGACCAACACTCCAATAAGCCGGCACGGCGATCAGGTCCCGCTGCATCAGCCGACCGGCGCTATCTTCGGGAAAGGACAGGCCCTCCATGACGGCGGCGCGGTCGGGCGCGGGGACATTGGCCAGGACCTGTTCCCGGCGGGCCTCTGCCATCTCTTCGAGCAGATGCACCGCTTCGTCCGTATCCAGTTCGGCGATCGCGCGGGCCACCGTATGGGGGCTCATCGCCACCAACAGCTCGGCCAGAACCGGCCCTTCCAGGTCGGTCAATGTTTCCGGATCCAGGTCGTCCCCCAGGGTGACCACAAGGCGGCGGCGGTCTTCGCGGCCCAGCACGACCACAAGATCGGCGATATCGGCGGGGCGGAGCGGTTCCAGCAGCGCGCGGACATCTTCGCGCAGGTCTTCTTCCAGGGCGGCCTCGACCGCGCGGACCAATTCTGTGTTGACGCCATAGACATCCTCGAACGATGTTGGCGCCTCTATTGCATCCTCTGGGCTCTGTTCACTCATGGCGCTGAGATTACAGTACAAGCCACAAAAAACCCCTCGAAAACGATGCCTTTTTCGAGGGGTTGATTTGGTGCGGTCGAGAAGACTCGAACTTCCACGGGGTCACCCCCACAGCGACCTCAACGCTGCGCGTCTACCAATTCCGCCACGACCGCGAACGCGCCTTAGAATGGCAGATTTTTGGCAATAGCAAATACCACGACAGGCCGCAAGCTTAGTGCGCGATTTTTCGTGGTATTATTCGTCATCATCATTGATTGTTTTGGTGACCTGCACGGCGATATTCTCGCCGTTGACCATGATTTCGCCCCGGGCGATGAGTTTATTGTTGGCGAGAATCCAGACATAATCTTCCGTCGTGGCATCCAGCTCAATGACCGCGCCACGGCCCATGCGCAAAAGCTGATGGATCGGCATTTCGGTGCTGCCGATTACCACGGAGATTTCCAGTTCAACATCGGCTAAACGTTGGTCGTTCATGCCCTGCCCAGACTCATTATTACTGTTACCCGCATAGCTATGCCTGGACATGGTTATGATAGAGTTAATGTCTGCACAAAGAAGCGGGTAATTGGTTAATGGAATGGCGCATCAGCGACGGCCTGGTTGACTATCAACAAGCCGTTCGGGACATGGAAGAACGGGTCGCCGCCATCCGCGCGGGCGGGGCGGAGGAGATGGTCTGGCTGTTGCAGCATCCCGCCCTCTATACCGCCGGCACTTCCGCCAAGGCGGGGGACCTGCTGGATGCCGGCGGTCTGCCGGTATATCAAACCGGGCGCGGCGGGCAATTCACCTATCACGGCCCCGGCCAGCGCGTGGCCTATGTCATGCTGGATCTGCAAGCCCGGAAACTGGATATCCGCTGCTATGTCGCAAAGTTGGAAGATTGGCTGATCGCGACCTTGCACCGCTTCAACCTGTCCGGCGAGCGGCGGGCGGGCCGGGTCGGCATTTGGATCGACAGGGGGCAAGGCAGGGAAGACAAGATTGGCGCGATTGGTGTCCGCGTGCGGCGCTGGGTCACCTATCATGGCATTTCCCTGAATGTGGAGCCGGAACTATCCCATTATGCCGGCATCGTGCCCTGCGGCATTCAGGAGCACGGCGTGACGTCCCTGGTTGATCTTGGTCTGCCCATTGAAATGGCGGAGGTTGATATGCAATTGCGCCACGCTTGGGATGAGGTATTCGGTGGCTCGGATCAAGCTTGAAAAAATCAATTATTTCAACATGTTGTTCGTGGTTGGTGATAATCGGCCGGGGCGCCCCAGAAAGTAGGACGCCAATATTCCTTGGCCGTGTCATTGAAGGAACCGTGCGTGACGGGATTTGGGCCGGCGTAATCGGCACAGGGCAGTCCGTCATCACCCAGATGCTCGCGCCAACGCCTTTGGTCGAAGCCAAATACCCGGAAATTCATGCGCGGCCGCATTTTGGCTGGAAAGATGTGCAATGCCGGTTGAAGATTCCGCCATTTACCCATGGCGCGGTCGATCATGGTTTTTGGTTTTCCAAGCACTTCGTCGATCCATTCCAGCAGACTGCCGCTCGGCAGCAGGCCATAGACGGAATCTTCCCTGGCATCCGCCTTCGGATGCAGCATCAGATTGAAGAACCTGACCTTCAACTTCGAAGAATAGTCGCCACCAGCGCTGGCCTGCAATAGTGGCACCAGGGCATTGCGGCTATGCCTGAGAGAGGTCGCGGCTGCCATGAAGACAATATTTTCATAAGGCAGGTCGTGATAATTCACAATCAGTTCATTGACAAGGATGGCCCCCATGCTGTGCGCTGCCAGGGTCAATTTCATGTCCTGCAAAGCGTCCATGTCAGCCAATTGCAGCGTGCATGAGGCTGTCGATTTCGCCCGATGTTTCGCCATGTCGAAACAGTCGCCGAGATCCAGGAAAAAGCGCGCAAATCGTCCCGTCCCCCTGGTGTATCGCTGCATGGTCTCGTCGCGATCGTCTTGATGGAACTCGTTCCAAAGATTCGGTTGAAATTCGCCGGGATGATGGACCGTGTTCCGGGTTCGCCGCAGCATTGTGTTCCAGGCTTCCTTGCCGGGTTCCAGCAGGGTTGCTTCGGATACCAGGCGTACCGGCGTGGTTACACCGTATCGGGCCAGTTCAAATACCCGTCGGGCATTGCGCGGCGGATTGTCGTCCAGCCGCACTTTGCCTCTTTTTTTGGTGAACGGCAGACAGAGCGGGACGGGATGCTTGCCGCTTACGTTGGGACAGGGCGCGGTGCCGTTCTTGATTGTACCATCGCCCGAGACGGAATAGGGAGTCGCGTCGGAGGGGTTACCGAATCTATAAATCGCCCCAATTCATTGATCCAAGTCTGCGGCGCCCGGATGATTGAAGCGGCAATGTCAGAGGCAATATACAATGGAAATGTCGGTTGCACGGACTCGTGTAAGACGCCGTTGCGGATATACAGGGATTGTTCGCCATAGGAGGCGAAGACGTCGGAGCTCCAGACCATGAACACCGGATAGAAGCCATGGCGGAGTATACAGGCGGTCTGTCTGGTGGCCCGGTTTTTCACCGATACGGTAGGGTTCAGCCCGCCATTGAAGATCAGCATCATGCGCCCACTGGCGCCGGCATCGGTTTGCCGCCAAGCCGCAAAACCTTTCATGACGGCGGCGAACTGCTCGGCGTAGGTCAACAGTTCGCCATTGGGCCGGGCAGTGTTTTTCTGGTTTGTTTCGCCGTGAATGACAATGAGATGGGCGTTAACGGCCTGTGCATGTCTTTTGAACGTCAGCTTCCGTCTTTCGGCGTCGCTTGGATCGTACCGGCAGCGCGGCAGTGCCGTTTCCGCCACCTCGCTCGTCACAGGCAGGGCGGCATCCGCGGTACCTGATGCATTTTCAACAAGGGAGCAGCCCGTGATGGCGAAGGCCAACCCTAAAATTAGTGCAATACGTCTTGTTGTTCGTTGAAACATTGCCCTTGCCACCCCTGATTCGAGATTGCATCGAAAGAATGCAACATATGATATTTTAAATCATGAAAATTCACGCAAAATTTGATACGGTTCGTACAGGTATCTAACGAATTGAATGATTGATTTGTCAGTAAATACCGGCTGTGGAATGTGAAGAGTGCTGTCTCGGAGGAATGGAAATCTGACGTGGTTGATCTAATTTCAAGGATGGCCAAGGGCGCAATCGCGCACCTCGAGACAAGGTATTTGGTGATTAAGCAGCGGCGGCAAGATGTTCCTTTGCAATGAGTGCCGCCAAACGTTTCATGCCGTCCTCAATGATCTCTGGCGGACAGGTCGCGAATGACAGCCGCAAGGTGTTTTCACCGCCTCCCCGGGCGTGAAAGGCGGCACCGGGGACGAAGGCAAGTTTTCTTCGCTCAAGGCCTTTGCCAATAAAGGCTTGGCATCCAGGCCCGGCGGCAATGTCAGCCAAACAAACATGCCGCCTTTCGGTACAGTAAAGTGGGTGCCATTGGGAAGATAACAATCCAGGGCGTTGACCATGGCGTCGCGGCGGTCCCGGTAAACCGTGCGCAAGGTTTCGACATGGCCAGCAAGAATTCCGTCGGCTAGTTCGTGGGCCAAAATCTGGTTATGGGCGGAGGTGTGCAGGTCACTGGCCTATTTCAACAGAACCAGTCTTTCTAGCAGGGGCCGGGGCGCGATGGTCCAGCCAACCCGCAGGCCCGGCATCAAGGTCTTGGAAATCGTGCCCAGTTGGATAACCCGGCCCCGGTCCCGCCATCGGCCCGGCCCTAGAAATTCGCCCTCCAACTCAAACAACGATGGCGGCGGCGGGGCGTCGTAGTACAGTTCCCGATAGGCCACATCTTCCAATATGACCACATCATAATGGTGCGCCAGTTCGATAATCCGCCGCCGCCGGTCTGCCGGCTGGCTGATGCCGCCCGGGTTCTGAAAATCGGGAATGGTGTAGAGCAGCCTCGCGCCCCCAGCGAATGCCGCTTCCAGACTTTCGAGGATCAGGCCGTCGTTGTCCGTTTCGACAGTCAGGTAATGGGGTCTCCGGGTCCCGAATACCTGCAGGGCCCCTAGATAAGTGGGATTGGCAACCGCGATGGGCTGATGGGCGTCGATCAGGGCGGACGCCAGCAACATCAAGGATTGCTGCGCCCCGTTCGTGACCAGGACGTTGTCAGGTGATAGATCAGTGTGGCGCGCGCCGTGGCGGTCCGCGATCCAGCGGCGCAGGGGCTGATAGCCTTCCGTCTGGGAATACTGCATGGCCTGGCGATAGCGATCCCCATTGGCCGCCAGCCGGGATGTGATGCGCGTGGTCTCCGCAATGGGAAACAAAGTGGGGTCCGGGATACCGCCGGCGAATGACAGGATCTCCGGATTGGATAAAATTTTCAGCAATTCCCTGATCTCCGATGCCTTTATGGCGCCGGCATCGTTTGAAAATATGTCTTCCCAAATCATTATGGTGGCTTTCAATTATTTAGGTCAGTGTTACTGATATAAATTTAATTACAAGTCAATCCGGAATTTGGCAATAAATATTCAAGGCGAAGTGAGTATTGGTAATTTTCGAAAAAAATGGGTCGGGCGGATCATTCATTAAGGAACTCTTATTTGAATAACCGGATCTTAGGACTTTTCTGTAACGTCTTGTCGTATCCATCACGGGAGGCACGGCGGGAATGAGGGATGTCGAGTAGTCAACAAACCAAGGCGATTCCAAATACGGAAGACGCAACGCATGAAGCCAAGGAGATCGCAGCCTTGCGGGCACGGGTCGCGCGGCTTGAAGGCGATTTGGTCTCCTCACGTGTTGCCGCCCTTGCGACGGTTTTCGACAATGTTACCCAAGGCTTGGCAATGTTCAACGCCGAGCGGTCGCTGGTGATCTGGAATAAGCATTATCAGGAAATCCTGAAATTCCCCGGCCATATGATGAAGGTCGGAACTGGAATACGGGATTTCGCACTCTTGATGGCCGAACGCGGTGACTATGGCCCCGGCGAACCTGAAACCCTGGTGGAGGAACGCTTGAAGTGGCTGTGGCTGGATGCCACGAAACGTACCGAGGTGACTATTCCCGGTGGCCGGACATACGATATTCTAAAGAAAAAGACCGATGATGGCGGCCTTGTCATCACCTTCGCCGATAACACGGACCGCAAGCTGGCGGCCGAGGCGCTATGAGCGAGCGAAAGGCGTTTTCGGGATATGGCGGATGCCGCCTCCGATTGGTTTTGGGAACTGGATGCCGATTTGCGTTTTACCATGGTCACCGACACGGTGATGAAATACAACGGCGGCACCAACCCGGTGGCCTTCCATGGCATGACCCGGCGGGAATTGAATACCCGCGACGACATTTATTCCGAAGCGTGGTCGGCCCACTATGCGGACATGGAGGCACACCGGCCGTTCCGGAATTTCGAGTACAGTTTCATTGATGTGCATGGCGACCATCATGATTGGTCCATCTCCGGCCGACCCATATTTGATGATGCGGGTACATTTTGCGGCTATCGCGGCGTTGGCCGGGATATCAGCACGCGAAAAAAGTTGGAAGAAACCCTGCGCAATAACCAGGAACGTCTGGAAATACAGATTTTGGAAATTCGCGATCGCGAGGAAAGACTGGAGATCCAGGCCTCTGAAATTATCACGGTGGCGGAAAACCTGGCCATTGCCGAGCAAAAGATGACATTTCTGGCCAACCATGATGCCCTGACCGGTTTGCCCAGCTTGCGCCTGTGCAAGGACCGCATCGATATGGCCATCGCCCAGGCCCGGCGGGACAAGACTTTCTGCGCTTTAATGTTTATTGATCTGGACAGTTTCAAGTCGGTCAATGATGCCCACGGCCATGAAGCCGGCGACGACGTGTTGAAAACCGTGGCGGCGCGGATCCTGGGCACGAAGCGGGAAATTGATACGGCGGCGCGGATCGCCGGTGACGAATTTCTCGTCGTGGCGCCGGGCATCGATAATACAGCTGACGCCGCCTGTCTGGCCGAGCGATTGGTCACGATAATATCCGCCGACATGGACATAGAGGGAATGCCGACAAAAGTCGGCGCCAGCATCGGCATCGCCCTCTATCCCATCCACGGCGAAACCTGCGACGAGCTGATGCAAAATGCCGATCAGGCCATGTATGTGGTGAAGCGCCAGGGTAAGAACGGTTTTGCCTTTGTGCCGTCGTAAATTGTGCCGTCGTAAAGGCGCGCGCCACTCAGCGGGAAAATTCTGACCGCGCCCGTTCGAACAGGGCGCGCCGGTCAATCTTATTGGTGCCGGCAAGGGGCAGTTCTTCCAGCAAGCCGATGAAACGGGGATGCCGGTAGGCCGGGCCGTTGGCAAGGGTGAATTGTTTTATGTCTGTCACATCCGCCGTGCTGCTTGGCTTGGCCACCACGAAAGCCACGGGGATATGCTGTTTGATGTCGTCGGGAAAGGCGATCACGGCGGCTTGGGCGACATCCGCGTGTTGTTCCAGTAAACGTTCGACTTCGGCCGGATAGACGTTCTCGCCGCCGCAGACGAACATATCGTCGGCCCGGCCGACAAAAAAGAAAAAGCCGCCCCCGTCCCGCCGCATGATATCGCCGGTGTCGTACCATCCGTCATGGAGGCATTTATCGGTTTCCTCCGGCCGGTTCAAATATCCCGGCATCACCGCCTTGTTGCGGACCCACAGCACGCCCTGGTTCCCGTCCGGGCCATCCCGGAGTTCCAATTCCGTATGGTCGCCTGGATAACCAATGGATAATTTCGGTATCGCAAGGCCGTCGGGGTGGGGCCCGAACGCCACCGGGCTGGATTCCGTCGTGCCCCAGCTGTTGGAAATCGCCGCGCCTGGGAAGATCTCGGCTGCCTTGTCGAACAAAGCCTCGCTTAACGGGGCGGAGCCCATGATCACCCGTTCCACGGAAGACAGATCCAGCCGCCGAATGGTTTCCGCCTCCCGCACCGCCATGGCAATCATGGTTGGGACGGAGGTTAGGACATGGCAGCGATGGGCGGCGGCTGTTTCCAGATAGCGGATGGGCGAGAACTGTTGCAACAGCACGATGGCGCCGCCGGTCATGGCGGTCATGGCGCTGAGGATCAGGCCGTTCATATGATAAAGCGGCGCGGCCACCAGAACCCGGTTGCCGCCCATGGGCGGCAATGAATTGCGCATCAGCTCGCAAGCCCAGACATAACCGCCGTGGGTCAGCGGCACGCCCTTTGGCAGGCCCGTGGAGCCGGATGTGTAGAGAATAGTTGCATGCTCTTCCACCTCCATTTCCAGCGGTGTAAATGGTCCCGGATCAGCCAAGTCCAGCCATTCTTCCGCCAGATGAATTTCGATGATGGGTCGTTCCCGTACTAGATGCCGCCAGTCCCCATCGGCCAATACCAATTGTACGTCCGCGTCCGTGATGATGTGATCAACCGTTGCTTTCGGCAGTTTGTAGTTGATGGGCACGGCCACCAGACCGGCCCGCATGATGCCGAAATAGGCCAATAGATATTCGGCGCTGTTGCCCGCCAGAATTGCCACCGCCTGACCCCGCGTCAAACCCCGCGCAGCGAGACCCCGGGCGACGGCGTCGGCGGTCGCATGGAATTCGCCCAGGGCAATGTCCCGGGCGCTGTCGTCCGACGCGACTTCGGTCAGCCAGATGGCGTCCGGTGCCGCGTCACGGGGAATGATCTCGCCAAGATTATGAACCATGTTGAGAGCAAGATACCGTGATTTGTGAGCTTGTCACATCCATTATGATACCTTTGAAGTCGGGAATACCTCCCCGGAACGCCATTTGATAGTTGTCGTTGCCATATTCCGATCAACAATGTGCCGCGACAAATAGAGGCAAATTTTGGCTGGGGCCTCAGAAATTACCGTTCAGTTGCCAATCATAAGCCGCGCGGTCCAGGCGGCCGTGTTTGGTTAATGTGTTCCGCAGGGCGGGCGCGGCGTAGTGCAAAAGGTGGGCGGTCACGCCGGCCTCGTCGCCGCCGAAATCGGCGGTGAACCAATCATAGATGGAAGAGACCACCATCTCGCCGCCCTCCAGCCGGGCGCCTCTGGGATGGTTGATGAAGGCCCGCGCGGCGGCGTCAAGCCTGGCCTCCAAGTCATCGGCCCGAAAGGCCCTTGCATCCAGATTGGGACAACCGATGGAGGCGCAATTCAGGGCATAGTGGACCCGGGCATCGCCCCACAGGGGGCGCAGGATGCGGTGCTCGATATCGTTCAGGCTGATCGCTTCGCCTTCGATCCGCAGCAACTTCTTGCCCCACGGTCCGGAGGAGAAGAAGCCGGGGGAAATGTCTATGTCCTGAATGGTGGTGACCGGGCCGTGGTCCAAAACCACCTTGACGGTCAGGGCATTGTACAGATTTATCCAATAGGCCTTCTGTTGCGCCCGATTGTAGCCGCTGATCGGCAGGGCGGCCCACTGGGCGACCAGTTTGTCCAATGCCGCGCGATCCTCCCGGTTTACCGCGCCATAGGCGAATAAATTGATGCCCCCGGGCGAGGTTGCGAGATAGCGGCGCAAGATCTTGTCCCATGGGGAAAAATCGATTTCAACCTTGCTGCCTTCATCGGATATCCGCCAACGGGGCCAGGGCTCGGCGCTGGGGGCGGCCAGGGCTTCCAAGGAACGAAAATCCGCCCAGGAGGCAGCCGGTCCAAGGGTGAGCAGTAAAAACAGGCCAAGGACATAGGCATGAAATCTCATGATGGTATTTCTCTCTTTGCCAGACGACGGGCGCGGGCCTCTCTATGGGCAATATATGTGGCCGAGACGACGATGATGCCACCGCCGATCCAGGTCCAGATATCCGGTTCCTCGGAGAATATGAAAAAACCCAACATGCTGGCCCAGACCAGTTGCAGGAACGTAATAGGCTGCAGGGCGGTCACCTCGGCGCAGCGAAAGGCCTGTGTCATGGCCAGGTGGCCTAGGGTGGCCAGGCCGGCGACCCCGAACAGCCAGAGCATTTCCTCTCCGCTTGGCGTTCGCCACACGTAGAGTGCGGGGGGGAACAGGGCGATGGTGACGACGAGGCCCAGGGCGGCGACAATGGTGCCATTAGATTCGGTTTCCGTCAGGCGTTTGCCGATCAACAGGGTGGCGGCGAACAGTGGCGCGGCCGCCAACTGGGCAATGGCACCCAATTCAATGGCCTTAAACCCCGGTTGCAAAATGACCATGGCACCGGCGAAACCGAACAGCACGGCCGAGATGCGCCGCATATAGAGCTTTTCGCCCAGAAACAGCGCCGCGCCGATAGTGGCGAAGATCGGTGCGGTAAAGCCCAGCGCGGTGACTTCCGCCACGGGGATATTGGCCATGGCGTAGAACCACAACATCACGCCAACAGCTTGCAACAGTCCGCGGGCGATATGCAGGCCGTAACGATGAGGGCGATTGCGGTAGCTGCGAATTCCCCGCCAGAAAACAGGCGCCAAAAAAATCAACGCGATGGCGTAGCGCAAGAAAGCCAACTGTATGGGATGAATGGTGGCGGAAAGATGACGTACCGAGCCGGTGACAATGACGAATATCAGCCCCGCCAGAAACATCCAGGCAATCCCCTTGGCATTACCACTGCTGGCGGCAAATATCGCCCGTGGTGAAAGCATGCAGTCTCCCGTTCAAATGAATTGCCGCCATAATGCCACCGATCACCCGGCCATGCGCGCCCGAAGAAAGCAACCCAGCCATGCGGTGGGTGTGTACCTACTTGCGTAAATGTGTATCATTCCGATGTTCTAGGAATAACAAACGCGATGGTGACCGTCGCGAAATAGAAATTTTGGGGAGATATCATGAAACAGTTCGAATTCAATCGACGTATGTTGCTTAAGAGTGCGACTGCATTCGCGGCCGTGGGCGCGGCGGGCAGCTTTGGTCTGTCGGGCGCGCCGTCAAGTGCCTTGGCGGCCGGTCCGTTGAAGCTGTGGACCATCGGTATCGCCAAGGTGGGCGCCAAGGATTGGAGTGCGATGTCGGCCCAGGCGGGCATCGAGATCCACTACAACGCCAAGAGTGCGCGGGCGGACGAGGCGATCCAGAAAATGGTCGTCGGCGACGGCTCGAAACTATATGACGCCATGTCCGACAACGGCGGTGGCATGGAAGATGCCCTGGCGTCTCAAGGCGCCGTGGTGGAGCTGGATACCTCGAAAATTCCCAACTGGAAGAATATCCTGCCGATTTACAACCCCGGTGGCGCGGCGGCGGACACCATCCGCCACAAGGGCAAGATCGTTGCCGTGCCCTATATCTCCAATGCCGACAGCCTGGCCTATAACTATGACAAGATCGGCGCCGATCTAACGTCTTGGGAGGCTTTGTTCGATAGCCAGTTCAAGGGCCGGGCGGCCATGCAGAACGATTTCGGGCCGACCCTGACCAACACCGCGATTTATCTCAAGGAATCCGGCAAGCAGGACATCGACAATCCCTCCGACATGAGCCCGGCGGAAGTGAAGGGTGTCTGCCAATTCCTGATCGCGCAAAAGAAGAAGGGCCAGTTCCGTACCTTCTGGGATGGCTTCGGCAATGGCCTTAATCTGCTGGCCTCGGAAGAGGTTCTGGTCTCCTCCTGCTGGGAGCCGATCCAGATCGTCGCCGCCAAGAAATCCAAGATGGACATCCGTTACGGGACCATGAAGGAAGGACATCAGACCTGGAACAATTGCTTCATGCTGACCAAGGGCGGTCTGGCGCGGGGCCAGGCGGATGCTTTCTACAAATTGATGAACGTCTATCTCTCCACATGGTTCGGCGCCCGCACCCTGGCGACCTTTGGCTTCGGGCCGCAGATGCAGGGCGTGAATGAATACGTGGCGGCCAATCCCAAGGACTTTGACGCCGCGCTCATCGCGGCGCGTTTGGCGGGCAAGGCGGATCGCTACAAGGTCAAGGGCAATTCCTGGCAGAATGTATTCCCAACCCATATCCGGGACTATCAGGATTGGTGGGCCCGGGTCCAGGCGGCCTAAGGTCAAGACGCCCCTATATGATTGCCCGTATTTGATTGCCCGAATATGATTGACGGAGACTTAGGGACGGGAGGGTACCGGAGCAAACCGGGGTCTCCCGTCCCGCTGACCCGGTTGCGTTGGCATCGATTGTTGGCCAAGGCACTGTTTCTTGGTCCTATCATCTTCATGATGTTGTTTTTCGCCCTGCCCTTGGCCCTGACCGTTGTGTGGAGTGTGTTCGAGCGGACCATGTTCTGGATGGAGCCGGGCTTTACCCTGTTCGCGTACGAGAATTTTTTCTTTTCCGCCCGGCTGGAAAATTTCCTCTCCTCCATGTGGCATTCGTCCATTTCGGTGGTGGTCGCCTTCGTTTTTGGCTTCCCCATCGCCGTCTTCGTGCGCCGGCGCGTACCCCAGGTGGCCCAGCACCGGGTGATCTTGTTATTCATTCTGCCCTTCATGGTATCCGAGATCATCCGCATCTTTGCCCTGCGCCCGGTGCTGCAAAGGACCGGCCTGGTCAACAACGTGCTGTTGGAATTGGGCGTCATCACGGAGCCGATCACGGTAATACTCTACACCCCCCTTGGCGTCATCATCGGCGAGGTGCTGTCGTTCCTGCCCTTCATCGTGTTCGCCGGCTTCCTGGCCATGGAAGCAGTGCCGAAGTACATCTTTGAAATCTGTGATGACCTGGGTGCACGGCCGCACCGGGTTTTCATCGATGTCATTCTGCCCCTGGCGGCACCAGGTATTTTCGCTGGTGCTGTGTTCATCTTTGTCAACGGCCTGGGCGTGGCTTTGCTGCCAAATATCCTGGGCGGTCCCGGCGCGGTGAATGCCGGGCTGATCGCCACGCAAGCCATAGCGGCCCTGGACTTTCCCCTGGCCATGGCGGTTAACGCCATCATGATGACGACATTGCTGGGTCTGCTCTATATCGGCCACCGCCTGTTCGACCTGACCCGCATTCTGTCGCCGATAAATTAGCACCATGGGCGATGATTACAGCAGTGTTTGGAGTTACCGCCTGAAGTGGCTGTATACCCTCATGGTGGTCTTCACATTGATGCTGCCGGTGTTCTACGTCATCTATGTTTCGTTCAACCAAAACGGCTTTGGCGCCGCCGAATATGTTTTTACATTCGAGTGGTATGGCGAAGTTTTTTCCGATCTGCTGTTGCTGGGTGCCCTGGGCAATACATTCATTCTGGCGGCGATCACCTTGGTGGTGGCGGTGCCCATGGGCCTGATTGCGGCCAAGTTCTACAAGGCGACAGAGGCCAAATTGCTTACGGTTTCATTGCTGTTATCGCCCTTGTTCGTGCCGGCGGATATTCTCGGCTCCGCTCTGTTGGTGTTCTTCAAGAACCTGAATATCGCCTGCGCCACTATTGGCGAATGGCTTGGCGTCGGCTGGTTTGACACCTGGTTCGAGCTGGGCTATTTCTCCGCCCTGGTCGGCTTGATCATCTATACCCTGCCCTACATCTTCGTGGTCATTTTAATCACCATGGGGCGCTATAACGAACAGCAGACCGAGGCCGCGCGCAGTTGCGGGGCGACCGCCTGGCAGGCCTTTGTCCAGGTCGAATTCCCGCAAATTCGCGCCGGCGTGTTCTCCGCCTGCGCCTTCACGGTGATCCTGACCTTCAACGAATACACCCGCACCTCGTTGTTGAAGGGCGGCTACGACACCATTACCTCGGTGTTGATATCGCAGATGCTGAATGAGGGCATGTCGGAACAATCCTATGCCATGAGCAGCCTGATCAGTTTCATCGCCATCGCCCTGATCGGTTCCATCATCATATACACCCTAATCCAATCGGAACGCCTGGAACGTGAAGTCCGCGCCAAGGCGGAACCCATCATGTCGGGATAGCGTAAAATTATGAACCAAGACATCGCCGTCCAAGTGACGGGCCTGGCAAAGAACTACGGCGCGGTACAAGCCCTGCGCGGCGTCGATCTGTCTATCGCCACCGGTGAATACTTTGTCCTGCTCGGTCCCTCGGGCGGTGGCAAGACCACGCTGCTGCGCCTGTTGGGCGGTTTTATCAGGCCCAGCGCCGGCCGTATCCTGTTGCACGGACACGATGTCTCGGAACAGCCCCCCAACCATCGGCCCACGTCCATGGTGTTTCAAGGCTTCGCCCTGTTTCCCCATATGACGGTGGCGCAGAACGTCGGCTATGGCCTGCGCCTGCGCAAACTGCCGAAAGCCGAAATCGACGATCGTGTCGCCGCCATGCTGGATCTGGTAGGTCTGGGCGACTTGGCTGACCGCATGCCCCACGCCCTGTCCGGCGGCCAGCAACAACGGGTGCAATTGGGTCGGTCCCTGGTGCTGGAGACCGATATCCTGTTGCTGGATGAGCCGTTGGCGGCCCTGGATGCCAAGCTGCGCAAGGATATGTGCCTGGAATTGAAACACCTGCAGGAACAGGTGGGCATCACCTTCGTGCATGTGACCCATAACCAGGAAGAAGCCATGACCGTAGCCGACAACATGGCCATCATCGCCGACGGCGAATTGGTGGAGATCGGCACGGCCCGCGATCTGTACGAAAACCCCCGCCGTCGTTTTACGGCCGATTTCATTGGCGAGACCAATATTTTCGACGGCACCGTCACGGGGGTGAGTAACGGCGAGGTGGCGGTGGATTTGGGTTTTGCCGCCCTGTCCGTCGATGGCAATGGACAATCCCCCAATGTGGGCGCCGACGTTTCGGTCTCGATCCGCTCCGAATTGGTGCAGGTCTTGCGCCCCGGTGCCGCGGCGACCGCTGAGCAACAGACTTTGACGGCCAGTTATGGCGAGGCCGTCTATCTTGGCCTGGCCACATCCCACGTGGCGGCCTTGCCCAATGGTCGGGCCGTCGTGGCCCGCCATGTTTCCTCCGGCCTGGCGCCCGATGCGATTGCGCCGGGATCGAGCGTGGAAATGGCCTGGCCACGATCCATGATGCGCCTGCACTTATCTTGATAAATTTTTAGCGAGGAGAACATTAGATGTCCGAAAGCGAGCTTTACAAAAAAGGCCGGGAAATCCGCCGCCAGTTGATGGGCGACGCCATGGTCGAGGACATGGCGAAGAATACCTATACCAACCCAACCATGGAAAAGTTCAGCCAGTTCACATCCGAAGCGGTGTTCGGCATGCTCTGGGGCCGGCCGAGCCTTGATTTGAAGCTGCGCACCCTGATCTGCGTCGTTTCCGATACCTGTACCGGCCGCTGGCCGGAACTGGGCATCCACGTGCGCATGGCCCTGCGTCAGGGCTGGACCGAGGATGAGCTGGGCGAGGTGTTGCTGCATCTCTCGGGCTACATCGGCGTGCCCTCCGTGCGGGAGGCCATGATCATCGCCAACGAAGTGTTCGAGGACATGGCGGCGAATGGCGCCGGGGACTGATCCCCGGGGGTATTCGCCCCTCTAAACCGGTTCGGCGATGAATACCGGGATCTTCCGGTCGGTTTTTTCCTGATATTCATTGTAGGGCGGATAGGCGGCCGCGCTGGCCTCCCACAAGGGGCCACGCTCGGCATCGTCCGTGACCTCACGGACACGCATTTTATATACTTCGGTCTTGTCGCGGATTTCCACATCCGGGTTGGCGCGCAGGTTGTAGACCCAGACCGGGTTCTCCGGGCGCCCGCCGTAGGAGCCGACCAGGACATAATTGCCGTCCACCTCAACCCGCATCAGCGGAATTTTGCGAATGCCGCCCGTCTTGTTGCCCTTGTGGGTGACGATGATGCAGGGCAGGCCGGATTCCCGTAGCGTGGTGCCTTCGGTGCCGCCGCTGCTCTCGTACAGCTCAACCTGCTCGCGGACCCAATCCATGGTGGGGGGAATGTAATCAGTCATGGGGAAATTCCTATCTCAGTTGTAAAATTCGGGGCAATGTCTGGCGCGGACGATAGCACTTTTCATATATTGGTGCGGACTATTGCTTTCCAATGCCCCGCCCATCGCCCCGCCCATCACCCCGCGAGGACAGGAACGCCTCGATCACCGCCTGGGCCTCGCCCTTGGCGTAGGATTCCTGTTGCCCCAGGACGCCGGCGCGGAAGGCTTCGTCGAAGCCTGACAGGGCGATCTCGCGGAAGCGGGCCTTGGTGCGGGCCCAGGCCACGGCCGGTTTGGCGGCGAGGGTCTCGGCGACTTCGCAGGCCTTGGCGATGACCTGATCCGGTTCAACCAGGTGATTGATCAGGCCCAGGCCGTGCGCTTCCTCGGCGTCCATCAGTCGGCCGGTCATGGACAATTCCTGGTTCTTGGACCAGCCCAGATGCAGGGACATCCAATAAGAGCCCATGATGGAGGGGATGGCGGCATTGATTTCGGGCTGTCCCATGCGGACGCTGGGATGGGCCACCCGCTGATCGGAGACCAGGGCGATCTGGAAGCCACCGCCCGCGGCAATACCGTTCAGGGCGGCAATCACCGGCTTATTGGTCAACAGAATCTGTTTGTAAACATTGCAGGCGGTGCCGAACCAGCTTTCAATATCCGCCACCTGCATGGCGCGCGCCTCGTGCAAATCGACCCCGGCGCAAAAGGCACGCTCTCCGGTGCCGGTCAGAACGATGCCGTCGACCCCGTCGTCGTTGTCCAGCTCGATCAAACTTGCGGCAACACCACGGGCCAGTGCCATGGAAATAGCGTTCAGGTTCCCCGGCCGGTTCAACCGCAGAACTGCGATGCCGCCCCTGCGCTCGATCGTAACCACGTCGGACATCACAATTTCATCCCTGGCTCATCCCTGGTCCGAACGGACCTTCACATAACTGCCCGGCGCATCTTCCAACACTGGTGCATCCCTGCTTCCCGGCGTCCGGGCCTTGACCTTGCCGCCTGATTGCTTGGCGATCCATTCGCCCCATCGCGGCCACCACGAACCCTCCGACTGGGTGGCGCCGGCGAACCAATCGCCGGCGTCGGCGGGGTTTTCGGGATTGCTCCAATAGCCGTATTTTTGGGCCGTCGGCGGGTTGACGATGCCGGCGATATGGCCCGAACCGGCTAGGGTGAACGTGGTCTCGCCGCTGTAAAGCTGGGTCGCCACGTAGGTGCCCTTCCAGGGCGCGATATGGTCCTCCTTGGTGGAGATGATGTGGACGGGGATTTTCACGTCGCGCAGATCGATTGGGGTGCCGCACATTTCGATGCCGCCTGGTTGGGACAGCAGGTTTTTTTGGTACATGTTGCGCAGATAAAAGCTGTGCATCACACCGGGCATGCGGGTGGAATCCGAATTCCAGTACAGCAGATCAAAGGGGAAGGGATCCTTGCCCATCAGATAATTATTGATCACGAAGGACCAGATCAGATCATTGCTGCGCAGCAGATTAAAGGTTGAGGCCATGGAAGCGCCGTCGAGGATGCCCCCCTGTTCCTGCATTTTTTCCTCCAACTGGCCAAGCTGTTCGTCATCGATGAATATTGCCAGTTCGCCCGGCACGGTGAAATCCACCAACGAAGTGAAAAAAGTTGCCGATTTAATGCGATCATCATCCTTGGCCGCCATATGGGCCAGGGTGGCTCCGGTCAGGGTGCCGCCCAGGCAATAGCCGATGATATTCACCTCGTCCTCGCCGCAGGCCGCCTTGATGCCGTCCATGGCCGCATAAATGCCCTCGATCATGTAGTCGTCGAAGGATTTGTCGGCGAGACGCTGATTGGGGTTGACCCAGGAAATCACGAATACGGTCTGACCCTGCCCCACGGCCCACTTGATGAATGAATTTTTCGGCTTCAGGTCCAGAATATAGAATTTGTTGATCCACGGCGGCACGATCAGCAGGGGGCGTTTGTGCACTTGACCGGTACTGGGTTCGTATTGGATCAACTGGATCAGGTCACTTTGCCAGACCACCTTGCCGGGGCTGACGGCGATGTTCTCGCCAACCGTGAAGGCATCCGGATCGGTCATCTTGATGGCCAGCTTGCCCTTGCCCCGTTCCATATCGTCGAGCATGTTTTGCAGGCCGCGCACCAGGTTTTCGCCCTTGCTCTCGACCGTCTCGCGCAACACCTCCGGATTGGTGGCGACAAAGTTGGTGGGCGCCATGGCGTCGGTGAACTGCCGCGTATAGAAATCCACCTTCTGGGCGTCTTTCGCGCTTAGTCCGTCCACGTCGTGCACCGTGTTATGCACCCAGCGGGAGGTGAGCAGGTAGGATTGCTTGATGAAATCAAAAATCTGGTTGCTTTGCCAATCCTCGGCGCGAAAACGTTTGTCGCCCTTCTCCGGCGCGATGACCGGTTCGCCATCCTGTCCCAGCATGCCTTGGGCGGCGTTCTGCCATAGCTGCATATAATCCTGCCACAATTTCATTTGTGCCTCGGCCATCTTGGCCGGGTCCGCCATCATCTTGGTGGTCAATTCCATGAAGGCGGCGCCAATGTTCAACGGATCGGTATCGATCTTGCCGCCGTCCTTGGCCTGCTGTTGCAGAAAATCATTTACCAGACGCTGGCTTTGTTCAGCCACCTTGGCCATGTTTTCGGCGAATTCGGCGGATTGCTGTTCGGGCGAAGTGGATTGTGAATTTTCCGTGGTGTCGCTCATGGCCTGTCTAATCCCTGAAAATCGATTACTCTCATTTGACGAATAGTGCGGTCGCCCTAATATGGGCAGGTGATTCGTTGAACATAGCAGCGGTTGTTCGCAAGGTACCTGAAGTCTATAATAATGGCTGTTCAAGCGCCAACCGAGACTCGCGCAATGGCGTGTTTCGGTCGCCGCGGATGATAAGGAGCATGGCTGGGATGAGCGAACATCAAATGGGCAACCGGACGCGCCTGATGGGACGTCTGCCGTCGACCCTGACCGCTTTGGCCTTGGTTCTGGCGTTGTCCGGCTGTTCGATGATGCCGGACCTACCGGACCTGCCGGACATGCCCGATGCGCCAAGCTGGGTTAATCCGTTCAACTGGTTTGACGGTGATGACGATATTGGCTCGCTGCCGAAAGCGCCGGGCATCTCGACAAGGGCCTCCAGCAGCGACAAACCATTTCCGAAACTAGCCGCCACGCCGGTGCCGAAATCGCCCTCGTCCGCCAAAGCGTGGGAAAAACTGGCCAATAGTCTGGTCGCCGATCGGGATAATGCGCGCTACACCGATCAGAACCTCCGGGCCGGTAATGAGCGCATGGCCGCCGCGCCACCGCCGCCGACCCCAACCCCGTTGCACCAGGCCAAGCCGGCGGTGCCGACGGTCGCCAAACAACAGTTGGCGGCGGTGCCGGCCGCCAAGGGTACGGCTGCGCGGCTTGCCCCGCCCGCCTTGCCGCCCGCGCCTCGACGTGTTGCCGGTTCCGTTACCAATAGCCCTGTAAGTTCTGGCGATTCCAGCGCCTTGACCAAAGTACCCTCCATCGTGCAAAGGCGTGGCAGCCTGCCGCCGCCGCCCGCGCCCATCACCGAAGTTTCCCGCGGCGCCATACCCCAGCTGGTGCAAAAACCCGGCGGAATGGCCGTCCGTGAAATGGCCAGAACACCGGCGCTGCCGAAACCGCCCGCCGTCGTGGCGCTCAAACCCGTGCCGGTGCCTACCGAGGTAGCCCGACCGGCGGCAATAAAATTAATTCCGTCTGCAACCCAAATTGCGACCGCCATGCCGCCGTCCGTGCAGGTCAACCTGCCCGTGGGGTCGGATCAATCAATCCTGACGCAAACTTATGCCGCCTCGTTGGCGGCGCAGGGCAGCCCCGTGGTGCGCCATCCGGGCAATGTCTTCAACGCGCCCAATGCCAGGCCTATTTCAGGACAATGGCCGACCGTGGTGCCGCGTGTCGTGCGCCAGGCGTTCAATGCCTCTCTCGAGGGCACGGATCAAGGCGTGGCAACGCAGCCGCAATTGATCGCCTCGCCGCAAATGAGCAACGCCACCATGCGGCGTTTGCCCGGCGCGCCCATGCTGATCCGCTTTCGCCATGGTTCCACCCGTCTGAGTGCCGGGGAAAAACAGCGCCTGGGACAAGTCGCCAGCCAGGCCAAGGGTAGCGGCCGCACAATTCTTGTGGTCGGCCACGCCAGCCTGCGCACCTCCGACATGGCTTATGCCAAGCACAAGTTGGTGAATTTCGGGGTATCCCTGGATCGGGCCAATAGCGTAGCCGGCGAGTTGCGCCGCCATGGCCTGGCCTCCGAGCAGATCGTGGTGCAGGCCAAGGGGGACAGTGAACCGCTGTATTTTGAGTTCATGCCCAATGGCGAGGCGCAAAACCGCCGGGTCGAGGTGTTTGTCCGATAGTTCCCTCAAGACGAATAGATGTTGGCGAATTGCTTTCCTTAGGGCTCGCAACGGCTTGGCAATTCAGGCATAAAGCATGCCCCAGGGCATTTCCGATCAGGAAATGCTCTAAATTTTAATGTAGAGCAATTTTTCCAATCACTTAGTATCGCCCAAGGCATTTGGGCGCACCACATTGGATCGGAATTGCTCTGGAACTGATGCCGGCGGCGGAAAAGCCGCCGGATGCAATTGACGATAACGGCCATGCCATTTGAATTTCACCGCATAAAGCGACTGCCCCCATATGTCTTTGCGGAAGTGAACGCCATGAAGGCGGCCGCCCGGGCCCGGGGCGAGGATATTATCGACTTCGGCATGGGGAACCCGGATACCCCGCCCGCCCCACATATCATTGACAAACTTGTGGAAACCGCCCGCGACCCAAAGACCCATCGCTATTCCACCTCGCGCGGCAATCCGGGCCTGCGACTGGCCAACGCCAAATATTACCAGCGCCGCTTTGGCGTCAATATCGATCCTGACGGCGAAACCATCGTTACCCTGGGCTCCAAGGAAGGCCTGGCCAATCTGGCCCAGGCCATTACCACGCCCGGCGATGTCATCTTGGCGCCAAATCCGAGCTATCCAATCCACCCCTACGGCTTCATCATCGCCGGTGCCGTCATACGCCATGTGCCGGTGGGGCCGGCCGAGAATTTTTTCGACAACCTGGCCACCGCCGTGCGCCATTGTGTGCCGCCGCCCACGGCGATTGTGCTGAATTATCCCGCCAATCCCACGGCCGAAGTGGTCGATCTGGCGTTTTACGAGCGCATGGTTCAGTTCGCCAAGGAAAAGGACCTGTTTCTGCTGTCCGACCTGGCCTATGCGGAGATTTATTTTGACGGCAAACCGCCGCCCTCGATCCTGCAGGTGCCGGGCGCCAGGGATGTGGCGGTGGAGTTCACTTCGCTGTCCAAGACCTATTCCATGCCGGGCTGGCGCATGGGATTTGCCACCGGCAACCGGCGCCTGATCGCGGCCCTGACCCGGATCAAATCCTATCTGGATTACGGCGCCTTCACGCCGATCCAGGTGGCGGCTTGCGCCGCCCTGAACGGCCCTCAGGACATCATTGATGATGTCCGTGACCTGTACCGGAGCCGCCGGGATGTGTTGATCCAGGGGCTCGACGCGGCCGGCTGGTCTATCCCTTCGCCGCAGGCGACCATGTTCGCCTGGGCGCCGCTGCCGCCAGGTTTCGCGCATTTGGGATCGTTGGAATTTTCAAAGCAGTTGCTGGACAAGGCCAAGGTCGCCTTGTCCCCCGGCATCGGATTCGGAGAATACGGCGACGGGTTCGCGCGTATCGCCCTGGTGGAGAATGAACATCGCTCGCGCTACGCCATACGGAATATCAAACGTTTCTTGCAGGATTATAAAGATATGGACATCGCGGACGGTCAACCGGCGGCGGCACAATGAATAAGTCTGCGAATAAGTCTGCGCGTGGAGCTCCTTTACGTCTTGGCATTGCCGGGTTGGGTGCGGTCGGTGGCGGCGTTGTCCGTCTGGTATCTGAACAGGCGGATCTTTTGGCGGCACGTTGCGGCCGGCCCATTCAGGTCACCGCCGTCTCCGCCCGCGATAGGAGCCTCGATCGTGGCTTTGATATGAGCCCGTTTACCTGGCACGACGATGCGGTTGCCCTGGCGGCCAGCGACGAGGTCGATGTGCTGGTCGAATTAATAGGCGGCGACGACGGCCCGGCCCGGCTGGCCGTGGAAATGGCGATCGCCCAGGGCAAGGATGTGGTCACCGCCAATAAGGCCTTGATCGCCCATCACGGCACCGCCCTGGCGGTGGCGGCGGAGGCCAAGGGCGTGGCCCTGAATTACGAGGCCGCGGTGGCGGGCGGCATCCCCATCATCAAAGCCATGCGGGAGGGTCTGGCGGGGAATAATTTCTCGCGCATTTATGGCATTCTTAACGGCACCTGTAATTACATCCTCACCGCCATGCGCGACAGCGGCCGGGATTTCGATGAGGTCCTGGACGAGGCCCAGGCCCTTGGCTATGCCGAGGCCGATCCCGCCTTTGACGTGGATGGCATCGATGCGGCGCATAAACTGGCGATCCTGACCGCGCTGACCTTCGGCTGCCCGGTCAATCTGGACGCAGTGCATATTGAGGGTATCCGCAATGTGTCCACCATCGATATCGAATTCGCCACGGAACTGGGCTATCGCATCAAACTGCTGGGCATCGCGCGGCTGACCGAACATGGGGTGGAACAGCGGGTGCATCCCTGCATGGTGGCCGAGGGCTCGCCCATCGCCAATGTGGGCGGCGTCTTCAACGCCGTGGTGGCGGAAGGCAATTTTGTCGACCGGGTGATGTTCGAGGGCCGGGGCGCGGGCGAGGGGCCGACGGCCTCGGCCGTGGTGGGTGATCTCGTCGATATTGCCAGGGGTATACGCTTGCCGGCATTCTCGGTACCGGCGGGCAGCCTCCGGGCCCTCCCCTCTTCACCCATGGAACGCCATGTGGGGCCATATTTTGTCCGCTTGTCCTTGTTAGATCAGGCGGGCGTGATCGCCGACATTTCAGCTATCCTGCGGGATCTGAATATTTCCATTGGCTCCATGATCCAGCGCGGCCGCGATCCGGGCGAACCGGTGCCGGTGGTGTTGATCACCCACGAAAGCGAGGAGGCGGCCATGGTCAAGGCCATGGCTCTGATCGGGGCGTTGGACGCGGTGGTGGAAGAGCCCAAAATCATCCGTATCGAGGCGCTATAGTTTCGCGCAATTTTCGTTACAATAGTTGTCGCGTAGAATCATCAGGGGCTCGTCATGGCCGACAAAATAACACTCGACCGAAATCTCACCATAGAAGCGGTTCGCGTCACGGAGGCCGCCGCCATTGCCGCCGCCGAGGTCATGGGCCGGGGCGATGAAAAGATTGCCGACCAGGCCGCCGTGGACGCCATGCGCACCGCCCTCAACCGCCTTAATATGGCCGGCACAGTGGTGATTGGCGAGGGCGAGCGCGACGAGGCGCCGATGCTGTTCATTGGCGAGGAAGTCGGCACCGGCGATGGGCCAAAAATTGATATCGCCCTCGATCCCTTGGAAGGCACCACGATCACCGCTAAGGGCATGCCGAATGGCCTGGCCGTTCTGGCGCTGTCGGATGCCGGCGGTCTGTTGAACGCGCCGGATGTCTATATGGACAAGATCGCCGCCGGGCCCGGCGTCCCCACGGACGCGATAGATCTGGATTATTCGGCCGAGGAAAATATTAACAACGTGGCCAAGGCCGTGGGTAAGGATCCCAAGGACGTGGTGGCTTGTATATTGGACCGTCCCCGCCATGGCGAATTGATCGCCGCCGTGCGCGCGGCGGGCGCCCGCATCGTCCTGATCGGTGATGGCGATGTGGCGGGCGTCATGGCCACGGCCATGCCCGAGACCGGCATTGATATCTACATGGGCACGGGTGGCGCACCGGAGGGCGTGTTGGCCGCCGCCGCGCTGCGTTGCATTGGCGGCAATATTCAGGGCCGGCTGCTGTTCCGCAATGACGATGAACGGGGCCGCGCGGCCAAGGTTGGGGTCGAGGATCTGAACCGCAAATACGAGATCACCGACCTGGCGTCGGGCGATGTCATATTTGCCGCCACCGGCGTGACGGACGGCAATATGTTGCAGGGGGTGCGGCGCACCGCGCATACATTGACGACGGAATCCGTTGCCATGCGGGCCCGCACGGGTACCGTGCGCTGGATCCGCATGCAACATCCGATCCGCAAATGATGTCATGAGCCTTTCCGCCGAGTCTCTTCCGAAAGAGGACGATGCGGCAATGCTGGATGTGAGGCAGTCGTTGTCGGGCCGGATATGGCGGCAACGCCCGGCCGATGACCGCACCGCACTGGCTTTGTCGCAACGGCTTGGCGTTCCCGATATTGTTGGCCGGGTCCTGGCGGGACGCGGCGTGGGCATTGACGAGGGGATCGGTTTTCTGAACCCGACTTTGAAGTCCTACCTGCCCGATCCCTCCTGCCTGCGGGATATGGACAAGGCCGCCGACCGGTTGGCCGATGCCATCACGGGCGGCGAACCGGTTGCCGTATTTGGTGACTATGATGTGGACGGGGCGACGTCTTCGGCCCTGCTGCATCGGTATTTCCGCGCCTGCGGCGTCGATTTAACAGTCTACATACCGGATCGGCAAAAAGAAGGCTACGGCCCCAATGCACCGGCGTTGTTGGCCTTGCGGGCGAAAGGTATCGCCGTCGCCGTGACCGTGGATTGCGGCATCGCCGCCTTTGAACCCTTGCAGGCGGCGGCTGATGCGGGTTTGGACATGATCGTGGTGGACCACCACCAGGCCGAACCGCGCCTGCCCACGGCCCACGCCGTGGTTAATCCCAACCGACTGGACGATGACAGCGGTCTGGGCCAATTGGCCGCGGTGGGGGTGAGTTTTTTGTTGATCGTGGCCCTGAACCGGGTCCTGCGCCAATGGGGCTGGTTCGCCGACCGCTCCGAACCCAACCTGTTGCAATGGTTGGACCTGGTGGCCCTGGGCACGGTATGCGATGTGGTGCCCCTGACCGGTTTGAACCGGGTGCTGGTGGCCCAAGGTTTGAAAGTTGCGGCCGGTCGGGGCAATCCGGGCTTGGCCGCCCTGGCCGATCTGGCCAAAATGGATCAACGTCCCGGCACCTATCACCTTGGTTTTGTCTTCGGGCCGCGCTTGAACGCGGGCGGCCGGGTCGGTAATTCCCATTTGGGCTCGAAACTGCTGTCCACGGACGATCTGGACGAGGCCCGCGCCATTGCCCAAAAACTCGATGAATACAACCTTGAACGCCGGGAAATCGAGGCCGCGATCCAGACCCAGGCGGTGGATCATGTGGAAGCCATGGGCGGCGGGGCGGGGAAACCATTGTTATTCCTCTCCGATCCGCGCTGGCACCAAGGCGTCATCGGCATTGTCGCCTCGCGCCTGAAAGACCGCTTTCACCGGCCAACGATTATCATCGTGATCGATGGCGATGTGGGCAAGGGTTCCGGGCGGTCGGTGCCGGGTGTCGATCTGGGGGCGGCGGTGACGGCCGCCAAACAGGCCGGATTGTTATTGGCGGGGGGCGGTCATGCCATGGCCGCCGGATTGACCGTTGCGGTGGACAAAATGGCTGAGTTGGAGGGTTTCCTCGCCGACCGTATCGCCCAGGCCATGGCCGGGCAGCCGCAACGCCATGAAATCAGTCTGGATGGCGCCTTGTCCGTGTCCGGCGCCAGCCGCGATCTGTTCGACACCCTGGAGGGGGCGGGACCTTTTGGCGCCGGCCATTCCGAACCGCGTTTTGCCATTGCCAATGCCGATGTGGTCAAGGCGGATCTGGTGGGGCAGAACCACGTGCGCGTGGTCATGGCCGGCCCGCGCGGCGGACGCTTGAAGGGGATTGCCTTTGGTGTTGCCGACACGCCCCTGGGCCAGGTACTGTTGTCGGCCAAGGGCCGATCCCTGCATCTGGCGGGGCATCTGCGGGCCGATGACTGGCAGGGCCGCCGGGGTGTACAGTTGTTCATAGAGGACGCCGCCTGGCCGGAGGAATAATAGCCTCAAGGGGTGGAAATAATCAGAGTTCGCGCTTGCTTTTCACGGCGCTATTGGCTACTTCCTCCCTCATCGCCACCCCGTAGTCTAAAGGTTAGGATGTCGGTCTTTCACACCGAAG